>JARKQH010000081.1 GCA_029974925.1 Verrucomicrobiota bacterium
GGTGCCGTTCCAGAACCGAAAGACCAGCTCCTCGGCGGAGAGATTTCCCCACCGCTTGGGAATGTCGCCCTCGTATTTGATTTCGTCATAAACCACCGGCTTGCGATAGGCATCGCGATAAATGCCGGCCGTGTTCGGGTCCGCGACCGCCGAGCCGTTCTGGATGCTGGCATGGGTGATCCAGGGCCGGGTGTGGTTGAACAGGCGCTTGCCGTTGTGGATCGAGAGCAGGTGGCCAAAGGGATCGGTGCGCGAGACAAGCTGGCCCATGCGCTCCCAATCCTCCTCGGTTTTGTGCTCCATGAAATCGTATTCGTTGGCCAGCGACCACCACACGTTGCGGAACGCGGCCAGGCGGGCCACGACATACCGCAGATACCGGTCGTCTTCCAGGGGGGTCATGCGGTCGAACCCCCAGGCGCCCTCGTCGTAAGGATGCAGCAGAATGACGTCGGCTTCGATGCCCAGACGCTGGAGGTCGAGAATCCGCTGCTCGAAATGCTGGAAGAATTTCGGGTTGAAGCGCGTCGTGTCAAAATTACGGGGCCTCCCCTCAAAAGGGTAGAGGGCCGGCTCGTTGGTGTTCCACGAATAGCGTTTGGGAAAAACGCAAAATCGGATTTTGTTGAAGGGCGACGCCGCCAGGGTTTTGAGCGTCTGCTCCTGCAGGGCCTCATCCTGGTGCGTCCACACATAGCACGTGGTGCCCACCTGCCGGTAAGGCGTGCCGTCGGCGTAGGCAAAGTGGAACAGGTTGGTGACGTGCACGGGGCCGTGGTTTGCGCTCGAAGGTTTTCCAACCGAAAAGGCGCCGGTTTTACCGTTCAGCTCCGGCACATTGCTGCGCGTTTCGTAAGTCCAGGACCCGGGCTTCCGCGGCATGAACCGAATCCGGTACACGCCCTCGCCATCGTAGAAGCCGGGAACCTCGATCGAGTCATACCCTTGCGCAAAACGTCCCGCCAAATGCACCTCCAGAAAGGGGTTCCCCCCCGCCGGACCCCGAAGCACCACTTCATACATGCCCCACAGCTCGACGGTGTCCGCCGCGCGCGCCTGCGGCGCCGCCCCGGAGAGCAACAGCAGCCCCGCCAGCAGGGTCCCTCGAAGCGTTCGCCGCCCCGGCCAGCGGCGGCGTGGGGCCTGCGTCATTTCGCACAGGCGCCGGCCGCCCTGTGCCCCGAAAGATTGGCGAATGGAATTCTCAGTCATGGTGTTCACTCCTTGACCAGCCAGAGGATGGTCGTCGTTCCGTTTTCCTTTGGCAGGCTCACTCGCGCCCCGCCGTTTATCCGTCCCGCCGGCGTGGTTCTCCCCGTGGCGGAATCCACCCGGCGCAACTGGAACGCGCCGGGCTCGGCGGTCAAATCCAGTTCCGCCGGGGCCTCGCGGTCGAGGCAAACCAGCCATTGGCGGCCCGGCTCGCAGAGGGTCCAGCGCCCCCGTTGCGTCGCCGGGGACGGCCGCAGGCGGGGCACGGCTTTCAGCAGGGCGGGGTCGGTCGTTTGCGGCAACCGCGGCAGCGAACCGCCCGCGCACAACCACGCCCAGCCCGCCGCGTCAAAATCGCAGAGCAGCGCCTTGGCCGGATATTTCGCCCGATACTCGGCCGCCATCCCCGCCAGGTCGGTGTCGCCCGGCCGGCCGCCGCGCCATTGCCGCTCGAATTGACGCGGCGCAAGGTTCCTGCCGCCCGGCGGAGCGAACTCGCCCTTGGGGGTGCGCCACCAGTAGCGGAAGTCCACCACATCCACAACCGCGTTGCGACGCGGGTCCGCCAGAATCGCGTCCTGGACGTCCTTGGTGGCGCTCAACGCGATCAGCGGCGACCCCTGGGCCAGCCCGCTGGCGGAATGCTCCCGCTCCCACTCGGCAACGGTATCCAGCCAGAATTCCATGAAGTGCAAGGGGCCGGTGAACTCCGCGCTGGTGAATTGGATGACGTTGGCACAGGAGGCGAAATTGTCCAGGCACTGGCGGATGTAGGCGCGATGCAGCTCGCGGCGAACCGGGTGCCTCGTGTCATAAAACAACTCGGCCTGGAAAATGCGCTTGTCCCCCGCGTAGGGCGGCGGTTCGGGGAAACCGGTTTGGTTGATGTTGTTGGCGGCGCGCCAGGGGAAATCGGCCCAATGCGCCCCCGCCTCGAGCAGGTGATGCTGAAAGTAGTTTTGGTGGAACAGAATCAAGCCGCGCGCCTCGCACCGCTCCGCAAACTGGCGCAGGCGCGACCAATACCAGCGATTATACTTCGTCAGGTCGTACTGGCTCAGGCCGTCCCAGGCCGTGCCGCGCCCGCTGCGCGCGAACGGCTGCTCGTAAAATGGCGGGAGCACGTCCCCGTCCATCCGCCGCACCCGCTCGTGATCGTCCCGCCGGCGGTCGTACCACAGGCCATAATTATGGTCCAGAGCGGCTTTGCCGTTCTTCACCAGAAAGTCCGCCACCTCGCCCAGGTCGTCGGTGAAACCCGCTCCGACGCGGCCGGGGACAAACCGCGTCACCGCCGGCGGCGCGGCAGCCGCCTCGGCTGGACGAATGGTGCCGCGCCACCAGGGCACCGGGGCCGTGCCGCCAATGACCAGCCGGCCGTTGCAGGTAATCCAGCCGTTGACAATGGCAATTCGGTTGGTGGGTTCTAAGGCGGCCCCGTCGTGTCCGGCTCCGGAATCAGGCGCCAGACTCGAAACCGGCCGGGCATCCCCTGGCTCGGAGTGGATGGGCTCCCGCGCCGGCGCCGCTTGAATAAAGTCCTTCAGGCTGGGGGCCGGCTGATGGGAGGCGGCCGCCAGTTCCTGCGCCCGATCGAGCGTCGGGTTGCTGGATTCCTCGCGGGGCCGCGGCATGAGCGCGAGCCGGGCGGCGGCTTCGCTTCCCCACCGCTGCCTGACCTGGGCGGCAAACAGACTGGGCGGACTGACAAATTCGTTCGAGCTCCGCCAGAGGCCGTCCCCTTCAAAACCCGCCCAGGAACCGAACGACCAGTTTTGCGCGCCCGGGGGGTTCCAGCAGCGAATCACCGCCGCGCTGCAATTCCACAACACACAGTTCGCCGCCGACCACCCGATGGCCGCGTTGTTCCCCGGCCGAAATCCCAGCGTCAGCGCGTTCCCATCCACGACCACATTGTCGTAAAGCACGCCCGACGCCCAGCTCTCGAGCGGCCCGCTGTCCCCGAGGGCTTCATGAGCCTCGCACTGGACGAACGCGTTCGGACCGGGCGCGCAATGGCCCGCGGCGAAATCGTGCCGCCCGCCCGCCGCCCAGCACTTCAAAAACAGCGTCTGCTGGCCGAGGGTGAAAAAGGTGTGGCGCCGGTAGCCCCCGATTTCCGAAACCGGCTGCTCCGAAATGCAGTCCTGGACCGTCACCCGCCGGCAGGTTTCATAAACCGCGACGGCCGAGCCGGCGAAATGCTTGAAGTGAACCTGGCGGACCCAGGCATCCTGGGTGTTCTCGAGGGTGATGCCACACCACGCATGGTCTTCGTCCTTCGGATTCGCCGGGTCGAAATGCGACACCATCGCCAGGTTTTCCACCCCCACATTGGCAATCCGGCCCGGCCATTCGTAGCTCATGAGTTGACCTCCGCCGAGTTCCTTCTCCAGGGCCGTGGTCACGGGAATGTCCAGCGTGACCCGCGCGCCGTCCACCTCGAGAATCGAAGCGTCCCAGACAATGTCCCGCGAGCCGGGCTTCCAACCCGCCCCAATGCCGCCGCCCAACTCGGTCGCGCCCAGGCGCTGAATCCAAGCCGCGCTGCTCGGACGAACCAGCCGGACGGCGGCCCCGGCCTGCAAACCCGCGCCAGACTCCAATTGCAGACACGAGGACCCCACCGGAACGAACTCGTCCACAACCTGCCACGACTGGCCGGCATGAAAATCGTTGCGCCCCGCGATCCGGACCAACGCGCGCCGGTCCTGGCCATCGGCCAACAACACCGTGCCGCCGGCGCCCATGCCTTGCCCCCGGAGCACGACGCCGGAATGGCGGATTACGAGGCCGCCCCGGACCGCGTGGGTGCCTTCGAGCAGCAGGACCGCCCCGCGCACGCCGTCCCGGTCGGCGGGCAATCCCCCGACATAATCCACCGCCGCCTGAATCCGCGCGGTGGCATCGCCCGGCTCCGCAGCCACGGTCACCCGCACCGGCGCCAGGGGCACGGGCCGCGCCCCCCCGGCGTAACCGCAAACGGAAAAGTCCGGCACCCAGTTGCCCCGCGCGTCCGGATGACATTCCAGCTTCCCATCCTTGCCGGAGGAGACAATCGGAGGCGGCGCCGGGGCCGCTCCGGCCGCCAGCCCGGCGGCCAGCCATCCCAGGCAGATCGTTTGCCGCGAAAGCTTCATTTTCTCAAGGGGGTGAGATGGCCCGTGAGCGGCGCCAGGCGCTCCGCGCGCGCGATTTCCCTCCCGTCCTCATACACCCGGAGGCCGGGGCCGAGCTGATAGCGGCTGCCGTCGCGGTCCCAAACAATCGTGAGCTGGCGGCCGTGATACGGGATGCCGTCCAGGCAAAACCAGTCCCACGTGCCGGGCGGCAGCAGGGGCTGGACTTCCACCACGTCATCCGCCCGGGGCCGGAGTCCGGCCACGCCGGTGATCACGAGGTCGGCGAACAGCGAATGATTGTAGTACCGGCTCCGGTCATTCTTCCCGTTGATCCATTCGCCGGTCACTTCGTCGAGATATTCACCGATGTAAGGCCGTCCGCGCGCCTGTTGGGAGCGGACGTAGGTCAGAAAGGCGTCGAAGTAATCGCGAACCGAGACCTCCTCCTGCCGGTATTCCTGCAGCAGATTGGCCAGCGCGCAAAGCGTTTGCGAGGTCGCAAACGGCCACACCGCTCCGTCCCATTCGCAGGTGCCCACCCCATGCGACCGGAACTCGGGATGCCGCCGCTCGGCGGTGGTGATCCCGAACGGCGCGCGAAAGCCTTGCGGATCGGTCAGTTGCCGCCAGGCCGCTTCAAAACCCCTCCCCGCCTCGGGCAGGCAAAACATCCACGGCACAAACCCGATGGCCTCGCGCGCGCTCGAGAACGAACCGTCCGGCAGTTTGACTTTGAAAAAACCAGCCGGGCCATCCCAAAGCTGCTCCTGCACCAGGGCCCGCAACCGGGCGGCTTTGCGCTCGAATTCCTCCGCCAGCGCGGGCTGGCCGGCCGCTCGCGCCGCCGCCGCGACGGCGCGCGCGTTGGCGAACATGTAAGCGTTGATCGTGGGCCGGATGTTTCTGGCGGAGCGCGACCCGCTGATGGACTCTTCCATGCCGTCGCGAACATCGTACTGCCAGAACAGGCCGTCGGCGCGCTGCCGCTCGCGTTCCCAGGCGGCGTAATCGTTCTGCAAATCGGGCAGCAGCGCGGCCAGCAAGGCGGTGTCGCCGCTGGCGAGCGTTCGCGCCTGGGCGGCGGCGGCCAGCCAGTGGCTGTATTTGTGAAGATGGGGCTGGGGCCGGCCTTCATTGCCGCGCAGCCAGAAAAGGAGGTAATCGTCCACCAGCCGCGAATTCTGGAGCCAGCGCCCTTCCATGACATGGAACCCGGCCGCGCAACTGATGGTGTTGTACGGTCCCGCGTGGCTCACCGGCACGAGGAATTCCGTGAAGACGAACCCCTGCGGCGTCTGGACGATGTGCTTCCGAAACGTCCACCAGCGGTAGTAATAAATCGTCTCGACCTCGCGGTCCGGACACTCGAAGAAGGGAATGTTCTCCTTGAGCCAGCCCCAGGCCGCCGCGTTGGGAATCGCGTTGGTCACCGTCTCCGGTTCCATCGCGTTGAACCACCGGACATGGTGGACAAACCGTTCCGGGTCCAGCACCCTCCCGCCCACGGGCAAACCCACGAGGACAGGGCCCGCCACGAGGACGGCCAGCCACACGCCGCCGGCCAGCCGGGTGTTGCCCGGGGCTCGCGGCGATGGAAACAGCCGGCTCATGGGTCGGCGGGCGGCGCTCCGGCCGGGTTATTTCTTCCCCGGTTGAATCGTGTACTCGCCCACGAGAGAGTTGAGATATTTCTCCAGGTTGGTGTAGCCATCGCCATTCAGATCGCCGTTGCCGTCGGCCGGATCGTTCGGGTCCAGGCCGTGAGCTTTTTCCCAGTCATCCGGCATGCCGTCAAGGTCTTTATCCCAGCCCGGCGGGCGGTGAACCTCGGGGTAGTCCTCCCAGCCGCCGACGTCCTCCTGCGAATCGGGCAGGCCGGGCAGCCCCGTGCGGCTGCCGCGGTAACGCGCCGTCCCCTCGCGCACTTCGGCCAGCACCCGCCGGTCGTGCTCGTCCAGCGCCGGGAAATTGCAGCCGACATTGGCCAGGACATCTTCGTAAGCCTCGGCGGCGGTCTGCGTCCTGACCCGCGGCTCAAAAAACGGCTCGTCGAACATGAAATCCGGGCTGGCGGGCAGCTTCACTCCGCCCCATTTCTCGTCGGCGGTCACCCGCCCCTCGAGGATGTTTCCCGCCGCGTAAAAATCCTGCGGTCCATAAAGGTGAACCCATTCCCGCTGGGGATTGAGCACGAAGAAGAAGGTCGTGGCCGGACCGGGCTTGTAGTAGTTGTTGACAAACTGGACTTTGGCGGCGCCGCCATCCGTCGCCCGGTTTTTCCAGTTGTAAACCACGTTGTTGCGGATATCCAGCCAGCCGGTATGCCGCTTTTGCTTGTCGAGCCCCCCGGCCAGGCTCCAATTCCGCCCGGCGCAGTGCGCCAGCAGGTTGTGGTGAAAACTCCCGATCAGGCCCCCGATGCTCGCCGCATACCCATGCTGCGTGCCGGGCGGATACTTTTTGTGGCCCGCCTCGTTCAGCGCCTCGGCAATCAGCGTGCGCTGGAGGGTGATGTTGGTGGCCCCGCGCGAGCTGAAGGCCTCGTCCAGCGTCCAACTGATCGAACAATGATCCACAATCGCGTTGTCGCTGTAGGCCAGCCCCATCCCGTCCAGCGTCTGGCCCGAAAGGTTCCCCGGCCGCACCCGCACATAACGAATGATCACGTCATGGGTGCCATACACCCCGAAGTTGTACTTCCGCAGGCAAATGCCTTTGCCCGGCGCGGTCTGCCCCGCCACCGTCAGGAACGGATTCCGCACCACCAGTTTGGATTCGAGCGTGATCAGGCCCGAGACGTGAAACACGACGGTGCGCGGCCCTTCGGCCTCGACCGCGGCCCGGAAGCTGCCGGGCCCGCTGTCGTTGAGGTTGGTCACCGCAATCACCCGGCCGCCCCGGCCACCTTGGGCGTATTGGCCATATCCTTCCGCGGTGGGAAAGGCCCGCAGCCGGGCCGATGGCCCGGTTTCCGCATGGCCGGCGACCGTGGCAGCACAGAAAACCAGGAAGGCGGGGAACCAACGGGGGCAGATGGGGAAGTGCATCGGGGACGAAACGGCTTGCGAAAACGCCGGGGCAGGTTCCACACGTGCCCCGGCGTCAACGCGCTTTGATTCAGTTCAATTCAATTCAGACTCGGGCCCGGTCAATTGCTCAGCCGGAAGAACACGGTCGGATTGGCAGGATTGATCGGGACGGTGACCGGACTGGCGCCGCCGCCCGGATAATCAAACCACGTGTTGCCCAGCCCGGTGCTCAGACTGTTGGTTTGCGCCTGGAGCCGGTAACCGGCCGCGCTCCACGAGAACTGGAGCGTGTTGGCGCCGACCACCACCTCGAGCCTCGGCCGGTTGTCCACCACCGACAGCACGCCGGTGGCCTTGTCGAAACTCCACGCCAGCGTGGACGACGGCAGCGCCGGCACGATGATGCTGGCGAAGTCCTGCGAGCTGCCAAGGTTGAACAACTGGAAGCTGTCGCCCGCCTGCAACGCGCTGGGGCC
>JARKQH010000097.1 GCA_029974925.1 Verrucomicrobiota bacterium
TGCGGCACGCAGAGCCGAGGAGAACGCCCTACGCGTGACCCAGCAAAGAATGGACCACGGATTTCGCGGATTTCGCGGATGAGGGAGACGCCGCGCAGGGCTCCCGGTGGCGGGCAAAGTCGCCCATCCGGGACAGCACTAAGCCCGCTGCCATGCTCTCCGGCTCTTTCTTATCCGTGCCATCCGCGCCATCCGCGGTCAGATCCACTGCCTGGAAACGGCTGCGGGTTGAGGCGCAGCCCGGGTCCGCCAACTTCTGCGTCCTTCTGCGTGCTCTGCGGGCCTGTGCTCCCTGCCGCGAAGCCTGAACGCTGAGGTGCGGCACGCACAGCCCAGGAAGTATGCCCTACGCGTGACCCAGCAAAGAAGGGACCACGGATTTCGCGGATTTCGCGGATGAGGGAGACGCCGCACAGGGCTCCCGGTGGCGGGGCGAAGTCGCTCGTCCGGGACAGCGCCATGCCTGCCGCCATTCTTCCCGGTTTTTCTTATCCGTGCCATCCGCGCCATCCGCGGTCAGATCCACCCTCTCGGGGAGGCGACGTCGCCGCCCCTGGCTGTATTTGTGTATTTCGCGACACCCCCACTTGGGTGCCGGGTGGGTGACGGCGACGGGACGTCGCCGCCCCCGAACGGCTGAACGAGTCCGTCACGTCTGCGACAAGCCTGGGGCTTGTGTTCGTCTCGGATCCTCGCGTGCTGGGAGGGGGAAGGTGTGAAGGTGCGAAGGTAGGAAGGTGGGAAAGTGGGAAGGTGGGAAAGTGCGAAGGTGCGAAGGTGGGAAGGTGGGAAGGTGGGAAGGTGCGAAGGTGGGAAGGTGCGAAGGTAGGAAGGTGGGAAGGTGTAGTGGGAGGAGGCCGGCGGTCAGCGGTCCGTTTTTTGGTCGCGTAGGGAGGTTGTCTCATGGTCCGATCTTCCCTTGGCTTTTGCCAACGACCCGTCCCCTGGTCCGGCAGTCCTCTGGTCTTCGCTTTCGGTTCTCAGGTTTCAGGTTCCATTCCCTCATCCCGTCCCCCGCCCTCAATCCGCACCTATTCGAACCAAAACCCCGCGCACGATGCCCCCGCCCCGCAACAGCCGGCCTGTCGAGGTGCGGCCGGCGCAAGCCCGCTCATTTGCTTTTTGCCCGGAAAGATTCACGCCATGGCGGCGTGGTGGGGTTCAAAGAAGGTGGATTCAAAAAGACCTTGACACGAAGGGTTTGCCTGATATAATCAAAGCAAAATCAGCCTTAATCTGCAGCAACGTGATGCCTGTTGAATCAGAAGAACAGAAAGTCCCTCCTATGAAGATTCGAATTGTTTCGTTTGTTGGCACGGCAGTGTTGACCCTCGGCCTGGCCTTTTCGGCCTCGGCCGTTCCGGTGACCTACTACATTGACAGCAGCCAAAGCACGCTGACGTTGTCCGGCCAGGCTTTTGGCCTTCCTTTTGCCGCCCAAGCCCCTGGTTCACTGGTGGATGCGTTTACGGGCACCATTACGGGGGACCTGACCGGAGGGGTGCTGACCTTCAGCGGAGGAAGTTCCATCGTCGCCCTGCTCAATCCTGCGGGGCCCTTCACCACCGCGCCGAATGTGTTGGATGGGCCGGGCAACTATGGGGTAAAAGCGAACGGGTTTATTACGGGCTACGGGCTGGCCGCCATAAATGGTGTTTATCGGAACTTGGTTTTTGATATCACGGCCGGCACCGTCCAGGACAGCATGGCGCCCAGCGGCCAGACCCTGACCCTCACCTCGGGCACTTTGGACTACGGCATCTTTCTGAACAACACGCCGTTCCAAGCTGCGTCCAGTTCGCTGGTGGGCAAGGGAGGGCTCAATACGTCGGCCTCGGCGGTGACCTTGACGCCCACGACGCTGGTGCTGCCGGTGAAGATCAGCACCGGGGTCTATTCGAACCGACAGGAGGATTACCTGGGAGTCATCGTTGCGGTGATTCCCGCGCCTGGCCTGGCAAGCCTCGGGCTGGCGGGCCTCCTGGCCGCCTGGATGGTCAGGCGTCGCAACGCCCGCAGCCTTTGAGGCCCGCGGGGCCGGTTCGCCCTGCCGATTGGGGAGCGACGGGGGGACGTCGCCGTGCTGCATCCCCTGTGCGAGGGAGGGGTGAAGGGGTGGCATGTGCCCGCTTTCTAGGGCGGGCGGCAGGAAGACAAGCCCTTGCGCAATTCGTTCAAGGGTTGACAAATCAAAAGCCTGGCAGGAAGCTGGTCTGAGAACCCATTAATCGTTTACGCAAAACCTATGAACTCAACTCCTCCCATGAATCCCCTGGCGCCGAGAGCCTCTCATCCGGTCCGGACGCAACGACCTTCGATCCTCCTGGTGGGGGCGGTGGCGGCACTGGTGTGGGCGGCGGGCGCCCGCGCCCAAGTGGACACGTTTGACGATGGGAACGACACGGGCTGGTTGCGCTCGTCCGTCCCGGCGGCGACGTTTACGTTTCCGCCCGATGCCCACGGGGGCCATGCCTATCGCCTTCAAGGAAGCCCCGGCACCAGTGGCGACACCAATGCGCGGGCATTCAGCTATCTGACCAATCGGCTTTACACCAATTTCTACGCGGCCGTGGACGTGGTGGCGTGGAACACCAATCAGGACTGCAACCTGGTGATGGGCCTGATCGCGCGGGCCAGCAGCAACGAGTTGATCTATGCCGGGGCGCCGTTCGACCCGAGTGTGCCGATGGGCTTGACGTTCAACGTGCGGTTGCACAACTGGCGGTCGTACACGGGGCCCGGCAACACGGGGCCGCTGGGGTACCGGGATCAGATGAGTGTTTGGGGCATTGTGAACGCCTGGGGCGCGCTGATGCTGGGCAATCCGGTGGCGGTCAGCCAGGTGGGCTTCCGCTGGGTGCCCGGGCGGGCCTATCGCCTGGTCTTCAGCAACACGAACAACTTCGGCGACTCGCTCCAGTATTACACCTGCGCAATTTATGATGTGAACGACCTGACGCAGCCGTTGCTGACGATGACGGGGGACGACACCTACTACGGGAACTCGGTTTACATTCCCCCCTACGGCTATGTGGGCGTGTTTGGCTACCACCTGTCCAACAACGATTACGATCCGACGGTGGATGTGACGTTTGACAATTTCTACGTGGGCGAGACCGCTCCGCCCGGGGTGGCGCCGCCGGGCATTGCGCATGGTCTGCCGGGGGCCCCGCAGGTCGTGAACCGGTCGCCGGCCTCGTTCAAGAACTTTCATCCGGCGGCCAGCGGCATTACGTTCAATGCCACGACGCTGACCACGACCAACAGCGTGAAGGCCAACGGCATCAAGCTCTATTTGAACGGGGTGAACGTGTCGGCGGACCTGGTGATTTCCGGCCCGGCCACCAACCTGACCGTCTCGTATGCCGGGCTGGCGTCCAATGTGGTTTATGAGGCGCGAATTGAGCTGGAGGATGTGCTGGGGCGGCGGACGACCAATGAATTCACCTTTGACACGTTCAGTGACGCCTACCTGGCCTCCGGGGCCGTCAAGGTGATTGAATGCGAGGATTACGACTACAGCGGCGGCCAGTTTATCAACAATCCCCCGCCGTCGGGTTACCTGACCAACGGAACCGGCCCGATCAACTCCGGTTCAGGTTATGTGGACCTGACGGGCACCGCGGGGGTGGACTTTTATGATCGGGACAGCGGGCCGCGCGTGGACGAGAGCGCCTACCGCATGATGGACCCGGTTGGGACGCAACAGGGGAATTACGGCACATTTGTGTGGGCGGATGGCACCTCGCCCACGAGCATCGGGTATGCCCGTTACTATGACACGCAGCGGAGCAAATACTCGAGCGTCAATCCCGCTCTTCACGAATACAACGTCACGCGCACGGAGGGAGGCGAGTGGCTGAATTACACGCGGGTCTTCGACGGCGCGCGCCACTACAACGCCTACCTGCGGGCGGCCTGCGGCCTGGCCCAGCCGGTGGCCTTGCAGCATATTGCCGCCGGGCCGGTGACCAACACGCTGGGCCGGTTCGAGGTCCCCAGCACCTTCTGGCTTCACAATTACCGCTACGTGCCCCTCCGGTCGGCCGATGGCGGCCTGGCCGTGGTCAACCTGGGCGGCACGGCCACCCTGCGCCTGTTGATGGACAGCCCGCCCACGGAGGGGACCAAGCAGGGGCTGGTCATGAATTACATCGCCCTGGTGCCCGCGGCGCCCCGGGTGCTCTCAGCGCCGGAGGTCAACGGGGTTTATGCCGCTGAGGCCAACGTGCTGGTGGATGCGGGCGCCAAAAAGATCACCGTCCCGCAGGGCGGCAGCACTCGATTCTACCGGATCGTCTGGACGGAGCCGGCCCAAATCACTGGCATCTCGCTGACAGGCGGCAACGTGGTTCTGAGTTATCAGTAACCAGAAGTTCGTGACCTGAACCGGGCGCCTTGCCGCAGCCGCTGCTGCGGAGGGGCGCCTGTTCGGTTTCAGCGTCCGGCGGCGTCCCCCTCGAGAATCCAGGCCTCGTTGAAATGCGCGTGCTTGATGGATTCGGTGGCGGGGCGGCCGGCGGAGTCGGGGCGAACGGCGCTCTGTTTCTGGCGGAAGCTGTAAGTGGCGTGGAGCGTGCCGTCCCGGGCTTGGAGGATTGAGGGATAATGGTAGGAACCGGGTCCAGCCTGGATGTCAACGTCAGCATCCTTTTCGAGATACCGGGTCCATTTCCAGGTCGCGCCTTCGTCGTCGGAAAGAGAGACGGCGAGGCGGTGGCGCCCCTGTTCGAGGTCGTTGTGAATCAACAGCCAGCGTCCGCTTCGAAGCATGATGACCTCGACACCGGCGCCGGGGTCGAGACGGTCCGTGTCCACCGCCAGGCTCCAGGTTTCGCCGCGGTCGAAGGACTGGCTGATTTGCAGCCGCTTTGGAGGCGGGCCGTTGTCCCGCATATAGGCGACGAGGGTGCCGTCGCGCTTGCGGGCGAGGGTGGGCTGGACATTGCCGGGGCCGACGATGGGCGCGCTGGTGCGCCAGGTTTGCCCCCCGTCATCGGTATAGGCCACGAGTGAGAAATCAAAGCCGTCGGAATAGAGCGGGAGCAGCAGGCGCTTCCCCTCGAGAAGCAAAGGACGTGCCCGGGGCATCCAGCCCAGGCGGCACCAGAGCTTGTCGGCTGCCCGGTCCCGGTTTTCACGCAGCCAGCGGTCGAACTCGGGCGGTCGGTTCGGCCCGGCCATGCGGGTGGCCAGCGCCTCAAGCCCTGCGCTGACCTGCGCCGGGAAGTTGGTGTCTGGAGTCACGTGCAGGACGCCGGTGGTGTCCCAGCGCGGCGGCCCGGCCTTTTGGTAGCTGGAGGAGATTTGATACTTGAGCAGGGCGGTTTCCCAACGATTGGCCAGAATGACGGGCCAGACCAGCCACAACCGTTTCCGCGGGTCAAGGAACAGGACGGGGTTGGTGTCGGGATAGCCCGGCGTGTCCGCCAACAGGAACGGAGCGCTCCACTGGCGGGCGCCCCGGGGTTTGCGCGCGCCGAGGATGCGGACATCGTCGGCGGTGCGCTCCCCGGACCCGTTATACCAACAAACCAGGAGATCACCGTTGGGACATTCCACCACACAGGATGAATGGTTGTGCCAATGCTCGAGCGGGAAGATCAGCGACGAGTTCAGGAAGGGCTTGGCCGCGCGGGCGGCGGCCGGCTCCGGGGCGCCGGCCAGGCAGGCCGCGGCGCAGGAGAAGAACAGGAGAGCTCCGGCTGGGGTGTTCATGTTCCAAGAATGAGTTGCAGGAGCGGCTGCGCGTCGCGGAAATCCGGAATGACGACGTCGGCCCCGACGCCGAGCAGGCGCTGGCGTTTCCATTCATCAAAGCGGCCCGAGCCGTTGTTGGCCTCGTCGCTGGCGACCGCCACCGCCAGCCCGCCGACCTCCTTGGTGTTTTGGATTTCAACGTACCCGTCCCCGAAGGAGAGCAACTGTCCGCCGGGGATGTGGTTTTCGCGGAGAATGCGTTCGATCACGATTTTCTTGGAGAATTGTTTGTAGTCGTCAAGCGCCCCGTAGATGTGACGTCCGAAATAGCGGGTGAGGTCCAACAGCTCGGCCTCCTGTTTCACAAAGACCTCGTCGGTGCCGCTGGCCAGGTAAAGGGGCAGGCCGCGGCGGTGCAGGAATTCCAGGAAGGGGCGGGCGCCATGAACCAGGCAATCGTCGGGGCGCAAGGCGCCGGAGCGCAGACCTTCGAGACGGTGGCGGATTTTCTGGTCCAGGCGGCGGAGATATTCATGTTTGTACCAGAGGGGGTCGCGCGGGGTGCCGCCGCGTTCCTGGATGCGCTGGGCCAACTGGATCATTTGATAAATCGTCTGCTTGCCGTTCAGTCGCATGATGTCGTCGTAGGCAAGCTGGCGGCGCATTTCCTCGCTTTCGCCCGGGAGGGGCGGCAGCATTTCAACGAACATGGGAACCATGACCTCGGGCCAACCCTGACGGATCAGCGAGAGCGTGCCATCCCAGTCGAACAGCACATGGCTGAGGTGGGGCCGGGGCTTGAAACCGGGGCTGAATTCAATCCGGCCGCTAAACTGCCCGGGCGCGGGTGGAATTGGGGTGGTTGGTTCGTTCATTGGAAACAGCGGCTCGGCCCAGGCGTTACTGCGCGGCCTGGAGTCAAAAATTGAAGGCGCCATTGCATGGGTTGGTCAACGGAACTGACATCTGACTCAGTAACGCAGAACACGGGTCTCACCTTTCTTCAAGGTTAGGCCAAACGCGGGGCCCTTGCCAAGGAAATGGCCGCTCAAGGCATCGTAAACCGGCGCGCCGGAGCGACGCTCGACCCGAACAGTCAGGTCGGCGCCGGGCACCGGGGCGGCGAGGACCGGGCAGGTTGACGCCGCGAGGACCACTGCGAGCAGCCCGCCGGCGAAGCCGCCGCCTCGCCAGAGCTGACTGGCAAAGCGGAGGGCCGAGGAACCGTTGACGAGTTTCAGCATCCGGTCGAAGGCGCAGTTCAAGGCGGATAGTGGAAAGGGAGCACGTCAGGCACGACGAAAACCTGGGTCGTGAATTTCAATGGCGAGAGCCCGGCCCGGACGTAGGCCAGTTCAACGAAAAAGGCTTTCCAACCCTGAACCGGCGGAGCCACCGTGCCGAGATAGCTGCCATCACTCTGACTGGTCAGAACGGTGCTTTGCCACGCCGGGCCGATGGTGGCCAGCCGGAAATCGCGGGCGTTCGGGTTGACGGCCTGCCAGAGGCGGACTTCGGTTGGCGGGTCCGTGACCGCCACGCGGACGGAGTTGGACGCGGCGAGGCTCCAGGCAAAACGGGGGAGAGCGGTGTTGAAGACAATGGACTGGTAGCAGGCCGAGAGCGTGGTGATGGCGTCCGCATTGAGCGAGTGGGAGGTGTTGGGGACGTATCGCAGGTACTTGACGCCGGGCAAGTCGTCGAAATAGAACTGCGACGAGTCCGGCAGGAAGAACTCGTCGCCGGTCGCATTGATGATGAACTTGGGGAGCGTGAGGCGCGCCCGGTAGGCGTAGGGGTCTTCGATGTCCATCAGGGCCTGGAATTGGGGAGTGCCCACCCAGTTCATGATGCCCATGTTCACGTAATCGTCAATGGCCGGCGCCCAAAACCCGTAGGCGCTGTAGTGATGAATCATGGAGGCTTCGACATTCAGGACGTCAATGACCAGCGGCACGATGGCAACCACCCGGCGGTCCACGGCGGCGGTGGTCCAGGTTGTCCAGCCGCGCTTCGAGGCGCCCGACACGACAAATCGGTTGACCGCCAGATTCCCCCCGGCCGGGCTCGCGCAAAAAGCGGTGATGGCATCCATCGCGCGGACCGCGGCCTTGGTCATCGGCAGGCGGGCGGGCCAGCGTTCGTCGCCCGTGCGAAGGTATTTGTCCCAGGTATAGGCAATCAGCGAATCTTCGCTGCGTGAGAGGCTTTCGCCGGCAAAGGTGAGGGGCTGATTGGGAATCATTTTCAACTCGGCGACCACACTGCCCGAAACGATCGCGATCTGGCGCAGGTTGGAATCGGCGCTTGTGGGTGGGGTGCCGGGATTGCTGCCGCCGCTGATGAAGAGCAGCGCGTGGGAGTTGGTGGCCGCGGTGGGCATGACCAGGATCAGCCAATGCTTCCACAAAGTCCGGTTAACCTCGTTGGTTGTGAGCCAGGTCTGGGATTGGAGTTCCAGGATGAAAGTGGTCTGGCCCGCGCCGGGGATGGTGTTGAGCAGGGTGTAGGAGTAGTTGGTATCGGGGGCCGCGACGTAGCGGTCCAGGGCTGTGGTCAAATCGCGGGAGCGATAGAAACGCTGCGAATGATTCGGGAAGTCAGGGTCAGACCAGACGGAGACGGCATTGGATTGGTAAAGCGTGGCCCTTGGCTCCCAATCCACGAGGTTGGTCGAGCTTTCAAGGC
>JARKQH010000390.1 GCA_029974925.1 Verrucomicrobiota bacterium
TGATAATTCACGCAGGCGTGGTTGGTGGCAATCAACACCACGTCAAATCCCGAAATGGTTTCACGATTCCATTTCACCGACTCCGTGCCGGCCCAATGCGGATGCTCGCGGGTGGGCCGGATGACCGGAACATACGGATCATGGTAGGCCACCCTGGCGCCGCGCGCGGCGAGCTTGTCCATGAGGACATAGCTGGGCGACTCGCGCTCATCATCCACGTTGGGCTTGTACGCCAGGCCCAGGACAAGAATCGAACTGCCCTTGACGGCCTTCTGGCGGTCATTCAAGGCATCCGCGACGCGATGGACCACATAATCGGGCATGCTGGTATTCACCTCACCGGCCAGCTCGATAAAACGCGTGTTTTGCGCATACTCCCGCGCTTTCCAGGTAAGGTAAAACGGATCAATCGGGATGCAGTGCCCCCCAAGGCCGGGACCGGGGTAGAAGGGCATGAAACCGAACGGCTTGGTCTTGGCGGCGTTAATCACCTCCCAAATGTCAATGCCCATCGCGCTGTAAACGATCTTGAGCTCGTTGACCAGGGCGATGTTGACCGAGCGAAAGGTGTTCTCGAGGAGCTTGGTCGCCTCCGCCACCCGGCAGGACGAGACCGGCACGACCGTCTTGACCGCCTTGGAATAAAGTTGCACCGCTTTCTCGAGACAGGCCGGCGTAAATCCGCCCACTACTTTCGGAATGACAGCCACCTTGCTGTCCGGATTGCCCGGGTCTTCGCGTTCCGGCGAAAAGGCTAGGTGAAACCCCTTGCCAGCTTCCAGACCCGATCCCACCTCGAGAACCTGGCGGAGGTCTTCGTCGGTGGTGCCGGGGTAGGTCGTGGATTCGAGGACCACCAGCGTGCCGGGTTGCAAATGCGGCGCGATGCTTCGGCCGGTGGCGAGGATGTAGGAAATATCCGGCTCGCGGTTTTTGTTCAGCGGAGTGGGCACGCAGATGATCACCGCTTCCACCTCGCGGATGCGGCTGAAGTCCGTGGTAGCGGCGAACCGTCCGGAGCGGACGGCCTCCTCAATGGTGTCCGAGGTGATGTGCTTGATGTAGCTTCTGCCTTGGTTGAGGGCATCCACTTTGGAAGCGTCTATGTCCAAACCGACCACGGCCACTCCCGCGCGGGCGAACTGCACGGCCAGTGGCAGGCCAACGTAACCCATGCCAATAATTGCTGTTTTCATGTCATCTTTCCCATTGTCCTAAAGCTGTCGGCTAAACCCGTGCCGGGGGCGATGCCAGCCGGAGCAAGACCAGCACGCGCTGCGCCGGCCCCGGCATACGCTCGAACGGCACCAGCGCGCAAATCCGGCGGCAGGAAAAGCTCCCGGCGCCGATCATCGCCAGCGTCCCTCCCGCCATCACCCAGCCTTCCGGCACGAAATACCATCCAACGAAGACCAGGGTGATCAACACCAGGTAGAGCAGCCCGATGCCGCGGCTGGCGGGGGAGAAGCGAAACCCGCTGAGGCAGCGCGCAATCGCGTAAATCAACATCCAGTAGAACAGGTAGGAGGCAAAGAAGGCGATGCCGGTCCCTTTCAAGCCAAAATAAAGGACCCCAAGCCAGGCCAGGCCGACCTGGGCGGCATTGGCAGCCAGCTCGCTCCAAAAGAACGCGCGGCGGGCGCCCTGGGCCAGGAGAATGTAACCCATCGGCCACGAAACCACCCGCAACATCATCCCGAGACATATCCAGCGGAGAATTTCGACCGCCGGTTCGAACTGGCCCGAGTAGAAAATCCGAATCACCCAGGGGGCAAACGTCAGGGTCGCCAGCAGGCCCGGTCCCGCCAGCAGCAGGCCGATTTCGGTCTGCTCGTTTACCATCCGGTTGCAGCGGGGATGGTCCTGGGCCGCGGCGGTCAAGCGCGGGAAGAAGTCCGCGCCCATTGCCTGAAGGATGAAGCCCACATACAGGCCTCCCAGCGCCCACGCCGCTTGATAAAAGCCGGCGGCGTCCTCGCCCAGCTTCCGCATGACGATCATGCGGATGAAATAGCCGACGGCCATCATCATGAGGCCGCTGGCCATGAAAACCACTCCCAGCTTGAGCAGCGCGGAAACCTCCGGCGCCAGGTCGGCCCAGCGCCACCGCATGGCTGGCAGCTCGACCCGCCGCACGTACCACCACGTCCCGGCCAGCGCCATCAAGGCCACGCAGATCAGCGACACCGCCAGGCCCTGACGGCGGAAAAGATAAATAATGACGATGCTGCCCAACGTGCCCAAGAAGGCGCCCAGGACGTTGGCCATCGCCAGTTCGCGAATGCGCCGCAGCCCCTGCAGCAGGGCAAGCTGCGCCCCGGCAACGCTGGCGAACAAAACCGCCAGGCCCAGCAACGCCACCGCCCCCTGCTGGCTGGCGTCCCCAAAAGAAAAAACGGCAATCGGACGGGAAAAAAGAGCGATCAGCCCCCCGCCCACGATGCCCAGCAGCACCGCCGCGTTCCGCAGGGCGAGGGCCGTGCGCGCGACCCGCTGACTGTCCTGGGTCGCCGCCGCCTCGGCGATCTGCCGCACGCCGCTGCTGCTGAGGCCCAGGCCGGCCATCGTCCGAGCCAGGTCCAAAACCGAATTCAACAGGCCCAGCAATCCAACGCCCCCCGGCCCCAGCAGCAACGCCATGGCCTTCGCCCGCACGATGCTGATGCCGACGTTGACCAGGGAGGAGCCCCCAATCAACGCGGAGGATTTCAGGATGGACCCGTAGGTGCTTTTTTCGCTCGAGCTCACCGGGGAGAAGCTAGGACGAGCCGGCCAAGGCAGAGGCGGCCGGCGCGCCCTGGCAGCTCGCGCTCTGGCCGCAGAACTTGACGCCGATTTCTTCGAGCGCCTGCCGGGTGGCGCAAAGCACCTGCTCCACCTGCTCCTCGCGAAGGTGAGGGCCCATCGGCAGACTCAGCACCGTGTCCGCAAGCTGCTCGGCCACCGGGAAAGCCCCCCGGGGCCACTGCGGGCCGGCATAGGCGCCCGACAAATGCGGCGGGACGGGGTAGTGTATGAGCGTGCCGATGCCGCGGTCGTTCAGCGCTTGCTGCAACCGGTCACGTTGCGGGTGGCGAACCACATAAAGGTGCCACACCGGCTCCGCCCACTCGGGCACCCAGGGCAAAGTCAGCCCCGCGGGCAGGGCGGCTTGATAGCGGGCGGCGACGGCGGCGCGCCGCTGGTTCCACGCATCCAGATGCCGCAGCTTGACCCGCAACAGCGCCGCCTGAAGTTCATCCAGACGGGAATTGTAACCCTTGCATTCGTTGTAGTATTTCTTCTTTGACCCGTAATTTCGCAAGGTGCGCACGCGGTCGGCCAGTTCCGCATCATTGGTGGTCACCGCCCCGGCGTCACCGTAAGCGCCCAGGTTCTTGCCGGGATAAAAACTGTTGCCAGCGGCATCCCCGAGCGCGCCCGTCCGGCGCCCTTTGTACCGCGCCCCCTGGGCCTGCGCATTGTCCTCGATCACTTTCAACCCATGCCGCCGCGCCAGTTCCAGCAGGGGATCCATGTCCGCCGGCTGACCGTAGAGGTGCACAGGCATGAGGGCCTTCGTTCGGGGGGTCAATGCGGCTTCGATGCGCGACGGATCGAGGTTGAAGGTGCGGGAATCGGGCTCGACCGGCACCGGTGTCGCCCCGGCATACGAAACGGCCAGCCAGGTGGCAATGTAGGTGTTGGACGGGACAATGACTTCGTCCCCGGCTCCAATCCCGTACGCGCGCAGAATCAGGTGCAGGGCTTCCAGGCCGTTGCCCACTCCCACGCAATACCGCGCGCCGCAATACGCCGCGTATTCCTCCTCGAACGCCTCGACCTCCCGCCCCAGGATATACCAGGCGGAACGCATGAAGCGCGACCAGGCCTCGTCGAGCTCCGGCTTGAGCTCCTCATAGGGGCCGACAAAATCCAGGAAGGGCACCTTCACCGGGCGGCGCCTCCCACGGCCAACAGGTATTCGCGGTAATCCCGGAAATAGTCCTTCTCGTCGTAGGGTTCCGACGCCAGCACCAGACAGACCGAACCCGAGGAAAAGTTGTCAATTTCCCGCCAGAACATGGGGGGCAGGTGCAGGCCATAATAAGAGCGGTTCAAATGGAACCGCTGCTTGTCCTTGCCGTTGTACACCACCACGTCGAAGCTGCCCGACATGGCGATGATGAACTGATGACACCGCTTCAAGGCGTGGCCGGCGCGGTCCGCCCCGCCGGGAACGTCGTACAGATAAAAAACCCGCCGGATTTCAAACGGAATGTGCCGCTGGTTTTCGATGAACGTCAGGTTCCCCCGCGGGTCCGTGATCTTTGGCAACTCAATGATTCGACACTCGCTCAGTTCCATAGGCTGTTCCCGTGATTCTCTCTCAGTACTCGGTGGGTGTGACCGCGGCCGCCGGGCTTTGGTCCCAATCGCGCACCTGCTGTTCGGCCAGGGCGGCGTGGGGCAGCAATCGCTCCCGCGCGTCCGCCCAGTCCCCCGGCGCGAGAACGAAACGAACCAGGTCCACCGGCTGCCCCCCAATCACCTGGGCGGCCGGGTCCACGCGGACCTGGCGAAAGCCGAACTTGCGATTCAGGGACAGCACCCGCCGGTTGGTCGAGACGGTCGTCGCGCGGACTTCTTTCAGGTTGAGGGTCCCAAAGGCCAGGTCCAATGCCAGAATGGCGCTGGGAATGGCCGCGGGAACCTCCGGCCGGATGATCCAGCGGCCCGACTCGGCACTGCCCTCCCGCAGGTCATAGAGCCCGTAGGTGCCAACGGGACGGCGTCCCTGCGCGGTTTCGATGACAAAATAGTAATCGCCCTCGCGGGCGAAGTATTCTTTCAACCACTGCTCCTGGCTCGCGATGCTGGCAGCCGAGTCGCCGACCCGGCCGCGGGCATGTTCAAGACCGCGAATCCACACGATGAACCGGGCATCGTCGAGGCGGACCGGCCGCAGGCGCACTCCGAATCCTTCCGATGAAATGGCGTGTCTCATTCAGATGCGTATAACCACATGCTGGCGGTAGAAAAAGACAATCTTTTCCACCCCGACAATTCGCGAAGCGATTTCCTTGACCTTTTCCACCAGGGTGACCCCCAGCCCCACCCCCGCCTGCCTGCCCTGCAAGGCGTAGTCCGGATGCACGGCGACGTGCAGCACCGCCATTTCCGAAGGGCTGGTGCGCAAAAAGACGACCACGCCCACCGGGTCGCTGCCGCGCCGGTCGCGGTCGTAAGCGAACAGGGTCTGAGCCTCATGCGCCCCCACGCGAACCGAGAGGCCGGCGGGAGTGTCCACCAGCCGCGGATGGCCGAATTGCTCGAGCGAATCGAGAATGCCATCCCGCACGCGGTGCTGCCGGGGATTGAAGAACAACAACTCCTCCAGGGCTTCACGCGATTCGCGGGGCACGCGCGAGGAAAAGATGATGTTCATGGCCGCCTCCGCCCGCCGGGGTTCAGACGCCTTTCCGCGACTGCACCAACCGCCAGAGTTCGCCCGCGGAATTCACCTGGGCCAGGTCCGCGGCCTTGAGGTTGACGCCGTGCTTGGCGTCCAGCATGGCAATCACCGACAACACCGACAGGGAATCCCATTGCTCGAAGCTCTTCAGGTCGTCGGTTTCCTTGACTTCAGGCACCTCGAGGATCGCCGCAATGCTTTTCAGAAAATCGTCCATATTACGTGTTCAGGAAAAATCCACCGTTTCGCAAAAGGCCAGGGGGCCCAGCTTCATTAGCATCCCCGCCCAGACCAATCCCCCGCCAAATCCGGCCAGGCAGGCCTGGATGCAGCCCTGGCGCAGCCGCGGCGCCAGGTTGTGCGTGATGGCGATGGGAATGGTCGCGCCGCCGCTGTTGCCGAAATGCTCGACCACGTTGTTGGGCATCCGCTCGTGCGGGACCTTCATCTTGTCGGCCAGCTTCTGGAGCATGAAGCGGTTGGGCTGGTGGCAGAGATAGTAATCCACGGCCTCGTGGGTGAGGCCGGCCCATTGCAGCAACCGCTCGATCATTGGCGGCACCTCCGTCTGCACGAAATTGAAGATGGCGGTCCCATCCATCCGCAAGTGGTCCTTGGCCCGGCGGTTGTTGTCGCCGACGTCCTCCAGCACCGCCGTCTCGGGACTGGAGGGCAGCCGGAACCCCCCGGCGGGGATGACCAACGCCTCGGCGCGCTGCCCGTCCATCTGCACACTGGCGTGAATGACGGAATCCCCGGGGTCGCGCTCGACCACGGTGATGGCGGCCGCGTCGCCGATCAGGGGATAGATGTTGCGGTCCTGGGGCGAGGCTTTCCGGCTCAACAGGTCGCCATTGACCAGGACGACTTTGCGAACGCTCTCCTGTTCAAGCAACAGGAACGCCTGAAGCAGGCCGATGACAAACCCGGCGCAAGCCTGGCTGATGTCAAGGCATAAAATGTCCTGCTTCAATCCCAGCCGGCCCTGGATCAGGTTGCTCGTCGGCGGAATGATGTGATCCAGCGACGTGCTGACCACCAGGAGGGCGTCAATCTCCTCCGGCTGCAGCAGGCCGCGCTCGAACAGCCGGCGCAGGCCGAAGACGGCGAGGTCCGAAAGACAAATGTCCGGACCGGCCACGCGCCGCTTGTCGTAGCCCATGACCTCCTTGAGCTTCAAGGAGCGCGACTCGGGAAAGTTGAAATTCCGCATCTCCTCGACAAACGACCGCTCGGTGGGCGGCAAAATCGAGAGAATGCCGGAGATGCGTTTGCGCTGGAATCGGAAGTTCATGCCGTCACCCCGCACTGCCGCAGCAGGTTTTCAATCGTTTCGAGGTTCTTGAAGTTTTCGGGCACAATGTCCGTTCCCTGAATGGAAATGCCATAGGTCTTGTCCAGCGTCGCCACCAGGGTCATCAGGTCGAAGGAATCCAGCATTCCATCCGCGATGAAATCCTTCGAGGTGGTAAAATCAAATTCCGGCCGGATTTCCCGGAGTAGTTCAGGCAGTCGCTTCATGCGGTAATTCTTTCATTTACCATAATCTCGTCCTCCAATCCATCGGCGGCGTAGCCATATTGCAAGTATTTTCCCATCGCCCGCTCGTTTTGGGCGGCCACCCAGAGAAGAAACCGGCGCACGGTGGTTTGCGAGCCCAGGTATTCCCGGAGCAGCGCGGAGCCGAAGCCGCGCGATTCATGTCGCTTGGCCACCAGCCAGTACCGCAGCAGCGAGGTGAGGCCCTGCGTCTCGTAAAACAGGAGGGCGGCCAGCTCGCCCCCAACCTTCACGGCGAGAATCTGATGGGCGGCGACCGCGGCGCGAACCTGGTCCAGCGTGGGAAGCTGGTCCGAGTACCGGTCAAAGAACTGCTCAATCAGCTCCAAAACACGTCCGGATTCCGCCTCGTCGGGCCAGACCACCGGCGGCGGGGGCGTGTCCCGCGGGATGAGGGGCGGCAGGGGCTTGGCAGCCCGGGCCAGGCGCACCAACCGGCGGTAGGGGCGGAAACGGCAGCCGGCAAAGACCGCAGCCAAAGGTTGCCAGGATTCCGGGCGCCCAATCAGGTCCACGACCACCGGTTCGGAATGGATGTCATCCAGGGCCGCCAGGCCGCGCCCGAGCGCCGCGGCTTCCGGCGCGGCGAAATAGAAATGGAAAAAATCCCGGTCCCGGCGCAGAAAAAACGCGCAGCCGGCTTCCGACCGCGCGCTGAGGTCCCCCTGCTGAATCCAGAGCCGGAGCACCGGCTCGACGGGGAAAAAGTTGGTGCAGAAATTCGGGGCGTTCTGGCGGGCTCGCTGAACGGCTTCAAGGACGTCGTTAAGGCGAGTGACAGGAGCCATTCGATTCAATTGACGCTGGCGACCAGTTTTTGCCGGTCAATTTTGCCATTGGGATTCCGTGGCATAAGCTCCATCCGATGGAACACGGTCGGCAGCATGTATTTGGGAAGCGTGACCATGAGTTTTTCGCGGATGAACGCGGGCGGGAGCTCCCGATCGCATTCGTAAAACAGCGTAATCTCCTTTCTCGCCTGGCTGTAAACCACACAGCAGTTCCGAATGCCGTCCACCTGCAGTACCGCATGCTCGATCTCCCCCAGCTCGATGCGGTAGCCCATGTGCTTGATCTGAAAATCGCGCCGGCCAAGGAACATGATTTCACCGCGACTATTCCAGTAACCCAAATCGCCCGTGCGATAAATCAGCTCCGGATAATGGGGGTTGAGGGGGTTTTGCACAAACCCTTTGGCCGTCCGTTCCGGGTTGTTCAAATACCCCAGGGCCAGCGAGCTGCCGCGCACGCAGATTTCCCCCGGCTCATCCACTTGGGTCAACTGGTTTTGCTCGTTGAGAATCAGGATGTCCGTGTTTCGGCAGGGATAACCAATCGGCAGCTTGTCGTCGTCGTCCAGGTCGCGGTCCACGATGTAGTAAGTGCAGGCGACCGTGATTTCAATGGGACCGTAAAGGTTGACGAACATTGCGCCGGGCAGATGGCGCCGCCAATAATTGAGGTGGCGCGTGGGAAAGACCTCGCCAATGAAAAAGACTTTGTTAAGCCGGTCGAGACGGGTCTTGGCCAGCAGGTCAAGATTGGCAATATTGACCATGACCGTCGGCACCCAAAAGATAAAGTTAATCGGATTGCTGGCGACAAACTCAACCAACTTCGCCGGAAACATGGCCAGTTGGTCCGGAACCACCATCCAGGTCGAGCCTTTGGCCAGGAGCATGCAGAACTCGAGCGTGTAGGCGTCAAAATAAATCGGGGCAAGGCTGCCCATGACTTCGCTGCCGTCCAAACCGAGGCGGTCGAAGGCCCAGTCCACGAAATCAATCGTGCTGCGATGGTTCAACGCCACCCCCTTGGGCACCCCGGTCGAGCCGGATGTGTGAATCACGCAGTAGGGGTCCGTGTCAATCACCGGCTCAATCCGGCGCAGCAGGGCGGCGTTGTCGTAGAATGACTCGCCGACCATGGCCTCCTCAAACAACAACAACTTTTCCTCGGGAATCTGCAGGCCGCGAAGCACGGCGGCATGGGCGGCCGAGGTAATGATGACCTCCGGCTCCAGATTCTGCAACATGCCTTGCAGCCGCTGCGGCGGCGACTTCACGTCCAGATTCGCGTAGGCGTTCGCGCTATAGAGGATGCCCATATCGGCCACGATATTCTCGGCGCCTTTGCCGAGGAAAACGGGGATCGGACGGTTTCGGGCCTGGGTGCGCTTCAGGATCAAGGCCGCGCAGTTCTTGGCGAAGCGTTCGAGGTCGGCGAACGTGCATTCGCGGCTCGCATCTTTCACCGCCAGCTTCTGCGGGCACTTGCGGAGCGCCCCATTCTCAAAATACTCGATAACGTTAATTTGCATGTTCGGTTCAGTGGCGACTGCAATCAAGACCCAGCCAACCTGCCAACATCGCTGGACCTAAACTCTTAAAATACAGCATTCTGCCTGCCAAAATCTTCATGTTCCTTTGGTTTCAAGGCACCACATATACGCGGTAAAACCGCTGCGAGGTCGTGTGCAACACGTTGGTCACGGTTACCAGCTCTTCGGTCGCGACAATCTCGGGCTCCGCCGGGGTCCAATTCGTCACAGTGAAATCATCCTTATACTCCAACCGATACCTCACCCCAGCGGCGGCTGTCCACCGGATTCGGACTTCGCCCCCGAGGAATTCGATGGACTGGATGACCGGCGGCTCTTGGACAGGGTCCGGCCTCACCGTGACGGTGAAAGTATTGGTCGCGCTCAACGGCGGGAGCCCGTCGTCCCAAACCACGGTCGTAAACAGGTTGGTGCTGGGAACCTGATCGGGGGCGGGCAGCCAGGAAATGATTCCTTCATCGTCAATTGTCGCCCCCGGAGGCCCAACCAATAATTCGTAAGCAAGACTGTTCATCGGAATGTCCGGATCCGTGGCCGCGTTGGTCAGGATCAAGTGCACGGCACCCGTCAGCACCACATCGGGCACAACAGACAAAACCGGTGGAGAGTTCACCTCTTCCACTACCACCACAAAGCTGTTGGTCGCGCTCAACGCCGGCGTCCCGTCGTCGGTTACCACCGTCACAAACAGGTTCGTGCTCGGACCTTGTTCCTCGGTCGGCGTCCAAATGATTATTCCGTTTGTCTGGATAACCGCCCCTGGAGGCGCTCCAGCCAGGACATAGCTCAGCCGGTTCGCCGGAGTTTCCGCATCATTGGCTGTATTCGTAACGAGCAACGTGGTCAGTTCCGGAATGGTGCGGTTGGTTTGAACTGGCAAAGAAGGAGGACTGTTGTAGGGGACGACAAAAACCAGGAAACTGTTGGTTGCGGTCAATGGTGGGCTCCCATCATCTGTGACCACCGTGAGCAGCACGTTGGTGCTTGGGCCTTGTTTCAGGAACGGCGTCCAGGTGATCACGCCTTGGGCATCAATGCTGGCTCCCGCCGGCGCATTGACCAGGCTGTAAGTCAGCCCGTTGGCCGGCAGATCGGCGTCACTGGCCGTGTTGGTCACCACCAACGTCTCCAGCTCCGCCACCGTCACGTCCGCTTGCCCCGGCAGCACCGGCGCCGTGTTCACTTCTCCCACCACCACCACAAAGCTGTTGGTGGCCGCCAGCGCGGGCGCGCCACTGTTCCGGGCAATGGTGGTAAGGGTGTAGGTGCCAGGGCCTTGCGCTTCCTCCGGCGTCCAGGTGATCACGCCGTTCGTGTCAATGGCGGCGCCGAGGGGCGGAGCTTCCAATTGGTAAATCAGCGGATTGGCAGGATGCCCCAGGCTCAGGGCGGTGTTGGTCACAATCAAGGTCGCCCCTTCGGCCACCGTCTGGTTCTCCACCCCGGCCAGCACCGGCGGACTGTTCGCGCAGCAGGCCAGCCCGCTGAGGCCGATCGTGTCCACGCGCCACCCACTGCCGCTGACCCCGCCCGCGTCGGTCGCACACAACCACCGCAATTGAATGGTCTGGCCCACCGCGCTGTCGGGCAGCCGAACCTCGACGGTCACAAATCCCCCACTGTTGCCGCTCCACGCCGCCCGCCCCGCCAGCGCGCTCCCATACCCCGTCGAAACCGTCCGGTTGTAGCCGTTGGTCAGGAACACGCCCCCGGCCGCCACCATGTCCACAAACCCGTTGGTCCCCACCGCCAGTTCCAGGACCCCGGCGTCATACCCCACGCCCGAGGATGACGACTCCATGTTGAAACTGTGCCGGAAGGACAGCCGGGGCTCGCTCACCGCCAGCACCAGCGGCGGCGATACCAGCGCACTGACCCCCAGCGACGTGGCGTTGGCCGTGTAGGCCGCCTGCGGCGGCGTGTCCCGCACCGCGCTCTGCGTCACCCACCCCGACTGCGCCCCGCTGGCAAAGGTCGTCCACCCCTCCGGCAAGGCCGGCGCGCTCACCGTGTCAAAGTTCTGCGTCAGCACCGTGGCCACCTCCCCCATCGGGAAAATCGCCTCCGCCCGCCCCAACACCGTCTCCCCCTCCCGAAATTCCAGCACCGGCACCACGTTGCTCCCGCACACCCCCCCGGCCGTAAACTCAAACGGCAGACTCACCGCCGGCCCCCCCGCCGGCAACACCCCGTAGGGCTGCGCCCCCCCGGGCGCCACCACCCCGTTGGTCTCCAGCAAACTCACCACCAGGTTGGTCGCCGGCCCCGTCCCGGTGTTCTTCAGACTGAAGCTCACCAGCACCCGCTCCTGCGGGTCCACCCGGTTGTTGGTCGGCACGCAGCTCTCGGCCACCAGCTCGAAGCCCTCCAGCACTATCACCGGATTGCGGTTCACATACACGATGAAGCTGTTGGTGGCGCTCAGGGGCGGGGTGCCGCTGTCGGTCACCACCGTCACAAACAGGTTGGTGCTGTTGTTCTGCTCCTCGGCCGGCGTCCAGAAAATATCCCCCTCGGCGGACACCGTGGCGTTGCTCGGCCCCACCACCAAACTGTAAACCAGGGTGTCGGCGGGCAGGTCCACGTCGGTGGCCCGGTTGGTGATGATCAACTCGGTCAGCGGCGCAATGGTGCGGTCGGGCTGGACCGGCAGCACCGGCGCCTGGTTGTCATCCACCACCACCACCGTGAACTGGTTGGTCGCCTGATACGGCGGCACCCCGT
>JARKQH010000126.1 GCA_029974925.1 Verrucomicrobiota bacterium
GTCAAAAGAGACAGTTGTGGCAGCGTCCGGTTCGGTCTTGCATCTGCGCTGTGGCTGGCTGCGCTTGCCGGCGGTCTGGCGGCGGACTGGCCCATGTTTCGGGGAGATCCGGCGCTGCGCGGCATTGCAAGCGGTTCGCTCCCGGACAAGCTGGCGCTGAAATGGACTTTCGCCACGGGCGGGCCGGTCAAATCCTCGGCCGCCATCAGCCAGGGCCGCGTCTTCATTGGGTCGGACGACAAGAGCGTGCATGCCTTGAATCTGGCGGACGGGAAGGCGGTCTGGGCGTTCAAAACGGGCGGGGAAGTCGAGTCGTCGCCCCTGGTGCTTGAGGGGCGGGTATTTGTCGGCTCCGGCGACGGCTGCCTTTACGCGCTGGAGGCCGCCTCCGGAAAGCTGGTGTGGAAACATGAAACCGGGGACCGGATTCTGGGAGCGGTGAACTGGGCGCGGGTGAATGGACGGGTGTGCGTGCTGGCGGGCAGTTATGACTTCAAGCTCTACTGTCTCGACGCGGCCACGGGCCGAAGCAACTGGGTTTACGAAACCAGCAATTACATCAACGGCGTGCCGGCGGTGGCTGAGGGTCAAGCCGTGTTCGGCGGCTGCGACGGGCTGCTCCATGTGATCAGCCTGGCGGACGGCAAACAGGTCAAGGAGATCGAAGCCGGCGCCTACATCGCGGCGTCCGCCGCACTGGCTGAAGGACGCGCCTACTTCGGGCAATATGAGAACCAGTTTCTATGCGTGGATCTCCGCCAGGGCGCAAAAGTCTGGACCTTCAAAGACCGCAGCTTCCCTTACTTCTCGTCGCCGGCGGTCACGTCTGACCGCGTGCTCTTTGGCAGCCGCGACAAGCGTCTCCATTGCGTAACACGCGCGGAGGGCAAGCCGCTTTGGGCCTTCCCCACCCGCGGCAAGGTGGACAGCTCACCGGTGGTTTGCGGGGACAAGGTCGTGGTGGGGTCCGACGATGGACGGTTGTACGTCGTAGGCCTGGACACGGGTCGGGAACTGTGGTCTTACGAAGCGGGCCAGGCGATCACAAGCTCCCCGGCGGTGGCCGACGGACGCATTGTGATCGGTTGCGAGGACGGCAAGGTGTATTGTTTCGGCGCGGCGCAATAAGCTCCCCCTTTGGTTATGCGGCTGCTTCAGCTTACTCCCGGGGCGGGGGCGATGTATTGCGGCAACTGCCTGCGCGACAACGCACTGGTGGCGGCCTGGCGCAAGCTCGGACACGACGCCCTGATGGTGCCCCTCTATCTGCCCATCACCCTGGATGAGCCGGATCAAAGCGAGGGCACGCCCATCTTTTTTGGTGGCATCAGCGTTTATCTGCGCCAGAAATCGGCCTTTTTCCGCAACGCTCCCGCCTGGATGCACGATTTGCTCGCTTCACCCCGCTTGCTTAAGTGGGCCGGCGGGCGGGCGGCAAAGACACGGCCTGCGGAGTTGGGCGAACTGACGGAGTCCATGCTGCGGGGCGAGGAGGGGCATCAGGCGGCGGACCTGGAACAACTGCTGGGCTGGCTGCGGTCGCAACCGCGGCCGGACGTGGTGTGTCTTTCCAACGCGCTGCTGGTCGGCCTGGGTCGGCGGCTTCGAAGCGGGCTTGGGGCGCCCGTCGCCTGCATGCTGCAGGGTGAAGATTGGTTTCTGGATGCGTTGCCGGAGCCTTACCGGGAGCGTTGCTGGCGGATTGTGGCCGAACGCGCCGCTGAACTTGACCAACTGATCGCACCCAGCGGTTATTTTGCCACGCTAATGGGCCGGCGGCTGGGCCTGTCCGAAAAGGCGATCGCCGTGGTTCCCAACGGCATCCAGCTCGCGTCTTACGAGGCCGCGCCGGGTCCCCCGCCCCTTCCCCCGGTGCTGGGTTTCTTTGCGCGCATGTGCCGGGAGAAAGGACTGGACAGGCTGGTCGCCGCTTATATCCGCATCCGCCGACGGGGGCGTTTCCCCACGTTGAGACTGCGCATCGGGGGGAGTTGCGGCCCGGCCGACGAGCCCGTGGTTGCAGAGGTTAGAGGACAACTGGCAGCCGAGGGTTTGCTGGAGAGTGTCGAGTTTCATCCCAACGTGAACCATGCCGCCAAGGTGGCGTTTCTGCGGTCGCTGTCGGTTTTCTCGGTTCCAGCCGTTTACGGGGAGGCTTTTGGGCTTTATGTGATCGAGGCACTGGCGGCGGGAGTTCCGGTGGTCCAGCCCCGGTGCGGCGCGTTTCCGGAACTGGTGGAGAGCACCGGCGGCGGTCTGCTGTGCGATCCGGGCGATGTGGATGCACTGGCGGACGGGATCGAACACGTGTTGGGAGAGGCGGATCAGGGGCGTGGACGAGGGACGGCGGGCCGGCAGGCGGTGTTCACCCATTTCAGCGCTGAAGCAATGGCCCAAGGCATGTTGCAGGCCCTGACCCCCGGCCTCAGCCACACCGGTCCAGCCCCCCGAGGGTGAAGTAGAAGGTCGCCCCCCGATCCGGCTCCGATTCGGCCCAAACCCGGCCACCGTGTTTGCGGATGATCAGGTCCACAATCGCCAGCCCCACGCCGGTGCCCTCGAATTGCGAGGGCGGATGCAGCCGCTGAAAGACGCCAAACAACTTGTCGGCGTGTTCCATGTCGAAGCCCACACCGTTGTCCCGGACGAAGATGGCCGTTGCGCCATCGGCCTGACAGCAACCGACCTCGATCACGGCCGGGGATCGGGGTCGCGAATACTTCAGCGCATTGGCGAGCAGGTTGGCAAACACCTGTTTCATCAGGCCGGGATCGCAGTTGGCGGTGGGCAAGGGAGCGATTCGCCACTCGATGTTGCGCCCGGCGGTTTCCGAAGCGAGGTCGTCCCGGGCCTGTCCGACGATGGCGCCCAGCGGCACCAGACAGCGGCCGAGCTCCTGGCGGCCCAACCGTGACAAATGGAGAAGATTATCAAGCAGGCGGCTCATGCTCCGGGCGCTCTGCCGGATTGTGGCCAGGCAGCTCCGGGCTTCGGCCGGCAAAACGCCGGCGTGCTCCGTCTCGAGCATCTGGCTGAAGGTTTCAATGTGCCGCAGCGGAGCGCGCAGATCGTGCGCCACCGAGCAGGCGAAGGATTCGAGCTCGCGATTGGCCGCGGTCAACTCCGCCGTCCGGTCCGCGACGCGCTGTTCCAGCTCGAGGTTCAGACTGCGGATGCGCTCCTCAGCCGCCCGGCGCTCGGAAATATCCCTGAGAATCACCGTAAAGAGT
>JARKQH010000133.1 GCA_029974925.1 Verrucomicrobiota bacterium
GCTGCGGCTTTATTTGCGCAGCGGTTCCTGGCTGTGCGGCGAACCTTACTACGACCGCGAGTTTAAAACGTACGATTTCTTTACGCTGCTGGACGTAGCGGCAGCCAGTCCGGCTGCGCAACGGTTCCTGGCGGCAACGGAAGAACAGACGGAAGGTGAACAATATGGGCCGGATTGATCCGCGTCTTCATCTGTTTGCGGTTGACGGCGCCGAGTACGCGGTCAGCACGGATTACCTGCGGTTTGCCAGGACCGATCCGGCAACGGCGGCAGAGGTAAAGCGGGGCGGGCCGGCTGAACCGGTTCTTGCTCGGCTGGGAGTCCCGCCGGAGGCGCCCAGACAGAAGAAGTTCCTGTTTGCCCCGCCGGACACGCTGGCATTGATGCTGACCTACGCCTGCAATATGGCCTGCCGGTACTGCTGCCAGGGAGAAATCCCCGATACCCGGGAAAATCAGATGCCTGAGGACGTGGCCTGCCGGGCCGTCGACTGGCTGATCCGAAACTCGGCGGCTTCCGCCACGGTAAACATCGGTTTCTTTGGCGGTGAGCCGTTGCTCCAATTTCCGCTGATGCAGAAAATTGCCGACTACGCCGAGCACCGGGCGGCAGCCGCCGGCAAACGGGTGCGGTACGGTATCATGACCAACGGTTTGCTTTTGACCGACCCGGTCATTGACTTTCTGGCCAAGAAGCAAGCCGAGGTCAGCGTGAGCTTTGACGGGCCGGCCGCCGTGCAGAACCGTAACCGGCCGCTGAAAGGCGGCGGCCGTTCCTACCGCGTCATTGCCGGCCGAATTCGAAAGCTCCTGGCGCGCTGCCCGGACGCTTTAATCCGCGCCACGCTCTATGCCGGGACCGACCTTGACGCGGTGCTCCAAACAGCCTGCCGGCTGGGCTTCAAGCAATGCCGCATCGAAAAAGTGTCCAGCTCGTTATTGGCCGGGGGCAAGAAAAACGACGAAACGGCATCTTCCGACCAACTGGCGGCGCATTTATACCGTCAGGGCGAACGCTTCCTGGCCGCTGTGCGGGAGCGGGATGCGGCCGGCCTGGGGCGGATTGCCGTGGACAGCACGTTCATGGAGGGAGTAAGGCAAATGTTTTGGGCGTCCCAGCCGGGCGCGCCGGTCCGGCGGCGCTGGTTTTCCTGCGGCACCGGCCGGCAGCTTTTGGCCGTGGCGATCAACGGCGACCTGTATCCCTGCCCGCGTTTCCTGGCTCTGCCGGAATACCGGCTGGGGTCGGT
>JARKQH010000148.1 GCA_029974925.1 Verrucomicrobiota bacterium
AAATAAAATAGCGCCAGTCCCCCACCGGTCCTCCGGGATTTCATTGGATGGCGCAGAATGGCGGGTGAGGCCACGCGACAGCAGTTCTGACCACACTTTTCTTTTTGACGAAATTCCGTTGGTTCGGAACGTTTAATGCAGGTCTCATTCGTTGACCGGCACCGGCGCCGGCGCCTATGCTGCTTGTGGCTATGATCGAACCAACGACTGTTCTCTCAGACCTGCCGCGCCATGTGGGCGAGGCCGTTCGCTTCTACTGGGAGACCCGGGCGAAGCAACTTGCGAAGCAGACTGGCTCGGGGCCGAAGGATCAAGGCTTGCGCTCCGCGGTCACCGGCGGCGCGCAGATGGGCGGATTCGTTGAACTTCTCACCAGGCTCGTCATCGAGGCTGGTGTTGACCGCCGCCATATCTACTGCCAGGACTCGCTCGAGCTGCCCGGCTACTTTCGTCCCACCAAGCAATGGGACTTCCTCGTGGTTGTGAGAGGCCAGCTCGTCGCGGCTCTCGAAGCCAAATCCCAAGTGGGCCCCTCGTTCAGCAACAACTTCAACAACCGGACCGAGGAGGCCATGGGCAGCGCCCTCGACCTCTGGACCGCCTTTCGTGAAAACGCCTTTGGGACTGGAGTCCGCCCCTGGCTCGGCTACCTGTTCCTCCTGGAAGACTGTCCCAGATCGCGTGCGGCCGTCGGTGTGAAAGAACCCCATTTCAAAGTCTTTGAAGAATTTCGTGACGCATCCTACGCCAAGCGATACGAGCTCTTCTGCCGCCGCCTTGTGCTCGAGCGCCATTATGACTCCGCCGCCTTCCTCCTGTCCGAGGCGAAGACAGGCCTCAAAGGGAAATATTCCGAGCCTGCCGCTGACCTGGCCTTTCAGAAATTTGCCCAATCGCTTGTCGCCCAAGTGGCCGCTTTTAGCGGCCGAATTCAGCAGCTATGAAATTGCCTTCTCCCGCGCTTCCCCCCGGTCGAACCGTGCTGCCTGAGGATTTTCCCACCACCCACAAACTCGTCCAAGGCGATGCTCGCCACCTCTCCGCGATTGGTGACGAATCCATTCACCTGGTGGTCACCTCCCCGCCTTACTGGACCTTGAAACGCTACAATGAATCCGAAGGGCAGCTTGGTCACGTTGCCGATTACGAGCAGTTCATCAAAGAACTCGAGAAGGTCTGGCGGGAGGTGTTTCGCGTGCTGGTCCCCGGCGGTCGCCTGATCTGCGTTGTCGGCGACGTTTGCCTTTCCCGGCGCGAAAACGCCGGCCGGCACACCGTCGTCCCCCTTCACGCAGACATCTGCGTCTCCTGCCGCCGCCTCGGCTTCGATAACCTCAATCCGATCATCTGGCACAAGATTTCCAACGCGTCTTACGAGGTTTCGAACGGCTCGAAGTTTCTTGGCAAGCCGTATGAGCCCAATGCCATCATCAAGAACGATATCGAATACATTCTCATGCAGCGCAAACCGGGTGGCTATCGCAAGCCCACGGAGGAACAGCGCAAGCTTAGCATGATTCCAAAGGACAAATTTGACCGCTGGTTTCAGCAATTCTGGAACCTGTCCGGTGCCTCGACCAAGGAGCACCCGGCCCCGTTCCCTCTGGAGCTGGCTTCGCGTTTGGTGCAGATGTTCTCCTTTGTTGGCGACACCGTCCTCGACCCCTTCTGCGGCACTGGCACAACCATGCTCGCCGCCATGAAAAACCGACGTAATAGTATCGGCATCGAACTCGACACTGAGTATTGCCGCCTGGCCGCGTCACGCTTGATGAATGAAAACGCTTCGCTTTTCAGCAATGCGACCCTGCAAATCCAGCTTCATGCTCAGTCCTCGGCAATGGTCGCGGCGGCCACACTCCAGGAAGGCCATGCATCTTATCATGTCGGCACACGCAAGAAGAAAGCCCGGGGCTGACCAAGCCAGCGCCAACGACACGAATGGCGCCTGTGGCCGCCTGTCTTGCTAACTCGAACGCTCGCGCATGCCGGCGCTCCCGCGTACCAGGCAAATGCCGCCCTCCAGCCCGGCCCTGCTGCTCCCGTCCTGGAACCGTTCTGCTTTGATTCACCGATCGTCCGCGTAGAGCCCCCCGTCAGCCCCGCCCGGCGCCTCCCCTCTCCGGTCTGATTCCGCCTCGCTCTTCAATGGTTCCGAGGCAGGGCATCCTTCCTGCTTTCCCAGGTTTGCACCTTCCTGCTTCCTCCCCCCATTCCGCGTCCTGCTGCGGGCTCTGCGGGCCCGCCCCACCACTAAAGAAAATTTCAAACTTGGACACGAGTTGTCCGGGCTCGGACACGGTTTGTCCAACTATACAGGGTGGAATGAATGCGATTGCTTTGTTCGCCCAAATCGCCGCGCCGGCCCCCGCCGAGATTGCGGCCTTCCTCGGCTGCCTGTTCTTCCTCGTCGCCGGCTGGAACCAGCTCGAACGCTTCCTCGACCGCCGCTCGCGCCGCCCCGGGCCGCCGCCCGCCCCCGCCCCGGCCCGGTCCGAAGTCGCGGACCTCCAGCGTCACCTGGCCAAAATTGACCGCGAGGTCGGCGAGCTCCGCACCGGCCTCGACCTCACCCACCAGCAACTGACCCGGCTCGAGGCCAAACTCGACCGCCTCGTGGAAAGGAACCTCCCATGAACCCACCCAACCCCACCCCCGTCCCCGCGCCCCCGCCGGCAGCGGTCGAGCCCCCCGCGCCGGCCCCGGCGGACACCAAACGCCGGCGCGCCGCGCGGCTCCAGAAGATGATGCTGCGGCTGATTACCGAAGGGGCGCGGCAGACCGACGAACTGGAGCGGCAGCTTGCGAGTCACCCGCCGCCGGAACTGGAAACCCTGCTCAAGCTGCACCGCGTTTTAATCCTCCAGCTTACTCTCAAGGCGGTGGACGGCTCCGGCCGGTTGAGAGTGGCGCAGGAACTCATGCGGCCGCTCTTGCAGTGGGCGCAGCTTGAGGAGAAGAGGCGCGCGCGCGAGGAACGCGCCCGGGCGGCGGACCCATCGAGGAAGCTGACGCTGGAGGAGGAACGCCGGCAGGCGCTCGAGAACGAAACGCTCAACCTGTGTGAACAGCAGCTCCGGCTGTTTTGAGAGGGACCCCATGACCCCGCCCGATTCCCCTGCCCGGCCCCCGTATTTCCTGCCGTACCAGCTTCGGTGGCGGCAGGACCCCTCGCGCCTGCGCATCTGCCAGAAGGCCCGGCAGGTCGGCCTGAGCTGGGTGGACAGCTACGACAGCGTGATCAAGGCCGGCGTGCGCGGGGGGCGGGACGTGTGGGTGATGTCCCGGGACGAGCTGCAGGCGCGGCAATATATCCGCTACTGCAAACGCTGGGCCCGGCTGCTGGATTGGGCGGCGGCCGAGCACGGCCAGCTCGTGCTCAGCCCCCGCTCGGGGCGCGCCACGCAAACCCAGGCGCTGACCTTCGCCAGCGGCGCCACCATCTACGCCCTCTCGTCGAACCCGGACGCCATTGTCGGCAAAACCGGGCACGTGAAACTCGACGAATTCGCCCTGCACCGCGACCAACGGACCCTGTACGCCGTTGCCAAACCGGTGATTCAATGGGGGGGCACCCTCTCCATCATTTCCACCCACCGCGGCGTCGGGACGGTGTTCAACCAGCTCATCACCGACATCCAGCAACACGGCAATCCCATGGGCTGGTCGCTCCACACCGTGCCCATCCAGGCGGCGGTCGAGCAGGGCCTGGTCGAGGCCATCAACGCCGCCACCGGCGCGCGGGACAGCCGTGAAGCCTGGCTGGCCCGGCAGCGCGCCGAGTGCATTGACGAGGAACAATGGCTCCAGGAATACTGTTGCGTCCCCGCCGACGAGTCCGCCGCCTTCATCACGTACGACATGCTCGACGCGTGCGAGGAGGAGGATTGCCTCCGGGATTTCGCCGCCCTGCAATCCGCCACCGGCCGGCTTTATCTCGGCGTGGACGTCGCCCGCAAACACGACCTGTGCGTTCTGGATGTGGGCGAGAAGATCGGCGACGTCGTTTGGGACCGTCTCCGGCTCGAGTTGTCCGGCCGGTCGTTTTCCGAGCTCGAGTTCGAGTTGCGCCGGCTGCTGGCGCTCCCGCGCCTGCACCGGGCCTGCATTGACGCGACCGGCCTGGGGCTCCAGCTCGCCGAACAGGCCCGCGAGCGGTTCGGCTGGAAAGTCGAGCCCGTCACCTTCACCCCGCAGGTGAAGGAGGAACTGGCTTTCGGCCTGCGCACCGACTTCGAGACGCGCCGCCTGCGCATCCCTCGAGACGAGCGCCTGCGCGCCGACCTTCGCAGCCTCCGCAAGGAAGTCACCGCCACCGGGCATTTCCGGTTTGCGGGCGAAGGGCCCGACAGTCATTGCGACCGTTTCTGGGCCAAGGCGCTTCGCCAGCACGCGGTCCGCCACCAGCCCCGCGCCGCGGCGCGCGCCGGCTGAACATCCCGGACACCCTTTCATTCGATGCCGTCACTTCAACCTCAACACGCAATCCAATCCATAACGCTATGAAACTCTTCGGATATGAACTCACCCTCACCCGCGCCCGCGCCCGCGCCGGCGCAATGCCCCGCCGCAGGTCCGGCGGTCTCACGCCCGACGACTGGCTCCGCGGCGGCGAGCCGCCGGCCCGCCCCTGCCTGGCCAATGCCTATCAGCAGGTCGTCTGGGTCTATCGCGCCATCAATGTCCTGGCCGAGCAGGTCGCCAACATCCCCTTCCTGTTCTCCGCGGGCGAACGCGGCCGCGAAAACCTCATCACCAGCGGCCCGCTGCCCGAATTCTACGAACGCCCCCATCCCCTCCTGGACCGGTTCCAATACTGGGAGCTGCGCGTCATGTGGCTCATGCTCCGCGGCGAATGTTTCCGCGTGCCCATCTACGAACCCCTCCCCGGCGCGCGCCCCGGCCAGCGGCGGCTCAAAGCGGTGGTCATGCTCGACCCGGCCCATTTTCATCATATCGTCGAGGACCACCAGCTTGTCGGCTGGCGTTACACCGGCTTCGGCCCGCAGGCGCCGCTGGCCGCCCAGGTCTTCCTGCCCGAGGAAGTCTGGTTCGAGCGCCTGCCCAACCCCTTCGACCTCTGGCGCGGCTTCCCGCCCCTCCAAGTGGCCGCCCTGGCCGCCCAAAGCGATTACGCCGCCGGCCTGTTCATGCGCGGCATCATCGAAAACAACGCCGACAACGGCGTCATCGTTCGCACCAATGAATGGCTGACGGATGAACAGCAGGACCAGCTCCTGGCCGCCCTCCGCCAGCGCAAACGCGCCGCCGGCACCGCCGACGGCCCCTTGCTCCTCCTCGGCTGCGCCGAGGTCATCCGCCCCCAGCTCTCGAGCAGCGACCTCCAGTTCCTCGACAACCGCAAGTTCAATCGCGCCGAAATCTGCGCCGCCTTCGGCGTCCCCGAGGAAATCGTCACCACCACCGAACACGCCAAGTACGACGTCATGGAAGGCGCCCGGCTCAACTTCATCGAAAACCGCGTCGCCCCGCTGTGCTCCCGCCTCGAGGCGGCCGAAGCCCCGACCGTCCGGGCCCTCGACCCCGACGCGGCCGGGTGGTTCGATCTCGACAGCCTGCCCATCATGCAGCAGGCCCGCCGCCACCGCCTCGAGGCCGCCCGCGCCGCCTTCGAAATGGGCATCCCGTTCAATGAACTCAACCGCGTCCTCGACCTGGGCTTCAAACCGCTGCCGTGGGGCGACCTCGGCTACGTCAGCGCCAAAGTCCGCCCCGTCCACGAGGACTTCCTCCTGCCGAAGACCGGCCCGGCCTGGTCTCGCAAACCGCAACCTTGAACCCGCTGGACCCCGCTTATGTTGACTCAACTCTCGACCGTGAAGGAACGGCTCGGCTTGGACGGGCTCGACACCACCTACGACGCCCTCCTCACCCGCGCGATCCAAGCCGTCAGCGACTGGTTTGACCATTACTGCCACCGCTTCTTCGCCCGCGAAGTGGACGCTGTTTACGAATTCCCGGCGGACGAAACCGAGCTGCGGCTGCCCTGTTACCCCATCGAGTCGGTGAGCCGCTTCGAGCTTAAGACCGACGAAATCAACGGCTGGGTGGCCCAGCCCGACGTCCGCTTCATCTTGCGCCGCCGCTGCGTCGTGTCCCTGCACAGCCGGTTGAGCAGCTACCTCGACCAGGCCCGCATCATTTACACCGGCGGTTATGTCCTGCCTGGCGACACCCCCGGCCCGGGCCAGTTCCCCCTGCCCGCCGACCTCGAACACGCGGCCATCGAGCAGGTGGCCTGGTGGTTCCAAAACCGCGACAAGCTCGGCCTGATCCGCATCTGGGAATACCACGCCACCTATCGCCAATTCGCCGAGTTTGCCCTCCTCCCCAGCGTGAAGGCCCTGCTGCAGAAGTATGAACGCTGGCGAGCCTGACGCCGCGCGGTTCCAAGGTTCGCGACTTGTTCGGGCTTGAGGCTGCTGAGGGGCGGCAAGACGCCGCGCCCCCAAGCAAGCGCCGCGGCGGCGGCAGTTGAAATGCTGTGCGGCCCCTCCCTGTGCCGGGGGGGCATCTCACAATAGCCTCGGCTTGTACGACATCCCCCCTCCACGCCATCCGCGGTCAGTTCCATCCCCTCGGGGGAGGCACGTCCCGTCGCCGTCATACGGTCCTCCCTCCCCCGGATTGGTCGGGACGCGCGCCGAGGCGCAGCCGGGACCCGTTCAGTTCTGCGTCCTTCTGCGTGGTCTGCGGGCCCCTTCCTTCGAACCGCCGAGACGCAAAATCCGCAGAGCTGCGGCGCGCAGAGCCGAGGGGGACGGCACACGCGTGACCGGCCAAAGAAGGGACCGCGGATTTCGCGGATTTCGCGGATGAGGGAGACGCCGTGCAGCGCTCCCGGTGGCGGGGCAAAGTCGCTTGGTCGGGACACCACCACCCTTGCCGCCACGCTCTCCCGCTCTTTCTTATCCGTGACATCCGCGCCATCCGCGGTCATATCCACTGCATGGAAGGGGCTGCTGGCAGGGGCGCAGGCCGGGTCCGCTCCGTTCTGCGTCCTTCTGCGTGGTCTGCGGGCCTGCGCACCCTACCGCGAAGGCGGACGACTGAGCTGCGGCGCGCCGAGCCCAACAAGAACGCCCTACGCGTGACCAGCAAAGAAGGGACCACGGATTTCGCGGATTTCGCGGATGAGGGAGACGCCGCACTGGGCGGGCGACGTCGCTCGTCCCGAACAGGACCATGTCTGCCCCCATGCTCTCCGGCTCTTTCTTATCCGCGACATCCGCCTCATCCGCGGTCATTTCCACTGCCTGGAAGCGGCTGCTGGCAGGGGGCAGCCCGGGTCCGCCAACTTCTGCGTCCTTCTGCGTGGTCTGCGGGCGCCCTCCCTCCAACCCCCGAGACGCAACGTCCGCAGAGCTCCGGCATTCCACTCTCGTCCAAGTCCGTCCCCGCGCCCGACTTCAGTCGTTCCTCCGGGACCAAGCAGGGCTCGCCGTCCCCTGCGAGCCGCGGATGCGGTTCGGGTTGTCCCTCCCTTCGCGCCGTTGGGCTCTTTGCTTGAGGTTCACCGCGCGACCGCAAGCCTGGCGCCTGGTCGTCCCATTGTCCCATGGTCGGATAGTCCCATGGTCGGATAGTCCGATAGTCCATGGTCTATGGTCCATGGTCCACGGTCTTCGTTCTCATCCTCAGTACTTTTCCCGTTTGCCCCGTGCCCGGTTCTTCGCCACAATGAAGATGAGAATCTGTAAAATGAGCCGTCCGGTCTGTGAAGTATCCTCTTCCCGGCTTGCCTGGCGCCCTTCCCCGAACTCTCGCGGGAAACGCGCCGGCGCGGGTCTCGTGGGAGTTTTTCTCCTGCTGCTTGCGTTCCTTGCCGGCACCCAAGCCCGGGCCGCCCTGCTCGACACCTGGTCCGCCGCCGGGCTCGAGCTGTTTCTCGACGACGGCGATGCCGTCGGCGCCTGGCTGAGCGCCGGCAACCGGACGGCCTCGGCCGCCGCCGGGCTCGAACCCACGCTCAAGAAAGACGCCACGCCGTCCGGCCACCCGGCGCTCCACTTCGACCATGATTGGTTGCGAACGCCCGACAGTCCGGTGGCCGGTCTGTCGGCCTTTACGCTGGCGGTGGTGTTCAAAGCCGATGCGCCGGGGGTGGACGAAGGGAGCGGGTGGTCAACCAAGAGCGGCATTGTGGATGCCAACCAGGCTGCGATTACCAATGACTGGGGTTTTGCGATTCGCGAAACAGGCTTCGTCTGTTTCGGCGCCAGCAGCCCCGGCGGCGGGGACAAGACGGTTTATCTGGATAACCAGCCGACGTACCCGTCGGTGGCCGATGGCCGGTTCCACGTCGTCGTCTGTGCCTGGGGGGGCGGGACGCTGACGATGTATCTCGATGACTACCCCGCCAAGAGCATGACCGGCGCGCCGACCACGCCCCGCGACAATGCCGGTTTGTCCTTTGGCGCGACGCACTCGGGTGAAGCGAGCCGCCGGTTTGTCGGTGACCTGGCCGAGGTTCAGTTCTACAACACCGCCCTCAGCGAGGCGGAGGCCCGCGCCCTCATCGCCCAGCTCGCCGACCAATATCTCACGAACCGCCGTCCCGCGATTGTCTCCTTTACCGCCAGCACGAACTTCCTTTTCGCCGGCCAGTCCGCCACCCTGGCGTGGTCCGTCTCCAACGCAACCGCGATCACTCTTGACCCCGGCATTGGCGTGGTCTCCGGCCCGGCTGGCGTCCGGTCCGTTGCCCCGGCGGTCACCACCACTTACACCCTCACGGCCTCGAACGCCCACGGCATTTCGCTTGCGCGGACCACGATCACCGTTGACGCGGGCATTCCGGTGGCTCATCCCCAGTCCCTGAGCCTCGTCAAGAACACCAGCACCAACGTGACCCTGACCGGCGCCGATCCGCAGGGGGCGCCACTGAGTTTTGCCCTGGTCCAGCTTCCGCAGCACGGTTCACTTTCGGGCACGCCCCCGAATCTGATCTACACGCCTCAGCCCGATTACGTCGGCCCCGACTTTTTCACCTTCAAGGTCAACGACGGCACTTACGACTCGCCGCCCGGCCTGGTTGAGCTGGTTGTAAAAGAGGCTCCGCTGCCGCCGCATGGCATCTTTATCAGCACGACGGCCCTGGACTCGACCGCCGCCCCCGGCGCCTTCCTGGCGGCCCTGCGGGCGGTGGATGTCAACCGGGAGGACACGCACTCCTTCAGCCTCGTTCCGGGGTTCGGCGCGACCAACAACGCCTGCTTTGTCATCAGTGGCAATTCCCTCCGGGCGGCGGCCGGTTTTCCCTTCGCCAACCCAACCAACCTCTACATCCGGGTTCGGGCGACGGACTCGGACGGGCTTTTCAGCGAACGCGCGTTCGTGCTCAATCTCCGGCCGCCCAACCGGTCGGTGGTGATCAACGAGATTCATTACAATCCGGACCTGAACACGCTGCGCGAGGAATTCATTGAGCTCTACAACCCCGGCGACGCCCCCGTCAATCTCGCGTCCTGGCGCCTGCGCGGCGGGGTGGACTTCATCTTTCCCAGCGGCGCCACCCTCCCCGCCGGGGGGTACCTGGTCGTGGCGTCCGATCCCGCCACCCTCCAGAGCCGGTATGCCATCGCCGCCCTCGGCCCCTGGTCGGGCAACCTCAGCAGCGAGGGAGAACGCATTACCCTCCGCAACCCGGGTGATGAAGTGGTGGACGAAGTGGATTACCGGTCCGAGTTTCCCTGGCCCATTCTGCCGAACGGAAACGGCCCTTCCATGGAACTCATCCATCCCGGCCTTGACAACGACCTGGGGAGTTCCTGGGCCACGCCCCTGAATCCGGCGAAGCCCTCCCCCGGCGCCCGAAACCGCACCTACCTGACCAACGCCGCGCCCAACATCCGGCAGGTGAAACACTCCCCCCGGGAGCCAGCCTCGACCAACGCGGTCAGGGTGACCGCCAAAGTCACCGATCCCCACGGCGTTGCCTCCGTTGTTCTTCATTACCAGGTCGTCGCGCCCGGCAAATTCATTCCGTCCTACCTCCCCCTGACGCTGGCGCAACTGGACGCCAACCCCTTTGCCGTTCCCGCGGTCAACCCGGCCTTCGAGGCCGCCACCAACTGGCTTGCGCTGGTCATGCGCGATGACGGCCTGGACGGGGATGAAACGGCCGGCGACGACATTTACACCGCGATGGTGCCCGTCCAGCCCAACCGCACCCTGGTCCGCTACCGCATCACCTGCGCCGACACTTTCGGCGCCACCCGCCGCGCCCCCTTCGAGGACGACCCCTCGCTGAACTTCGCCTTTTTCGTCTATGACGGCGTGCCGGCCTATGGCGGCATCGCCGCGTCCAACCTCGTGACGGTGCCGATTTATTTCCTGATCACCCGGAACGAGGACTTCGAGATTTGCACCGCTTACGACCCCGCCAACCAGATTCCCCAAACCAAGGGCAGCCTGGCCAACGAGGCCCGGTTCGTCTTCAACTGGCCGGGGGCCATCGTCTATGACGGCGAGGTTTATGACCACATTCGTTATCGGCTGCGCGGGGCCAACGGCCGGTACCAGCCCGGCAAGCGCAATTTCCGCATCAAGTTCAACGACGGCCGGGCGCTGGCCGCCAGGGACGAGTTCGGCAACGCCTACCCGCGCAAATGGCGCTTCCTCAACACCGCCAAGGGGCAAAGCAACCGGCAGACCCTGACGTTCGCCCTCAACGAATACGTCAATTACTTTCTGCTCAACAAAGTCGGCGTTCCCTCCCCCCACTCCTTCTATTTCCACTGGCGCGTCGTGCGCGGCCCCCAGGAAGCGCCCGACCTTTATAACGGCGACTGCTACGGCCTCTCGTGGGCTCAGGAGAATTATGATGCTGAGTTTCTCGAAACCCACAAGCTGCCCAAAGGCAACCTTTACAAGCTCATCAACGCCGTCCGCGACAGCAATCCCTACCGCGACATGGTGGCCCAGCAACGCTACCAGGGACCGTTTGCCGTCACCAACGGCGGCGATGCGGTTCGCATCCAAAACGCCCTGCTCAATCCGACCGACCCCCAGCAAACGGACGACTGGCTCCTGGCCAACGTCAACTACACCAATTGGTACGCCTACCACACCGTCTGCGAAGCGGTTCGCAACTATGACACCTGGCCCAGCGCCAACAAGAATGCCGCCTGGTACTTCGACACCAACTACACCGCCGCCAACCAATTCATGGGCCGGTTCTGGACGCTGCCGTGGGACATGACCGACACTTGGGGCCCGACTTGGAACGCGGGACAGGACCTGGCATGGAACGGCATTTGGGGCGCCAGCGCCAGTGTGCATACCAACCTCCAGCGCGATTATCGCAACACCATGCGCGAAATCCGGGACCTGCTCTTCCAGCCCGGCCAGATCAATCCCGTCATTGACGCCATCGCCGCCCGCATCAAAGCCATCGCCCCCGCGGACCTGCTTCGGTGGTCCTATTCCACTCCATCGGGTTCCGCCTACGCCAGCCTGGCCAATCGGGGGCCTGGGTTCCAAGGTCTGCTGGCCTACGTGCAGGATATGAAAAACTTCATGTTCGTGGGCGGCTCCTGTTCGTGGTGGCTGGACCGCTCCAGTGTCGGAACGGGGGGCTGGATTACGCGGCTGGATGCGTTGGCGGCCGATCCCGCCATTCCCACGCGCCCAACCATTTATTACGTCGGGCAGCCGGGTTACCCCATGAACTCGCTGGTTTTCGAGTGTCTGCCCTTTCTGGACCCGCAGGGCGCCGGCACGTTTGCGGGCATGCAGTGGCGCCTGGCGGAAGTCGCCGACCCCTCGCAACCTCCCGCGGACCCGAGAGTGATTCCTCCGCTCGAATGGGACGCGGTCTGGGATTCCGGCATCCTGAGCAACTGGACCAATCGCATGACGATCCCCGGCGTCTATGTTCAGACCAACCGGCTTTATCGCGCCCGCGTGCGGCACCTGGACAATACCGGCCGGTGGAGCCGCTGGTCCGAGCCGGTCGAGTTTCGAGTCACGGCGGTGGATGTGGTCGCGCTGCTGCGGGAGGGCTTGCGGTTCACCGAGGTCATGTATAACCCGCCGCCGATGGGCATTTACGGCAGTGACGACCTCGAGTTTGTCGAGCTGGCCAACCTGGGCGCCAGCCCGCTGGACTTGAGCGGCCTGACTTTCACCGCCGGCATCACGTTTACGTTCACCAACGGCGCCCGGCTGGCCGCCGGCGAGCGCCTGGTTCTGGGACGCAACGCCGCCGCCCTGGCCGCCCGGTATCCCGGCCTGGTCCTGCACGGCCTCTACTCGGGCAAACTGGATAATGCGGGTGAGACCTTGCGCCTGAGCACGCCCAGCGGCATCACGGTCCTCGAGCTAACTTATGACAACGCGCCGCCGTGGCCGGTCACGGCGGATGGTCTGGGCTGGTCGCTGGTGCTCGACGATCCGGTCAGCGGAACCTATCGCCCCAGCGCCGCCGCCGGCGGGTCCCCCGGCGCGAGCGACCCCCCTGCCGGCATCCCGCCCATCCGCATCAACGAGCTGCTCACTCACACCGACCCGCCGCAATTGGACACCATCGAGCTGTTCAATCCCACGGCTGTGCCCGTCAGTCTGGCGGGGTGGTTCCTGAGCGATGATCCGGCCGTGCCCAGGAAGTACCGCATCCCGTCCGGAGTCATGGTCCCGCCGGGTGGCTACGTCACGTTCGATGAAAGCCAGTTCAACGTTGGCGCCGGCGCGTTTGCGCTCAGCAGCCTCGGGGACGACGCCTACCTTTTCTCCGGCGACGCCGCAACGAATCTCACCGGTTATGTTCACGGAGCCCGCTTCGGCGCCGCCCGCAACGGCGTCAGTTTCGGCTGGCATCGCAACAGCGTCGGCGAGGAGGATTTCGTGGCGCTGTCCGCCCTCACGCTCGGAACCAACAATGCCCGCCCGATCATCGGCCCCGCGGTCATTTCCGAAATCATGTTCCAGCCCGCGCCGGTGGCGGGGGGCGAAAACTACGAGGGGGAATTCATCGAGCTGCAGAATGTGACGGCCACCAACCTGCCGCTGTACGACACCCGGTTTCCGACCAACACCTGGCGCTTGAGCAACGCCGTCAGCTATCAATTTCCCCCCGACGTCTTCCTGCCGCCGGGAGGACGTTTGCTCGTTGTTCCCTTCGACCCGCAGGCCAACCCCGCCGCCCTGGCCAACTTCCGTTCCCTTTACCCTGTCGCCTCCAATGTCCCCATCGTCGGACCCTGGTCAGGCCGGCTGAACAATGATGGCGAAACCCTCGAGTTGGAGTTCCCGGACAACCCGCAGTTGGACGGCTCGGTCCCCTATGTGCGGGTCGAGAAGGTGGCGTATCAACCGGTGGCCCCCTGGCCGGCGGCGGCGGCGGGAACCGGGCTTTCCCTTCAGCGCTTGACCTTGCTCGCTTACGCCAACGACCCCGCCAACTGGTTTGCAGCTTCACCCACCCCCGGCGGGCTTTCGCCCCAGACTTCGCAGGACGTGGACGGCGACGGGGTGCCCGACCTCTGGGAAATGAGTCATGGGACCGACCCGTTCGTGGCCGACGCCGGGGAGGACCGGGACGGCGACGGCTACACCAACTACCAGGAGTGGCTGGCTGGGACCGACCCGCTGGATGCTCAGAGCCACCTGCGTTTTGAAAGCATCGTGCCGGCCGGGGAAACCGTCGTGGTCCGGTTCACCGCAGCCGCCGGCCGCACTTACAGTCTCCTGGGAGCGCCCACTCCCGACCCGGTTCTCTGGCTCAAGCTGGCCGACATTCCGGCGGCCGCCACCAACCGCAGGGTGGAAATTGAGCAACCGATTTCCGGCACGACGTTCTTCCGCCTGACCGTCCCGGCGCCGCCGCAGTAGCGATTGAGTCCGCCCCCCCCGAGACGGCCCGCGGCGCGGCGAGCCGGAGGCAACGGCCCCGGCCTCAGGATGGCTCCCGCAGAGGCCCGAGGCCCGGATGGCGCCAGATGGTGCGCAGCGTGCGGGCAAACTCTTCCGGCCGGGCGGCCATCCAGCGCGTGATTTCGCGGGGCTCGAACCAGCCGCCGCACTCGATTTCCTCGGGATGCAAAACGAACGGGCCCTCGGCCCGGCAGGTGTAAACCCACACAAATTCCTGGTCGGTGTCGAGCGAGGCGGCCAGTTTGAAGAGCCGTTGCGGCGCCGCCTCCAGCGTCCAACCCAGTTCCTCGCGCAGCTCGCGCACGGCGCACGCGTCGTAGTCCTCCCCGCGGTCGAGATGTCCGGACGCCGAGGAGTCCCACAAGCCCGGCTGCCGGTCCTTGGTCAGGGACCGTTTCTGGAGGAACACCTGCCCGGCAGCGTTCCGGACCAGGACATGAACGGCCCGGTGCAGCAGGCCGCGACGATGCACCTCACTGCGGCGCTCCTGCCCGCCCACTTCATCCCGTTCATTCACGACATCGAAAATCTCTTCCTTCATCGGCATTCACACTGAGTCTCGGAGTGGAGCAGGCGGGTGAGCCGGGCAAACTGGTCCAGGCTGACCTCCTCGGCCCGGCAGCGAGGGGGCAGGCCCAGGCTCGACAGGGCCTGTTCAATGGCGGCGGCCGGCCAATCCTGTTTCAACAGCTTGGCCATGACCTTGCGCCGCTGCGAAAAAGCGCGTTTGACAATCCGGCAAAAAACATCCCGTGACCCGGCCGGCACCAGCGGCGCCGAGCGGCGAACCAGCGTGACGCACGCCGAATCCACCTCCGGTTCGGGGAAGAAACAGCTCGAGGGAATTCTGAAACTGCCGAGGGGTTCGTATTCGAGCTGCACCAGCAGGGTTAACAGCCCATAGTCCCCCTCCCCGGCCCGCGCCATCAGTCTTTGGGCGACTTCCAACTGCAGCGTGGCCACCAGACGCTCCGGCCCGAGGGGCGCCCGGGCCAGCTCGACCAGGAGGGGCGAGGCCACGGAGTACGGCAGATTGGCCACCAGTTTCCAGCCCGTCCAATCCCGCGGCTCGCGCCGCAACCACTCCAGGGCGTCGTCATGCACCAGCCTCAGGTGGGGAGCTTGCACCCGCTCGCCCAGGACCTTGGCCAGCCGCCCGTCCTTTTCAATGGCGAGCACTTCGCCAGCCTGGGCAACCAGCAGCTCGGTCAGCGGCCCCAGGCCCGGCCCGATTTCCAGCACGCGGTCGCCGGGTTGCAACGCCGCCTGGGCGACGATGCGCCGCAACTGATTCTGGTCGTGGAGAAAGTTTTGCCCGAGGGATTTTGTGAGCTGAATCCCCCGCTGGGCCAGAAGCTGGCGCATGTCGGAGAGTTTCATCGGGCCAACACCTCCGCCAGGGCCCTTACGGTGGCGCGCAGTTGCCCGCGCGAAATCGTCAGGGGCGGGGTAAAGCCAATGACGTTGGCGGCCTCGCCCTCGGGCAGCAGGATGAAGCCGCGGTGAAGCATTTCCTTGACGACGGCCAGCGTGGCGTCGGTGGCAGGCCGGCCATCGGGCAAGCGCAGTTCCACACCGGTCATCAGGCCGAGCCCGCGGATTTCAGAGTGGAGACGGGCGCACCGCACCTCGGCGCGCAGCCACTCGAGGAAGGATTGGCCCAAGGAGGCGCTGCGTTCCACGAGTCCGCGCGCGCCAATTTCCTGAATTTGAGCCAGGGCCATCGCGCAGCCCACCGGATGCCCCAGGAACGTGCTGGTATGCAGAGCCTCGCCGGTCGAGGGCGGCCAGGCGGCGTCCATCAGCTCGGCCCGGCCGACACAGGCCGAGAGCGGAAAACCGCCGGTCAGGGCTTTGCCAAGGCAGACCAGGTCCGGCGCCACTCCCGCGTGCTCGCAGGCGAACCAGCGGCCGGTGCGGCCAAAGCCGGTATAGATTTCGTCCAACACAAGCAGCGCCCCGTGCTCGCGGCACAGCCGGCGGAGAAGGGGCAGGAATCCGGCGGGGGGGAGGTTGATGCCGCCGCGGGCCTGAATCGGTTCGACCAGCACGGTCCGGGCTTCTCCTCGCCCCAACAACCGGCCAACCCGCGACTCAACGGCTTCGAGGTCGGCGGACCGCCGGGGGAAAGGAACAAAACGGGCGAACTCCCGCAGTTGCCGGCGGAACGGCAGGGAGAAATACTGGCGGTGGGTGACATTCAACGCCCCATAGCCAAGACCGTGATAGGCGCCCTGGAAGGCAATCACCCCCGGGTTGCCAGTGGCCAGCATCGCGGTCTTCAACGCGACTTCCACCGCCTCGAAACCGGAGTTGCAAAAAATGGTTTTGGCTCGGCCGGCGCCCCAGCGCTCGAACGTGAGCCGGCTCAGCTCGCGGGCGAGGCTCGCTTTGAGCGCGTGGGGGTGGACGTCGCCCATGGCGTGCAGCAGCCGGGCCATTTGCCGCTGGCCCGCGCGCACCACGCGAGGGTTCGCATGGCCCGCGGCCGCCACTCCAAATGCCGCCGTCAAATCGAGGTATTTTTTTCCATCCGCGTCCCAGACTGCCGCCCCCCGCGCCCGCTCCCACACGATCGGCCAGGAGCCATCCGCTTCAATAAAAGTCACATTCCGCGACTCGTAATCGCGCAGCCGTTGCAGGACGCGTCGGGTGCCGGCCCTCATTCACACCCCCCGCTGGTCCGCCGACCACACAATCTTGTGCAACTGCACCTGCAGCCGGACTGGCAGCGCGTCGGCAATCACCCGCTCGGCCAGTTCCCGCCGGGACAGCGGCGTCTGGCCGGGGGGCGCCGGCTTGAGCGCCCGATGCTGTTGGGCGGGGCTCAGGGGCTGGACCCACGAGACGAGGACCGGGCAGACCCGGTGGAGCTGGCGCGCGGCCAGTTGCTCCTTGCACCACTCATAGTCCTCGCGTGTGCCGATGACGAACTTGATTTCGTCGGTGCTCTTCAGACAACCCAGGTTCTCCCACCGGTTGTGCTCCGCTTCGCCGCTGCTTGGGCATTTCAGGTCCATGATGCGGTGGACGCGCGCATCCACGCCTGAAATGTCGCAGGCGCCGCTGGTTTCCAGCAGGACGGTGAACCCCTGGTCGCACAACGACTTCATCAGCGGGAGGGAGTTGGGTTGCAGGAGCGGCTCCCCGCCGGTGAGCTCGACCAGCGGGAGCGCGACCTGGCTTGCTGGCGGGCCGGGGGCGCGGACGGAGGCGCTGGCGGCGCGATAGGGCTGAGCCAGGCGCAGGATTTCGGCCCGGATTTCGGCCAGCGTCATCCTCCGGCCCTCGGAGAACGCGTAGGCGGTGTCGCAATACGAACACCGGAGATTGCAGCCTGTGAGCCGCACAAAGACACACGGCAGGCCCGCCCAAGTGCTTTCGCCCTGGAGGCTGGCGTAAATCTCATTGATGACGAGCGTGTCGGACATGACAGCCACATTCAGGTTTCGGCGCTGATTTGCTTGATCGCCCGGAACCCACTGTGCCAGACTCGAGCCCGGAAAGCAAAACCGCCGTGCTCCGTCCCGGCCGGGAAAACCGCCGGAGGAGCCTCAATCATTGATTTCAGTGCCTTATGGAGATTTACGACCATCCGACCTTCCGCATGGCCTGCCGCCAGTTTGACCTGGCCGCCGACCACCTCGAACTGGCCGAATCGGACCGCGGCCGGCTGAAATGGCCGAAACGCTCGCTGACGGTCGCGCTGCCGATTCACCGGGACGACGGCTCGACGGAGGTGTTCACCGGCTACCGCGTGCAGCATCACCTGACCCTCGGGCCCACCAAAGGCGGTTTGCGTTACCACCCGGATGTCACCTTGGGCGAGGTGGCGGCCCTGGCGATGTGGATGAGCTGGAAATGCGCGCTTTGCGGCCTGCCTTACGGCGGCGCCAAGGGCGGCGTGACGTGTGATCCGACCCAAATGTCCCGAACCGAACTGGAACGGCTCACCCGGCGTTACACCCAGGAAATGATCCCTTTCATCGGCCCGCAGGTGGATGTGATGGCGCCGGACCTGGGCACCAACGAGCAAGTCATGGCCTGGATGATGGATACCTACTCGGTCCACGCCGGCCACAGCGTCCCAAGCATTGTCACCGGAAAACCGGTGGGGCTTGGGGGCTCGGTCGGCCGGCGCGAGGCCACAGGCCGCGGGGTTGGATACTTGATCAATCGCGCGACCGACACGATCGGGCTGGACATCAGCGGCGCGACCGCGGCCGTTCAGGGATACGGCAACGTTGGATCGGTGGCGGCGCTCTCGCTGGCGCGTTACGGGGTGCGAATCATCGCGGTGTCTGACGCCCGGGGCGGGGTGTTCAATCGCAACGGCCTGAACCTTTGGGAACTGGACAAGCATGTGGCCGCGCACCGCACCGTGGCCGGCTTCCCTGAAGGCGAGCCCATCACCAACGATGAGCTGTTGACGATGAAATGCGACATTCTGGTCCCGGCCGCCTTGGAACGGCAGATTACCGAAACCAACGCCGGCAAGCTCCAGTGCCGCATCCTGGCCGAGGCGGCCAACGGCCCCACCACGCCGGAAGCGGATGTCATTCTGGAGCAGCGCCCGGAAATCTTTGTGATCCCGGACGTGATCTGCAACGCCGGCGGGGTGGTGGTTTCTTACTTTGAATGGGTCCAGGACCTCCAGAGCTTCTTTTGGAGCGAAACGGAAGTCACGGACAAATTGTTCCGTATTCTCGAGAATGCCTTCGGCCGGATTGTCGCCCTCAGCCGGAAGGAGAAAATCTCGACACGCATGGCGGCCCTCACGCTGGGCATCAAACGCGTTTACGAGGCCAAACGCCTCCGCGGCTTGTTCCCCTGAGATGGGCCGCGCCGATGGCGCTCGGGGGGCGTGTTGTGTTCGTGACATGGGGCGATGCCCCACATGGGGCGATGCCCCATGCTGGTATGGACCGGGCCTTTGGCCCTGGGGGTCGGCGGCGGGCGTCTCTCTCCGCCAAATCAAAAACCCGCTCCGGACGCGTGCATTGCTGCGGTTGTACCGCGCCAACGGCGCGGCTCATACCAGCCTGGGGCAACGCCCCAGGAACGGAACGCCAACCCCACACGAGGGCCGAAGGCCCGTGCCATGACCCCGCTCCGTGGGCCGCACCGGCCCACGACGCGGAGGTCCGGCAACGCCATTAGGGCGTTACGACGCCATAGAACCGGCGCGGGTGGTTCGTGGCGTTCAAGTCTGTGAACGAGAACGAGCCGCCGGTGAAAGTGCCGCTGCCGACTTCGATCCAATTGACCAGCGGCAGGGCGAGGTTGGTCGTCGAGAGAATGCGGTAGGGGGCGCCCGCGGGGCCCGTGCCGCTGATCTGGAAGTTGCCATCGGCGGTGCGCCCCGCCGTGGCGATCCGGGGCGGTTCAACGCCGCCCGTGACCCGTAGTGTGCCGTTGACGGGCACTGAACTGGCATCCCACGCCAGCGGGGCGTCCAGCGGCGGCAAATCATAAACGGTGAAGTCGCCGCTATAGGAGCCCGCCTCGAACAACTTGAACACCTCGGTCCCGTTGAGCGGTCCGGAGACAAGAATCTTGAGCGTGCCGCCCAGGGAGATGCTGGTCAGGCCGGCGACCTTGTCCGCCCCCGCCGCCGAGACCTCCATCACGGTCGTGCCGTTGAGGCTGAGCGTGTTGCTGATGGTCAGCGTGCCGATCGAAACGCCTGGGGCGAGAGCGCCCTCGACGTCAACGGTGACCGGCGACTGGATCACTCCGGTGCCGCCCAAGGTGCCGTTGGTTACCTGCACACTGGAACTGTTGAGGATGGCGCCATTGACAAGCAGCAATCCGCCGCCCACGTAGGTGATACCGTTGTAGGTATTGTTGCCGCTGAGCGTCCAGGTGCCCACGTCCTCTTTCAGCAAGTGGTTGAGGGAGGTTCCCCCTTGCGGGTTGTTGCCAAAATCGGTTTGCCAGTCGCCCGGCGCCGTGCCCAGGAGCCGGAGGTAGCGGTTGCCCGAGGTGGTTGTATTGATAAAACTTCCGCTGACGACCATCAGACCGTTGTCCGGTCGGAATGTCCAGTAGGAGCCTCCGGTGTGTCCGTAAATGATTCCGGCCAGGGTGTTGGTGCCGCTGACATTGACGATGCAGGGAGCGAACCCCGCCGCGGATTGTTTTTGGCTCAAGCGGATGGGCTCCCGCAGCGTGATGTTTTCGATCAGTTCCAGCCGCGCGCCGGCCGCATTGGACAGGAAGGTTTCGCCGGTTTCGTCACCCAGGGCTTCCGGGTGGCTGACGCGCAACGCGCCGTCACTGATGGTGGTCAGCCCGGTGTAGGTGTTCGAGATGGGCACCAGCAAGGTGTTGGTGTTGGCCTTGACCACAGCGCCCCGACCTACAATGGTGTTGGCGAGCGTGAAATCGTCGCTGCGATCGAGCCGCACCGTCCCGTTGTTGGTGATCACGGGCGCGGCAATGCTTCCGCCTGGCCCCCCCGCCCCGATCGAGAACGTGCTGTTGGTTTCCACCTGAACAAAGCCGCTGCCGGTCCCGCTGCCGGTTGGATTGGCAACCGAGAGCTGCCCGCCTGTCACCAGTGTGCCGCCGGTGTACAAATTGGCGCCGGCCAGCACCTGGTTGCCGGCGCCGGTCTTGACCACCCCGCCGCTGCCACTGAGAACTCCGCTGAACACGCCACTGCCAGCCCCAAAGGTCAATTTTCCGCTGCCCAGAGTGACGTTGCCGCCGCCAGCTCCCCCGCCGGAGAGTGAGGCGAGGGTTTGATCCAGATTGTTCAGGTCCAGCTCCGCCGTGGCGGCGTCGGCCAGCGTGACACTCGCCTGAACCGGCAGACGGTCGGCGCTGCCCTCGATTCGCACCCTGCCCGCCTCGATCACCAGGGCGCCCGTGAAGTCATTCACGCCATTGTTGGCCACCGTCAGGGTGCCGGTGCCTCGCTTCACCAGTCCGCTGGAGCCGGTCAACCCCCCGGGGCCGGTGAAGGTGTACGGTTTGGCCGAGTTGTTCACCGTGATTGAGAACGGACTCAGCGTGGTGGTCAGATTGACGGTGGTTGTTCCGCTGGCGCTGTCATCAAACACCACCTCGTCCACATCCCGGTAAACCGACGGGCTGCCGCCCGCCAGCCAGTTTGCCGTGCTGGTGTCCCAGTCGCCGGTCGGTGTGCCCCGCCACGTCAGCACTTTTTGCGGGTCGGGTCCGCCCGTAATGACCAGGTACAGTGTCATCGTCTCGACGTTGTTGGAGAGGTAACCCTGATAGGGCGGGTTTCCTGCCGGCAGGCTTCCCAGCACGGCATCGAACGACCCTGAGTAGTATTGCAGCAAGGGGTATTGGACAGGATAGGCACTGGCCAGCGGCAGTGAGAGAATGTTAATCGTGGTGCCGCTGACGGTCCCGCCCGTGGTGACAATGTTGGTCAAATCTTTCTTCACCACCAGTTCCAGCGTCCCCCCGTACAGTTGCACGTCCGTCAGAGGCGCCGCCGGGGTGCCGGCGGAGTTGGTCAGGGTGAGCGTGCCGCTGGCCAGGTAAATGCTGGCGTTCATGTTGCCGGTGGTGGTGGTGATGGCGTTGGCCCGCACGGTCCCGCCGAGGATGCTCAGGGTGGCGATGGCGGCGGCGGTCGCGCCGGGGTTGCGCCCGAGTTGCAGGTTGTTATTGACGACCAGCGTCGCCGAACCGTTCACGTTCATCGTCCCGGTCACATCCGCCAGCGCTGTATTGGTGGTCACATAGCCCAGATAGAGCGTGTTCACGTCAAAGGTGCCGTTTTCCAGCGTCAGCGTTCCGGTTGCTTTTCCGGTTCCGTTTCCATTCAGGCCGCGGCCCAGGTAGCAGGTGTTGACCAACGCATCCACCCAGCCGCCGCTCAGGTCCACGGTGCCGGTCGAGGCCACGCCGCTGGTGGTTTGCGCCGAGTTGTCCCCCAGCGCCATCGCCAAGACCCGCTCCCCGGTTGCTCCGCGCAGGAGCAAGGTCGGGCTCCATCCCACCGCATTCGCATTGAACCGAAGGGTCGCCACGCACTTCTGCCGCGCGATGGTCATCGAGTCGGTGAAAATGGCATTGGTGATTCCCAAGTCCACAAACGAGGTGCCCGAGCTGCCGCCGGAATCCCCCACATTCAGAGACGGCGCCCCGCCCACCAGACGGATGGTGTTGGTCTTGGCCAGGATTAGCGTGCCCGCCGGCCGATTGTGGGCCGCGACTGTCGAGGAGGACCCGTCACCCGCCACCAACAGCCGGCCGACCGTGACGTCCACCGCGTCGAGGCCGAAAAGATCAAGCGTCGCCCGATGGGCGCCACTGCTGGCCGAGCCTTGTCTGACGTTGAACTGCGACCCCGTGTTGGTCGCCACCACCACCAGCGAGCCGCCCGCGCCGGAAATCGTGGCCGTCACGGTCTGGGCCCCGCCGTTGTCCACGCCCGTGCCCACGAACAGCGCCTGCCCCGCGGCGTTGTTGGACACGGTCAGCACAACTCCCGGTGACAGGAGGGTGTTGTGAAAGCCGTTGGTATTGCCGTACACCAGGTTGCCGACCAGGTGGCTGGTCGTAACCAGGTTGTTTGCATTCGCCTCACCGGAAGCGGAGGCGGCTCCCGTGTCGTTGAAAAACGCCACGTCCGCCTCGCCGGGAGCGCCCGCCGGGTTCCAGTTGCCGGCGGTTGACCAGTAAAGATCGCTGCCGCTGGCGCCGCTCCAGGTGATGGTGCCGGCCCGGCCGACCGTCGGGGCTGACGCAAACCAAAGCGTCAGCACGGTCAACGCGCAAACACCAACCCCGGCCGACGGGATGCCCGGGGCGAAAAGACGAGACAAGGTTTTCATAAGGGGATATTTTTTGGAGGATTGGTTGTTAACGGCCTGGCTCCTGCGTTCTTTCGGTTAAGCAATCGCACGCCGCAGATTTCCACCGCAATACATGACATGTTACAGGAGTTCTTTGGCTGCAACTTTACCTGGGAGGACTCCGCCCGGCTCCGCAATTTGTGACCTCTTGTGATACTTTTGTGACCTTGCCCGCCAGGCCTGTTGCCCAGCGGAAGACGCTTGAGCCGGGCGCACCGTTAGCCGTGCCGGCTCTCAGTCGCCGGCCGCCGGCCCGGTTTAGGCCGGCTTCCGACCGGGTCGAATAGCGCCCCCCTGCGCCCGCGGGCGCGGCATTTGCATGTCGGATAGCAAACCGGCGGATGAACCGGCGCATGAATGCCGTTGACGGGCGGCGTGGCCTGGTCGCATGATGGCCCCCGGCGGCAGGGTTGTGCCGGTCGTTTTCGTTTTTCGAACTGTACTGACTGAATTTGAATATGAATCTGGATTCGCTTTACTCG
>JARKQH010000177.1 GCA_029974925.1 Verrucomicrobiota bacterium
GACATCGGCGACCTCAAGGACATTCACCCGGCGAACAAGCACGATGTCGCCCACCGCCTCGCCTTGCTGGCCCTGGCCAAAACCTACGGCCAACAAGACGTGGTCTGGTCCGGTCCCACCTTCAAGAGCCTGAGCCTCGAAGGGGACAAACTGCGGGTCAGCTTCGACCACGCCGAGGGGGGGTTGATCAGCCGGGATGGGAAGCCGCTGACCTGGTTCGAAATTATTGACGCCGAGGAAGGCGGGTTCGTCCCCGCCACCGCGCAGATGGAAGGCTCGAGCGTCGTGCTGTCCGCGCCGGAAGTCAAACGGCCCGTCGCCGTCCGCTTTGCGTGGAACATGCTGGCCGAGCCCAATCTGGCCAACCGGGCCGGGTTGCCGGCGGGCGCGTTCCGCGCCGGGGACATTCCCAAGCGCGACCTGCTGGCCCTCAAGGTGCCCGAAGCCCGACAGTATCAGCTTCTCTATGACCTGGACCTCGCCAAGCTCGGGCCCGTGATCAACTGGGACCAGGACAACCGGGATAAAATCCACCGGCCGTTCGACCGCGTCGCGTATTTCCTCGAGCTACAAACCGCCGACGGCAACACGCAGTATCTCTATGCCTCGATGGACGCGTTTACCACCAACCTGAATCACCTCGGCATCCCGACGCTGGCCTCGGGCGCGCGGTTCCAACAGGCGGTGACCGGCCTGAATGTGTTTTCCAACGTCAAAGGCATCGTGACCGGCACCAACCTTTCGGGGGGCTACCTCGAGTTCTGGCCCAACAACTACGGGACAGCCAACGCCGCCGGCGTGGCCGGCGCCTCCGGCTCGGTTTACGATTTTGGGGACGAGCCCGCCGACCCGGCCGACGGCTACGGGTGCATGCAGGTTCACAACATCGCCGCGAAACAAACGCTGTTCGCGATCAACCACTGGCGCGAGGGCAGCCGGGCGGATTTGGGCATTGGCAATCAAAGCAAGAATCAGCCGGACTGGACCTTCAGTGGCAACGCCGAATCGTACAAGGCCAGGCGCCTTCGGGTGCTGGTGCGGTTGAAACCCTGAGCGGGCCGCGGCGGCTGCCACAGGGCGCAACCCCGCGCCGCGCAAGCCTCCGCGCAAGCATTCGCGGTTGCCGCCGCCGGCGGACCTGGGGCATGCTGGGGTTTGAACATGAGACGACTGATTGCCGGTGTTGGGTGTGGTTGCATGATGATGATGGCTGCGAGCGGGGCGCCGGGCGATGGCGGGATGGACGCGCGGCTGGATGCGTTTTTCCAGCGGTATCTCGAGGCGCGGTTTCAGCAGGAACCGTTGTGGGCCACACGGCTGGGGGATCATCGGTTCGATGCGTTGCTGGAGGACCTTTCGCCGGCGGCGCGGGCGAGGTGGGTGGAACTGGACCGCCGGACGTTGGAGGCTTTGCCGCGCGAGGTTGAATATCAGCGGCTGTCGCGGGACCGGCAGATAGATTTTGAGATTCTGCGGCAGGAGCTGACCCAGGCCATCTGGCAGGCGGAGAACCTGCGTCCGTTCGAGGAGGACCCCCGCGTTTACAACCGGTATCTCAGCGACAGCGTGTTCTTGTTGCTGGCACAATCCACGCTGCCGCGGGAGACGAACGTGGCGCATTGCCTGGCGCGGATGCGGCAGATGCCGAAGGTGGTGGCGGCGGCGCGCGCGAACCTGAGCAACCCGCCCCGGCCCCTGGTGGAGACCGCCATCCGGCAAAACCGGGGAGCCATCGCCTTCTACGAGGGCGGGCTGTTCGAGCTGGCGGGCAAGACGCGGCAGCTTGCCGCGTTGAAGGCCGCGGCGCGGGAGGTGGCGGCGTGCTTGAAGGATTACCAGCAGTTTCTGGAGCAGGAGCTGCTGCCGCGCGCCGGGGGTGAGTGGCGGCTGGGAAAGGAGAAATTCAGCCGCAAGTTCGAGCTGGAGATGGATGCGGGGGTGACGGCGGACCAGGTGCTGGAGGAAGCGGAAGCGGAGTTCGGGCGGGTCGAGCGGGAGATGTATGTCATCGCCCGGCAACTTTGGAGCCGCCTGTTTCCGGGGAAGGTCCTGCCCCCCGACGACGCGGCGGGGCGGCGGGCGACGGTGCAATGGGTTTTGGGCCGGATCGCCGAGGACCACAGCACGCCGAAAACGCTGGTGTCGGACGTGCGCAAAACGGCGGCGCGGATCAAGCGGTTTATCCGCCAGGCGGACATCCTGCGCCTGCCGGAGCCGGACGCCTGCCGGATCATTGAAATGCCGGAGTTCCAGCGCGGGAACTCGACGGCGTATATGAACTCCCCGCCGCCGCTGGACCCGAAAGCCGCGGGTTACTACGCGGTGAGCCCGCCGCCGCGGGACTGGGACGCGGCGCGGGTGAAGAGTTTCTTCGAGGAATACAACCGGCAGATGCTGCAGATTCTGACGATCCACGAGGCTTACCCCGGGCATTACGTGCAGTTCGAGTACTCGAACCGGAAGCCGTCGCCGATCCGGCGGGTGCTGGCATCCGGACCGTTTGTGGAGGGGTGGGCGGTTTACACCGAGCAGATGATGCTGGATCAGGGTTACGGCGACGGAAGCCTGGAGTTGCGCCTGACCCAGCTCAAGTTCTACCTCCGCGCGGTGGCCAACGCCATCTTGGACCACAAGATGCACTGTGCGGGGATGACGGACGACGAGGCGCTGCGGTTTCTAACCGAACAGGCTTGCCAGGCCGAGGGCGAGGCCCGGTTGAAGGTCATCCGGGCGAAGCAAAGTTCGGTGCAGCTTTCGACTTATTTCGTGGGGCGGATGGCCCACTACCGGCTGCGGCAGAGCCTCCAGCGGGAAATGGGCGAGGCGTTCGACCTCGGCCGGTATCATGAAGCGGTGCTGGCCCACGGGCCGGTGCCGCTCAAGTATCTGCCGGAGCTGGTTCGGGCGCGGTTGCAGGAGCCGCGGTGAGTCCGGGTTCACGCTGGCATCCGGGGGGAGGAAATCGCGGAAAAGCCGGACTCGAGGCAAGAGGAACCTAGAAGACCAGGTTGATTTCGGCGCGGATGAAGACGCCGAGGTGGCGCTGGTCCGGCGCATAGAAATGACCCGGCCAGAACCACTCGCCCCAGAGATGGCCGGACCAGTGACGGTTCAGTTTAAAACGGGCGATGGTTTGCAGAAGATGTCCGCGAAAATGACCGCCGCCCGCCCAGGAGGGCTGGTCTGAGGGAGACTCGTTGGCAAAGAGGGGCATGTAATCGGCGGATATGAGCAAGGGGGGCGCCGGCTGGAAGGACCAGCCCACATTTGGCCGCTGGAGGTTCTTATAGTCGCCGGAGCGGCCGCGGTTTTCGACGGCGAATTTGAGGACCATGAGTTCACTCCATTGGGCGCGCCGGGCCCAGAAGGGGTCCCATCCTTCGTCGGCGGGGGTGGCCGGATCATCGCCGGAAAGATACTCGTAGCCCGCCCGGAACTGGTGCTGCCAGGGGCCGCCGGCCAGGAAGGTGAGGCGGCCGTTAAGACCCCAGGCGCTCAGGTCCCGCCCATTGCGTTCGCCCCATTGGGGCGCGGACTCGAGGCGGTATTGCCAGCGTTCGGCCATCGCCCCTTCCACTCGGGCGCCGGCGGTCCAGACATCCCCCTGATTGCCTCGAGGGGAGGCGGGGTCTTGATGACGAAAAATGAGGAAGCCGTCCAACTGTGTTTTGGGCAGGGATTTGTTGCGGAGATACAGGACGCCCGCCTGCTCGTCTTGTTCGGTAATGAGACGGTGCTGGTCGTTGATCAGGGGCAGCCAGGCATCGCTCCGGGCGGACTGGCAGATGTAAATCGCATCGAGCGTCGTTTGGGCCTCCTCGAGTTCCAGTGTGAGGCGCGCGGCATCAAAGAATTCGCTGCGGGTGCCGTCCGTGGTGGAGCCGTCCCAAATCAGCCAGCGGTTGCCAAAACTGAACTCCTGGCGTCCCAAGGTGAGCGTCAACGGCTGGCCCGCGAGATTTTGCAGCCGCACATTAAAAAGGTCAAACAGGCCCTCCTCCAAGGTCCAGCCCTCTTTGGCGGCGGGACTGAGATAATAGCGCGGTTCGGAAACCAGCCGGGCGTTCAGGCTCAGGTTTGTGGCGGGGTGGAAAACCGTCCACAGGCGGGGGCGGAAGCGCAGAAAATCGGTGGTATTTTTTTCGACATCCAGCTCAATCTCGGCGCCATTGTGAACATACTCGTTCCGGAGGCGGAAATCGAAGCCCCACTCGAACCAGTCCACGGGTTTCTTGACCGAGTCAATCCAGTCACCCTTGACCCCGGTCGGTCCGGCCGCCGCCGGCGGCTGCGGTGGCGGCAAATCCGCGGCGTGCAGGCCCGCCGCCGAAGACAAGGCTGCGGCGAGGAGGGCGACGAGCAGGATTCTCAACATGCGGTGAATCAGGAGGTATTTGCCAGCAACCACCGGTTCGCGCTCCGGCTCTCGCGCCACAGCGCACCAGGCAAGGGCGGCCTCAATCTCGAGCTCAGGTTCCCAACGGCTTGAGGGCGACAGCCTTCTCCTTCAAGGTGGCGAAATTGCCCTTTTCACAGCAGGCGACAAAGCCCTCGGTGACGCACTTCAGTTCCTCCCATCGCGCCCGGATTTTGGCGGCTTCGCGGTCGGTGATGTCATTGTCGGCAGCCGCCGTGGCGATGACGGCCAGCAAATCGGCAAACTCCTGAACAATCTGGTTGGTGGCGGGGATGAGATAATGGGCGTGAGGCCCGTGGGTTTCAGGGTTGCGGATGAAGAAGCCGCCCGCCCGCTGGCAAATCCACTGCACGATGCGCAAGTCGTTGGTGGAGCGCACCAAAGCGTCCACGCGGTCCAGGGGATTGGTGCTGCCACTGCCCGCCGCGGGGTCGGCCGGCTCGGCCCATTTGTAGATCATGGACACCGAGAGGCCCAAATCGGCCGCGACCTGCTTCGGGCTGCTGCGTTGCAGCACTTCCCGCAAAATCTCGTGCGATTGCATGGAACAAGGGTGAGCGAAAACCGCCGGTCTTGACAAGGCGGAATCGGCGCGGCGTTGGGCGGGCGGGCCGTCCAGCGTCCCGTCTTTCAGAAAGGCCGTCGCTTGGAACAGCGCAACAACCTGGTTTCAAGGGTCTTTGCCCCCGGTCCGGCGGGATGGATTTGGGCGGGGGGTCAACTAACTTTTTATTGCTTTTCAAATCCGGCCCGCTATTTACATTGCCCCGAGTGCGCCGTCGCCACCTTTCAGTTCTGGCAGCCGGGGCGTTGCTCCTGGCCGCGTTGACCGTTCGTTCCGCTCCGGAAGCGGAAGTGCGGTCCGTTGGACTTGCTCGCGTGGACATCACCCCGGACTATCCGGTGCGGCTCAGTGGTTATGCGGCGCGGAAGACGGAGAGCGAAGGGGTCGCGCAACGCCTGTGGGCCAAGGCGCTGGCTCTTGGCAGCGACCGGGAGAAGCCGGCTGTACTGATTTGCGTGGAGAATTGCGGGGTGCCCACGTGGCTGCGGGACGAGGTCGCCGGGCGGCTGGCCCGGGCGCGGCGCATTGATCCGGAGCGGGTGGCGCTGTGCTCGACGCACACTCATTCGGCGCCCCATCTTGAGGGCTACCTGACCAATTTGTTTCTGGGTCCGCTGCCGTCGGATCAACTCGAGCGGATCGGGCGCTACACGCGCGAGCTGGTGGCGGCGCTCGAACGGGTGGCGTTGGAGGCGCTGGACAACCGGGCGCCGGGCCGGCTTTGGCGGGGGCTGGGCACCGCGTCGTTTGCCGCGAACCGCCGGCAGGCCGACGGGCCGGTGGATCACGATGTGCCGGTGTTGGTGGTGCGGGGCGAAGACGGGCGGTTGCGGGGGCTGGTGGCGAGTTACGCCTGCCATTGCACCACGGTGACGGGCGAGTTCAACCAGATTTGCGGCGACTGGGCGGGTTATGCGCAGGAGTATCTGGAACGCGATCATCCGGGCGCAATCGTCATGGTGGCGATCGGGTGCGGGGGCGACGCCAATCCGCATCCCCGGCCCGGGTTCGAGCTGGCGCGGCGTCACGGCGAGGAGCTGGCCGGGGCGGTGAACCGGGTTTTGGGCGGCGCGCTGAGGCCGGTCAACGGCAAACTGGCGTGCCGGACGCGCACCATTGAACTGGCGTTCGGTCCGCTGCCGACGCGGGCGGAGTGGGAGGAGAAGGCGAAGGACCCGGGGTACGTTGGGCAGCATGCGCGGGTGAACCTGGCGCGGCTGGAGCGGGGCGAGGCATTGCCGACGCATCTGCCCTACCGGATTCAGGCGTGGACCTTCGGCAAAGACCTTGCCTGGGTTTTCCTGCAAGGCGAGGTGGTTTCGGATTACGCGCTGCGGTTGAAGCGGGAATGCGACCGCGAGCGCCTGTGGGTCAACGCCTACGCCAACGGCGTGCCGTGTTACATCCCGTCCGAACGGGCCTTGAAGACACCCGTGTATGAATACGAGGCCGGGGGAGCCATGATTTATTATGACTGGCCCACGCGTTTGGCTCCCGGGCTGGAAGATTTGATCGTCCGAACCGTGCGCGACCTTCTGCCGAAGAGCTATCGCGCTGCGAAACAATCCTGAACCTGCTTGATACAAAACTCGACTATGGAAAAAACAAACCAAACGAAATCTGCCGCCACGCCCTCGGCGGTTGTGGCTCAGCGGCTGGCGGTGTGCAGTTGGTCGCTCCAGCCCGCGAACGCCGACGAGCTCGTGGCCAAAATCGGGGAAACGCGCATCCGCAACGTGCAACTGGCGCTGGACCCGCTGCGGGAAGACCCGGCGGGCTGGGGGCGCGCGCCGGAACTTTTGGCGCGGGCGCAGATCACCATTGTGTCCGGCATGTTCGGGTGTGTGGGCGAGGATTACACGACGCTGGAGAGCATCCGGCGGACCGGCGGGATTGCGCCCGACGGCACGTGGGAGCAGAACCTGGCAAACATCCGCGCCACCGTGAGCCTGGCCAAACGCCTCAACCTGAAACTGGTGACCTTTCACGCCGGGTTCCTGCCGCATGACCCGGCCGATCCCGAGTTCGTGAAGATGCTCAAGCGTCTGGGCCAGGTGGCGGATTTGTTCGCGGCGGAAAACATCACGTTGGGCCTCGAGACGGGCCAGGAAACCGCTGCGTCGCTCAAGACCGTCTTGCAGAAACTGGCTCGGGGGAATGTGGGGGTGAACTTCGACCCCGCCAACATGATCCTTTACGACAAGGGCGACCCGATCGAAGCCCTGCGCATCCTCGGGCCGTGGATTCGCCAGGTCCATATCAAGGACGCCTGCCGCACGAAAGTGCCCGGCCAGTGGGGCGCGGAGGTCCCGGTCGGCACGGGCGAGGTCAAGTGGCCCGCGTTTTTCCAAACCCTGGAAGCGCTCGGGTTCGCCGGCAACTTCGTCATCGAACGGGAGGCGGGCAATCAGCGCGTGGCGGACATTTCCGCCGCCCGGGCTTTGATCGAGAAGCTCTTTGCCAGCCGCTGAAGGAGGACGTGTTGAGAGCCAGCATTTAATGAAACGAATCTGATCATCTGATATGAATTCCGCGAAATCTTCATCCGGCCATGCCCGGGTCAATGTTGCGGTCGTTGGCCTCGGCTTCATGGGAGTCACCCATCTGCGCGCCTACCAGCAAATCCCGGAGGCGAAAATCGTCGCGGTCTGCGACGCGGTGCGCCTGCCGGTCAACGGCGTGCTGCAAGGCGTGGCGGGGAACATCAAGAAAAGTGACGACATCAATCTCGGGCCCCAGGTGCGGGTGTATCGCAAGCTCGAGGAGGTGCTGGCGGACCCCGAGGTCGAGCTGGTGGACCTCTGCACCCCCACGCCCCTGCATCCCGAGCAGGCCATCGCTTCGCTGAAAGCCGGCAAGAACGTCTTCTGCGAGAAGCCGATGGCCCGCACGTCGGCGGCAGCGAAGGAGATTCTGGCGGTCGCGCGGCAATCACCGGGTTTTCTGATGCCGGCGATGTGCATGCGTTTCTGGCCCGGGTGGAGTTTCCTCAAAGAGGTGGTGTCCAGTCAGGTGTATGGCCGGGTGTATTCCGCGCGGTTCAGCCGTTTTTCGGAAATGCCGGGCTGGAGCAAACAGGGGACCTACGCCGACACCAGCAAGGACCTGGGCGGCGCCTTGTTCGACCTGCACATCCACGACACGGACTTTGTCAACTTCCTGTTCGGCAAGCCCGCGGCGGTGTTTTCGTCGGGTGTGGTGCGGGCGGGCGGGTCCATTGACCATGTCGTGACTCAATACCAGTATCCCAACGGCCCGGTCGTGCTGTCCGAGGGCAGTTGGCTTCTGACCAAGGGATTCAACATGTCCTACTCGCTTCTCTGTGAGCGGGCGACCCTTGACTTTGATCTCTCGCGCGGCGCGGAGGCATTGAAAATCACTGAAGCCGGCCGCGAACCCGAGGTGCGGTGCCTGGAGGGGGATGGCTACAGCGAGGAGGTTCGCTACGTCGTCCAATGTGCCCTGAAGCGTCGCGCGCCGGAGATTGTCACGGCCCAGGACGGACTCACCGCGCTGGAAATCTGCGAGGCGGAGGAGAAATCGGTCCGCACGGGCGCGCCGGCGGCGGTGGCTTGAGCCGCGTGGAACGAAATTGAGCCGGAAGGGGCCGGAAGCCTGCGCTCGCCGGCCCTCGGTTTTTTTTGGGGGGGCGCAAGGCCGCCTTGGGCTCGCGTGGCCGTGGCCGGCGTCCCCGGACCAAGGAGCGGAACAGGGCGATTTTTTCCTGAGGCGGCGACTGACGCGTGACGGGGGCGGAGAGCGGAGGAGGATGCCGCCCGGATTGAGCCTCGCGGTCGCGGGCTGGAGGAGGAGCCGGAGTCATTGCCGCGCGCCAATCTCCGTTCGGAGTCGTGTCCATTCATTCTGGCGCGGCGCCGGCGGGTGTTTTTGCGATTGTCGGACGGGGGGAGTTGCCCTAATAGATTTGACCGAGATGGCAAAGGTCCAGGAGCACATGCATTGCCGGCCGCCGCTGGAGCGGATGATGCGGATTCATCAGTTGGTCGAGAACCGGCAGTATCCGAACTGCACCAAGCTGGCGCGGGAGTTCGAGGTCAGCACGCGGACCATCAAGCGCGACATTGATTTTTTGAAGACGCGGCTGGGTCTGCCGCTGGAATTTGACGTCCGGCGCAACGGGTATTACTTCACGCGCCCGGTGCCGCATTTTCCGCAACTGCCGATGAGCGAAGCGGAGACGTTCGCGCTGCTGGTGGCGCACAAGGCCATCGCGCAGTACCATGGCACGCCGTTTCAGCGCCCGCTCGAGGCGGCGTTCCGACGGCTGACGGGGCAATTGGACCAGACGGTGCGGTTTTCGCTGGGCAGCCTGGACGAGGTGTTGTCGTTCCGGCCCTTCGCGCCGATGGATGCGGACCTGGAGATGTTCCAGGTGTTGACGCGGGGGCTGCGGGAGCGGCGGGCGCTGAAGTTCCTGTATCGCAATCACGGGGCGGCGCGGTCGCAGCAGCGGCTGGTGCATCCGTATCATCTGGCGTGCATCGAGAACCAATGGTACCTGTTTGCGTTCGACGTGCGCCGGCAGGGGATGCGGACCTTCGCCCTGGCGCGGTTGCGCGCGCCGGAGCTGCTGCCGCAACGGTTCACGATCTCATCCAAATTTGACCCCAACCAGTATCTCGAAGGCAGCTTAAGCGTGTTCAAGGGGAGCGACGATTACGAGGTGGTGATCGAGTTTGACGCGTGGGCGGCGGACATGGTGCGGGGGCGGCGGTGGCATCCGCGGCAGGAGCTGACGGAGCTGCCGGGCGGTTTGCTGCGACTGCGGTTGCGGCTCAACAGCCTCGAGGAGGCGGAGGCCTGGGTGCTGGGGTTTGGCGCGCACGCGACCGTGGTTCGGCCGCAGGCGCTGGCCGGGCGGCTGCGCCGCACCGCCCGGGCGTTGATCGCGAAATATCCCGCGCCTGACGATCCGGCACGTGGTGGATAACGGGCGGCGCCGTGAAACGCGCAGCCCCCTGAAGGAGGCGTGCAGGGGGGAATGAATTTGGAAATTCCTCCCCCTGTCGCGAGGGCCGCGGGCTGCAACCGGCGCCGGGGGGACGGTTGAACGCCCGGGGCGGAGCTGATGCGAGGCCGCCTGGGCGGCGGGGTTCGTTGACATCCGCGGTTCAGCCGGTAAGCTGGCGCGCACATGTCTCGGCTGCCGTTTGAGTTTCTGCTGGCGCTGCGTTACCTGCGCCCCAAGCGAACGTTCGTCTCGGTGATCACGCTGATTTCCGTGGTGGGGGTGACGCTGGGGGTGGCGGTGCTCATTATCGTGATCAGCGTCATGAGCGGGTTCGACCGGCAGTTGCGCGAGAAAATCCTGGGCTTCAACACGCACCTCAAGGTGTTGAAACCGAACCGGACGATGCCGGATTACCGGGAGGTCATGAGCGAGGTGGCCACGCAATCGCTGGTGAAGGCGGTGGCGCCCTTTGTGATCGGGCGGGTGTTGCTGGAAACGGCGCCGCAGAACGGGCAGTCGCAGGTGGACGCGCCCTACGTGCGCGGCATTGACGCCAGCCTGGAGACCAACATCAGCATTCTGCCGCAGAGCATCGTGTCCGGCGTGTTCGACGTGAGCAACCGGGGTCTGCTGGTGGGAACGGAACTCGCGTATCAACTGCGGCTCGAGGTGGGGGATTTGGTGACCATTTATTCGCCCGAGGAACTGCGGAAGATGCGGGCCAGCCAGGGCCGGACCAATGCCCAGGCCATTCTGCCTGACGAATACGAGGTGCGCGGCATTTTCGACGTGGGCTACTACGAATACAACGTGTCGGTGGTCATGACCTCCCTCGAGGATGCCCAGGAGCTGTATGTCCTGGGCAACGACGTCCACGGCCTGCTGGTGATGCTGGAGGACCCTTATGCGGCCCCGGCGGTGGCCCAGGCCCTCAGCCGGCGGCTTGGCCCCGAATACCGCGTGACGACGTGGATGCAGGAAAACGCCAGCCTGCTCAATGCCCTGATTGTCGAAAAGAACGTCATGTTTTACCTGCTGTTCTTCATCATGATCGTGGCGGCTCTGTGCATTCTCAGCGCGCTGATCACCTTTGTGGTTCAGAAAACGCGCGAGATTGGGATGCTGAAGGCGCTGGGCGCGACCGACCTGCAGGTCAGCCTGCTGTTTTTGAGCCAGGGGGCGCTGGTCGGCGCCCTGGGCGACCTGGCCGGATACGGCCTGGGCATGCTGGCCCTGGCCTACCGCAACGAATTTCTCCATTTCATGAATCGGATGACGGGGTTCGAGTTGTTCCCGGCTTCGATCTATGGCTTCACCGAATTGCCGGCTTTGATCGAGCCCAGGGACATTCTGCTGATTTGCGGCAGCGCGTGGGTGGTCTGCACGTTGGGCGGGGTAATCCCCGCCTGGCGCGCCGGCCGTCTCAAACCCGTGGAGGCCTTGCGATATGAATGACCTGTTGCTGGCGGCCCGGGACGTGCACAAAACCTACCACCTCGGCCAGCGGTCGCTGGAGGTTTTGCGCGGCGTGGACCTCGAACTGAGGCGGGGGGATTTCGTGGCGCTGCGCGGCGCCTCCGGCGCCGGCAAAAGCACGCTGCTGCATCTGCTGGGCGGCCTGGATGCCCCCAGCCGCGGCGACATCTGGCTGGCGGGCCGGAACCTGGCGGAGCTCTCGGCGTGGGAACTGGCCCGGGTGCGGCGGGAGCGGGTGGGTTTCATCTTCCAGGCCTATTATCTTTTGCCCGAGCTGGATGCGCTCGAGAACGTCTGCCTGCCGGCGCGGATGGCCCGCAAACCGGCGCGCCGGGTCGAGGTTCGCGGCCGCGAGCTGCTGGCGCGCGTGGGGCTGCAGGACCGCGCGGAGCACAAACCTTACGAGCTTTCGGGCGGCGAACAGCAGCGGGTGGCCATCGCGCGGGCGCTGATCAACGAGCCGGAGCTCATTCTCGCCGACGAGCCGACCGGCAACCTGGATTCGCACACCGGCCACGAGATCATTGAATTGTTATTGACGTTGCGGCAGGAAAAGCAAACCACGCTGGTCATGGCCACCCACGATGCCGCGCTGGCGGCGCGGGCCCCTCGCGTGTTGGAATTGGTGGATGGCGCCTTCGTCTCTTCCGGCGGCCCCCCCGCGGACGCTCCGGCGCCGCCCCCGGCCAGCCCCTCGACGCCTTGACCCGCCCCCGGGCAGCCAGCCCCCCCGACCGCGGCCTGTCTCTCAAAAGCCTTTTGACGGCCAGCCGCAGCGTGCTTAATGTATGGACAAGATGAGCATCAGGGATCGGAGATTATTCAGACTCGCGATCGTGGCGGGCAGCCTCTTCGTGAGCGGGATGCTCGCCTGGGCGGGGGAAGCGCAGCCGGCTTCCGGCGCCGCCCCTGCCCTGCCGGAGAGTGCCGAGGCCCCCAAGGCGGTCCCGCGCCCGTCCGAAATTCACAAGGACGGCCTGCAGCGACTGGAAGAGCAGCTCGCCCGGGCGCTCCAGATTTTCGCGCCCAAGGACGGCCCCGATAGCTGGCTGGCGCCCGGCCCGCGTCCGCCTCCCGCGCGGCCAGTGGTGCCGACGCGGCGGCTGCAGGAGCGGCTCGATCAAGAGCAGAACTGGATTCTGTTCACGCCCGAGGACGTGGCGAAAACGCCGGAGACCGAAGAGATGTTCGGACTCTCGGAGCGAGAGAAGGATCAACGGGAGCGCACCAAGGCGTCCGCGCTGGAGCGGCTTTATGAGAAGCTGGGACGGGGTCCGGAGGATGAGCGTTCCAAGGACCAGGAGTTCGAGGCATTACTGAACAACGCGAGGCTTGCCGCGGCGGAAGAGCAACAACGGGAAAAGGAGCGCGAGGAAAAGACGCCGGAGAGCGTCCGGGAGCGCGAGGAGGCGCTCCGCCGGCTGCTCACGGCCGATGATTACAGTTCCCCGGCGGGCTCCGGCGAGCGGCGGGTGTTCGAGACGTTCGATCTGGGCAAGCCTTCGAGCGGACGGGACGAGCTGCGCGAGCCCAACCGGTACGTGCAGCAATTCCGCGAATTTTTCGACGGCGGCAGCGTGGCTGCCGCGCCCGCGGGTCCGCTGGCGCCGGTCAAACCCAATTTGGGTTCCACGCTGGCCAGCCCGCTGTATGCGCCGCGCATGGACTCGCTGATTGCGCCCCCGCAGCGCTCCACCGCCCCGTCGCCCAGCGTGAATTCAACCTTTAGTCTGCCCGCGGCGCCGGACGTCAACCGTCAGGCGGTCAACGACTGGAATCCGTACTACACCCCGCCGCCAGTCGAGGCGAAACGGTTCACGCCCCCCCGTCCGAATTTCGAGGCTCCGCGCCGAAGTTTCTAGGGGGAGCCGGCGTCAGGGTCCAGGGTGAGGACTCCGGAGCCGGCGATGGGCCGGCAGACCAGAATCGTGGGGGGCTGGCCGGCGGGGCCGGGGCAGTTGTGGGTCAATCGTTCCCGGAGAGCGGGAACACTTTCACGCCGGGCCAGCACCATCATGCAGCCTCCCAGGCCGGCGCCGGCAAGCTGGGCGCCGGCAACTCCGTCGGTGGCCAGGGCCGTGTCCACCATGTGGTCAATGGCGGGCAGACTGCACGAGTAGGAGCCGGGCTGCCAGCGCAGTTGAGCCCGCTCGACTCGCTCGGGGTCTCCGCTTTCCAGGTCGGCCATGAGGCCCAGCAGATAGTTGTTGCTGGTGGGCGCATGGTAGGGCTTGCTCCGGCCGTCGGGGGTCCAGGTGGTCACGCGGTCGCCGTCGTGGGACACCGTCATCATCCGCCCCAGCTCGGCCATGCGGCCGGCTTTCAAACAATCGGCGCAGGCGCGGGCGCGTTCACACTCGGCCAGCCCGAAAAGCACCACGCCGCGAATGGGGTAAAGGCCGTTGTCCGGCGGTTGGTGGGTGGCAAACAAGGGGTCGAGGTCCTCGCCTTCAAGCATCTCGTGCAGTTCCTCGCGCGTGGCCTGCTCGGGCAGGCCCAGGAGCATGCGGTAAATCCAGCTTAGCGGCACGCGCAAGGTTCGAACGTTGACATCCCGCAGGTGGTCCAGGACCGGGGCGAACTGGGGGTGCAGGCGTCGAATCAGGCGCAAGCCCAGCCGGTAGCAGGCCACGCGGTGATTGAACTGGTCGCGGGCGTTGCCGCTCTTCCGCGCCCGGACGCCCGAGTCGCCCACCACCATCACGTACTCAGCGGGGAACTCCAGCGCCTGCTTGACCGCGAAATCAAAAAAGGTCACCTGGATGACTTTGCCCCGGCGCCCCATTTTCACCGCCGCGTGGTCGGCGCTGCCGCCGCGGGTGCCCACGAACCATTCGCCCTCGCCGCAAAGGTCCACAAACTGGGCCGGGAACACGTCGAGCTGGTTGACCGCAATCGTCGCCTCCGCCGCCGCCACCACCAGGCTGGAGGAGGAACTGAGCCCGGCCGCCGGCGGGACGTTCCCGCTGACCACCACGTCCATGCCGCGAAGCCGGACGTGGGGAAACTTTTTTTGGAGCCGAAGCATCGCGGCCTTGAAGTATTGGGACCAGTCGCCGCCGGTGGTTCGCACCATTTCGCTGACCTTGTCGCTGTTGACCAGCGAGAGCCAGTCATCCCAGGGCAATTCCGCCAGCAGGTCGCCGATGGCAAACTCACGGGCGGGGTACAGGCCGGCATCGGTGTTGAACAGCCGGACGCGGTCGTCGGGGCGGGGATGCACGGCCAGGAGGGACTCGAAGCCGATGGTCATCAGGTTGCAATGGCCGCCCTGGTGGTCAATGTGCCGGCCGAGAATATTGAGCCGGCCTGACGACCGCACCAGCAACACCCGGGCGCTTGGGCCGAAGCGAGACGCCGCTTCTTGCAGCAGGCCCTGATACGCCGCAATGCGCTCCCGCAGCACCGTCTCCTCCCCGCCGTAGGTTGCCGCCAAGGCCCGCCGGAGGGGGCTGGCGTTTGCCCCTGGCTCCGCCGCGGCGGTGAATTGCGCCTGCCAGTCCGCCACCGACTGGAAGGAGTTGCCCGCCGGTAATTCGCGCGGCGCCTGCCCCCGTTTGCGCGCGCGAAGGACGGACTCGACTTCCAGTAATTCGGCCGGGTCGTTGTAGCCCAGCACCGATTGCGGCTGCTCGACCCGCAGCGTGCGAATCCGGAAGCGCGCCGGTTCCCGGGCGAGCACTTCGAGAATGCCGGAGAGATATTCCTCCCGCTGGGCATTTTCGCGGTCGAGATGCGCCAGCGCATGACGCAAGACGCCGGCTTTGACCACATAGACCGAGTTGTTCATCCAGCGAATCTGGCGCACCGCGTCGGGCGTTTGCCGCCAGAGGGTTCCATCCGGAAATCTGAACTCGAACCGCGTCAGGTTTTCGGGCGCCAGCGCCAGCCAATCCACCGTCGCGGCCGTGTCCCTGCCCTGGGCCGCGGCCTCCCACAACGGCCCAAAGGCCGCCCGCAGCTTGCTCTCCGACGCCTCCACGCCCCGCCGCGCGAAGCCGCGCCGGATCATTTCGGCCGCCTCGGCCGGGGTCAGCGGCCCGCGCGCCGCGCGGGCGCGGACGTCGGCGAACACCTGGCGCTGGCGGATGTCGGCAGCCTCGACGATGGCCAGCGGAACGCGGTCGGGCGTTTCGACAATCCGCGCCTGGCTCGAGTCCGGCGGGCCGGGCGTCGCAATCAAGGCCAGATCACATTCCTCCGAGTAAAACAAGTCAAACAGCCGCTCCAGCACGTTCGGCTCAATCAGGCGGTCGCCCGCCACCAGGAGCAGGTCCGCCGCCGCCTCGGATTCTGCCAGCGCCCGCAGTCCGGCGCGCGCGGCATCCGCCGTGCCGGTTTGCGCGGCTTGGTAACTGAAGACCACGTTGGGAAAAGCTTTGCCAACCGTTTCCACAACCTGTCCGGCCAGGGAGCCCACCACAACAATGTGCCGTCCGATGCCGCATTGGTTGTAAATCGCGATGGCCCGATTGATTGCCGGAACGCCGTCCACGAGAAAACACACTTTGTGGCACGTGGCCGATTGCATGCGGGTGCCTTTTCCCGCCGCCAGGATGAGAGTATAGCGCGGTGCGCGGGTCACGACGGACCCCTCCTTTCAAAAGCGGTCCGAGCGCGGAGGGAATCCCTCGCCAGTCCCCCCATGGCGGCGGCAACGCCCGCGAAGGTGTCACGTCGAACCCAAAACGGCATGCCGGGATTTCATGCGACCTCGGGCACCGTGGCAAGCTCAATCAGTTTTGCTCACTTCATTCGGCCTCGATCTGAAGAGCGCTCTTCCTGAAACAGGCCTTCGATGCAATGCCCTCTCCGGGGCGGCCCAGCCGGTTCGTCGAGCCGCCGGACAGCACCGCCTGACGATTCTCTGACGGCGTCAGGCCCGGCTGTTGGCACAACCCGTGCTCCAACCAAGGTCATTCAGGGGCCCGGTGTGCCCGGGTCCCTCGAGCCTTCTGAACAAAGTATGAAAAAGACGATAATCATCAGTGTGGTGGCCGGATGCCTGGCGGGCTGGGCGGTCCGGGCGGACGAAAACGCTGGCGGCAAACCTCTGTCAGCGGAGCAACAGCAGATTCGCAATTCCCTCATCCAGAAATACGACAGCAACCGGGATGGATATCTGGACAAGACCGAGGCCAGGCAAATGAGCAAGGCCGATAAGAAAGCTTTGGCCCAAACCGGTGGCATCGGCACCGCAAAGAAAGAGCTGAAGGCGCCGAAGGGGAGCAAGACGGACAAGGTGGAGCCAGCCAAGCCGGATAAAACAGGCAAACAGGACAAATCCCAGCGACCTGCCAGGCAATCCGAAAGCACGGACTCGGCGGCCAAGGGCGAGAAAGGCAAGGGCAGGAACCGGTAGGCGGAAATTCCAGTTGGCATCCCGAATTATCAGCAGCCCGCCGCGCGAGTCAGACTTCGCGGCGGGTTTTGCATTTTATCCGCGGTCAGGGGAACAAAAGCTGGCGGCGTCCGGGGAGAAATGCTATTCTGCACCCATCCGCGATGAAGACTCAATGCCCCTCGTCCCTGCTGTTCCGGTTGGTTTCGTGGTCGTTGCTCCCGATGGTGGCGGCGGCCTGGACCGGCGCCGCGGCTCCCAGCCGCACCGTGCTGGTTGAAGCGGAACAGTTTGCCCAGCGCGGCGGGTGGGTGGTGGACCCGCAGTTCATGGATGTGATGGGGTCGCCGTTCCTGCTGGCCCACGGTTTGGGGACCCCCGTGGCTGACGCGACCACCCTCGTTGAGTTTCCCGTCGCGGGCCAGTACCGCGTCTTGGTGCGCACGCGAGACTGGGTTGCGACCTGGAAGGCGCCGGGCGCGCCCGGCCGGTTTCAAGTGATTCTGAACGGTCGTCCGCTCGAGACTGTTTTCGGCACGGAAGGAGCTGAATGGCATTGGCAGGACGGAGGAACGGTTCGCCTCCCCGCGGGGCCGGTTGCCGTTGCCTTGCGCGATCTGACCGGTTTTGAGGGACGGTGTGACGCGCTGTTGTTCACAACGGACCTCGAGCTGGCGCCGCCCAACCAGGACCCCGCGCTGGCGGCGTTTCGCCGCGAGCTGCTTGGCCATCCCGCTCAACCCGAGGCGGGAGGCCGTTTCGATTTTGTCGTGGCCGGCGGCGGGATGGCGGGAACGTGCGCCGCGATTGCCGCGGCGCGGTTGGGGTTGAGGACCGCTCTGGTTCAGGACCGGCCCGTGCTGGGCGGCAATAACAGTTCCGAGGTGCGCGTCTGGCTCCAAGGCGCCCGCAACGAAGAGCCCTACCCCCGCGTTGGGGACATCGTTGCCGAGCTGGAGCCGGCGCGACGGGCTCATTACGGTCCCGAGAACACCGCCGAGCTTTACGAAGACGAGAAGAAACTGGCGGTGGCCCGAGCCGAGACAAATCTGACGCTTTTTCTCGAACACCGGGTGGTCGGCGCGGTGACCAACCAGCAACGCATCAGCGCCGTGATTGCCCAGGAGGTGGTCAGCGGGCGCCGCCTCCGAATTGACGCCCGCTGGTTTGCCGACTGCACCGGTGATGGCGCCTTGGGCGCGCTGGCCGGCGCGGATTTCGACCTGACGCCCACCGGCCGGATGGGCCCCTGCAACCTCTGGAACGTGAAGGAGACGCCGGCGCCGGTCAGTTTTCCCCGCTGCCCGTGGGCGCTGGACCTGAGCGACAAACCGTTTCCCGGCCGCGGCAAACCCCATCCGGACCCGTTGAAACTGGGCGGCTGGTATTGGGAAAGCGGCTTTGACCACGATCCCATCACCAAACTGGAGTACGTTCGCGACTGGAACTTTCGCGCGATGTATGGCGCGTGGGACGCGCTCAAGAACGTGGACCGCGTGCTGCCCAACCACAAACTGAACTGGTGCGCCCATATCCTTGGCAAGCGCGAGTCCCGGCGTCTTTTGGGGGATGTGGTGTTGACCAAACAGGACCTGGAAAGCGGCCGCAGCTTTCCCGACGCCTGCGTGCCCACGGGGTGGAAGATTGACTTGCACCTCCCGGACCCGCGTTACGAGAAAGGGTTCGAGGGGGATGCGTTCATCTCGCGCGCGACCTTCGGCAGCTATCCCCAGCCGTTCTGGATTCCCTATCGGTGCCTCTATTCGCGCAACGTGGCCAATCTTTTCATGGCCGGCCGGGATGTCAGCGTCACGCACGAGGCGCTCGGCGCGGTGCGGGTGATGCGCACCGGCGGGTGCATGGGCGAGGTGGTGGGCATGGCCGCCAGCCTCTGCCGGCAGCATCAAACGGATCCGCGCGCCATCTACGAACGATACCTCTCCGATTTGCGGGACCGGCTCCGCCGCGGAGTCGGACGCCAGTCCGGCGTCGAGTTGCCTTATGTCAACCAGGGGGAACCGGCCCCCAAACCGGCTTCCTGACCGCGCCATGGGCAAATCCGTGCAAAAAGGACTCCTGAGGATTCCGCCGGTTGAACTGGCCGGATTGGCCGGGCTCAAGCCGGGCGGAATGGCCGGGGCGGAATGGCCATGATGCGCTGCATTCGATGCGGTAAAGAATTCAGCGCGTCGGCCCTTGACGGGCGCGTGGCCTCCATCTCGGGCAGCGTCCTGGGGGATGAATGCACGGACACGTATTATTTCTGCAAGGACTGCGGCGTTTACACCGTCGAGGTCTGTTACGACAACTTTACCGGCACGGAGGAGATTTCCGTGCGCGGCCCGTTGTCCAAGGCCGAGGGCGACGCACAGGTCGCGCAGATTCGCCAATGCTCAAGGCCGTGGGACAAGAAATGCCGGTGCGCCGCGCACCGCGCCTACTTTCGAGACACGCTTGATTAGCCCCGGAGTGCCGCGCCGGGTCCAGGGTGTTGCAGCGAGGAGCCGCAGCCGCCCGCGGAGGGCAATGCCGGGGTTTCCTGCCGACGGCTCAGGGCAGCCGCTTGACGCGGTAATAGCGCCCTGATTGCGGTCGTACAGCGTCCATGGCTGGTTGCCGTCCGCGTCGAGCAACACACCGAAATTCCCGGGCCGGAGCCGTCCGCCACGCTCGCCCCGCTGCCTTCGTCGAACTTCCAGTACCCCACCAGGCTGGCGGTCACCGACAGGGTTCCCGAGACGACGAGGAGCATGGCCGCCGACCAGCCGCTGCGGCGCTTGAACCGCATAATGCTTTCCTTTCTTTGACTTGAATGCCGCCCGCGCGTCCGGAAGGCCTTCGGGAGGCGGTCATGGCTTGGACGACTCAGTCGCGGGCATGGGCCCGGTCACCGATCGCCACGGGGGGACCTTCCCGCGGCTCCAGCACGGCGGGAAGCGACGCGCAAAGTTCGTTGAACAGGTTCCGGCACTCATGCTCGGACAGTTGCAGGCTTCGGGCTGCGGCATAGATAAAGCCGCGCGTAATCTGGTGGGCGTAGCCGAGAAGCCCCTGGCACAGGGGAATGGAATAAACCGCGAGGCTGACCCCATAGACCAGCGTGTGCCAGCCATGCGCGCGGCGGCTTTCCACCGCCCGAAGGTATCGCTGCACGAAGCGGTGGTCCCGCAACGGCCGCAGCTTGCCAAGCTGGGCCCGGCCCACCCGGCGGCTCGGCCGCGCCAATTCGCGAAAGGTCTGCCGCCGGCCCAGCGCCTGGTCAAATTCAATCAGCTCGCGCAGCTCATTCCGCTCGGCGTGCCGGTGCGCAACGCGGATGGCCCGCCACTCCACCGGCTTGAGGATTTGTTGGTGGTAGCGGAGGAGAAAACGGCGCAGCGACTCGCGGTCGTGTACCGGTTGAAGACACCGCCAGGCAGACAGTGAGCCCAGGCTGACCGCATTGCTGGCACACCCCAACTGTTCCGCCAGTGGATGCCAATCACCCAGCCACTCGGCGGCATCGTTCAAAGCCAGTTGCGTCTGCGATACCATGGTTCCGGCGCCGGCCGCCACCCCCGGTCCGCGGGAGCGCCTGCCGTTTTTCAACACTCACCCTGCACCCACTGCACGCCGAATGCCAGAGCTAAAAGTCTTCACGCGAACGATTAAATTCTTGCAAGACCAGCCGCCGTTGGGTACAGTTTGGCTGCTTTGTTTTTCCGCCCGCTTTATGTTCCTTCTTTGTCCTGAACACTCCCTGACCTCAGTGGGAAGGGGAAGCGGGTTTCCTCTGATTCAAGGGTGGCATTATGACGCCTCCGCGCGCCCGACAGTCCACTTGCGGTAGCCCGGACATTCCCTGACCCGCTGGCGAATCTGCTCGCATTCCCGCTGAAATCGGGGATCCGCCAGCCCGCCCCAGCGCGACTCAAAATCGGTCCACGTGAGACCCTCGGGGAGATTTCCTGGATCGGGGACGAAGTCGAGGGTCTTGAACCGCCGGGCGGCTTCGGCAGCCGCGGCTTTCCCTTGGGGGCCCATGAGCAAGCGGGCGAACGCCATGCCGGCAAAATTGGCATTGAGGTCGGCAAAGCTGAAGCCGCTGCCGGCGCCCTGCTCCTTTCCCCGGGCATCGGAGACCTCCTTCTGCAAGCCGAGGAGCTCCGCGGCGGGTTCGCCCAGGGTCACGGCGAGTCCGGCGCTTACCACAAAATGGGCCAGCCAGTCCTGGCGTCCGCGCAACGTGGGGCTGCCCAGGGCGGCCAGGCGCGCCGTCCGCTCTTCGGCGGTTTCGACTTCCTTGAACCGGGCGGCGGCCAACGGGTTGGCAGCGAGGCTCGCGGTCGGATCGAGAGCGTAGGCAAGCCCCAGGACGATCGTCCGGCCGGGGAGGCCCGTCTGACAAGCGCGGCGAACGTAGAAATCAGTCAGCGCATCGCCGGCGACGCGTTCTTTTTCCGGACGCGCCGCGTTCTCCCGGGCGGCCTGCGCCACGGCGGCGACAATCTGCTTGAGGGCGGCATCCGGCGCCGTGGGCTCCGCCGCCAGGACCGACACGAGGGCAAACAGCATCATGGGGGTCCATCTTGGACGACTCCGCAGACCCAGGCCAGCCTCTTTGCTCAGCCTTGCGCCGGAGGACGGCATTGAACAGTTCCCCGTGTCGTTCCTGTTCGATGCCAGGCGCGGGGAGATCAGTCTCACCTTCCCTGGCACGGTCGAGCGCCGGCTGTGCAACGGGCTGCCGTGTCCGCGCGGCTGGGACGGCACCGTCAAGGGCCGGATTAGTGGAGATTTGCGGATTCGTCACAAAGGATGGGACGGCACGGTGAAGTGTCCCTGCTTTGACGACAATGCCAGCCGCGTTGTCTTCTCACCGGAGGGTGGGAGTGGCAGCGGAGGGCCGTTGCCGGCCCTGGTGGAAATCAGTTCAACCGGCTTGGCCGGATTGCTGATTACCGACCAACGGCTCTACATCCTGGGCGGGGAGGTCGCGCCCGCTGCGGAGAGCCTCCTCACCTTGCAGGCAGCGCCTGGCGGGGTTCGATTCACCGCCGAGGAGGATTACAGCGGCATCGTCCTCGATCTCGGCCGCACGCTGAGCTTCGAGCTGGGAATCGAGCATTCGGAGAATCCTGATCTGCCCATCCAACAACAGTTCTTCCGCATCGGGGGGCCGGTCTTTCCGCCCGGCACCACGACCAACCGCCCGCCGCCGCCCATCTTCGATCTGGGCCTGGTCCGCTCGGCCAACGGGGTGCATGCTGCGGTGGACTTCAGTCCGCTGGGCGCCACCGGCCTGCTCATTCAACTTTGGAGCAACGGCGTCTATTTTGCCTATGGCAATGTTGCGGCGCCGGCCATTACCCTGGAGGACCCGCTGCCGCTCGGCCGCTGGCCGGAGCGATTTGCACTCCTCGGCACCAACGGAGCCGTGCGCCTCACTTCAGCCGCGGCCTTCGACGTCTATGGCTTCGCCTGTGACGAAATCCGCATCATCCCCGAGTTGCCGCCGGGCACGCCCCCCTTCGCATACGCGTCCGAGCTCGAGTGCCGCTCGACCGCCGGCGCCGAAAATCTGCTGTACGGCCTGGAACGGGTGGCGGCCTGCGAACCGGCCGGACTGACCATCAGCTCCACAACGGCAGGAACCGTCATCAGTTGGACCGGGGAAGGCTACCGCTTGCTGGGTGCGGAGACCTTGACAGGGCCATGGATTGAAATCAGCACCGCATCGCCGTTGGTTCTCCCGCCGACTGCGCCCCAGCGGTACTACCGGCTGGTTTGCGAGTAGGCTTCAGTTGGGCAGTGGCGGGGCCGGGCTTTGTCCCGGTCTCGCCTCACGCCCATTCAGGGCGAAGCTCGCCGCTCCTGCGCCTGGCCGGTTACGGGAGTTCGCCCAACGACCACAAGCCCAAGGGCTGCTGGTTCGTTTCCCAATGTGGGGTTGAACAAAGCGGCAGGCCGGCAGGGTCCTGGGCAACGAAAGCCCCACCTCAGTCGTTTTTCAGCGCCCCGGGGGGGGGCGAGCAGGCAACAACATTCCGCTCTATTGTGAACCTGGCGTTTTTGAGGCGGGTTCGGGCTCCGGCGTTCGTGGCACCGAACCGCCTTCCCGTTCCGGCCGGCGCAGCTTGAAGTAGAGCCAGTTGCCGAAGGGGATAAGGACGGCGGCAGTGAGCATGCCGGCCAAAACATCCACCACGTAATGGTAGCGGCAATAGACGGTGGAAAGACAGAGGAGGACGGCCACGCCCAGATGAACGAACCGGATTGGCCTCAGGTAGCGGAAGGAGAAGAAGACGGTGCAAATGGCAACGGCAACGTGGCTGCTGGGGAGGGCGGCCCCCGGCGCTTCGAAAACCCGGTAAATCCATGCCATGATCTGAAAGAACAGGCCGGATTTCACGGCAGCCGGGTAGGTGTCAGTCGTGGCCAGTTGCTGGAGCGCCTCGGGCAAGTCGTAGCCGGCGATTTCGCGGAAAAACACCCGGGGCCCGATCACCGGCACGAAGATGTAAATCGTATAGCAGATATAGAACAGGAAGGAGACAATGGAGACATAGTGGAAGAATTGCTGCCGGTTCCGCAGGAACAGGGCAAGGCCCACCCCGCTGATCATGATGTAGTAGGAAAAGTACGAGGCGTAGAAGACTTCGCTGAGCAGCAGATAGGGCAGTCGCTCCATGAAAAGGACGCTGGGCTGGCATCCGAACAGGGCCTGCTCCCAGCGGATGACCAGAGGGTCCAGGTAATCCTGGAAAAACATGCGGTTGAGCCATCCGGTTTGACAGAAGAACCAGGTGTAAAGCAGCACGGGATAGAAATGCCGGAGGAAATCCAGCGCCTTGCCCGGCTGGGACCGCGCCTGCCACTGGATCAGGCCGTGAATGCTTAGCACCAAGAGGACGTGGACGCCGACAATCCAATGCCAGCGGGGGACGGTTCCATTATGAAAGGCCAGCACCAACCCCGCGACCAGCAGGGCGTAGCCCTGGGTGGCGTAGTCCACAAAGGTGTAGTGTCTCATGAATGCCCTTTCGACCTCACAACCACTGGTGGTCCTGATACCATTTCAGCGTTTCGCCGACCCCGATCCGCAGGGGGGTGGAGCAGGAAAAACCCAGTTCCCGCTCGAGCCGGGTTGGGTCGCAAACCCATCCCGGCGCAACCAGTTCGGGGTATTTGGCCAGATTCAGCAGCCTGGCCCGGCGGGTGAGCCGCGCCCACACGTCCTGCACCAGGCACAGCGGCCAAAGCGCAAAGCCGGGCAAGGGGCAGGGAATGGTCCAATGGTTCACCTGCGCCGCGATTTCACGGGCCATCGCCCGGCCGGTAACGACCTCGCGCGCGGCGGCAAAGAATGTTTTCCCAACCGCATTGGGGTGGTCCAGGCAGTGGCAGATTGCTTCGGCCAGGTCCTTGACATAAACCAGGCTCAGGACCTGGCGCCCGCTCGGCAGGGGCCGGAGATGATGCCAGACGGCTTTGAACATCGAAAGGAAGCCATGGTCTCGAGGGCCGTAAACCGCCGGGGGCCGGAGGATGACGTGGTCCACGCGGCACCGCGCCCGGACCTCCTCCTCCGCAGCCAGCTTGCTCCGCCCATATTCGGAGACCGGCTGCGGCGGGTCCTCCTCGCGTTTGGGGCGGTCAGCCGTCGCCGGACCGGCGGCGGCCAGGCTCGAGACGTGGATGAGGCGCCGCACCGTTTGGCGGTGCGCATTGACCGCCTCGACCATGTTGCGCGTGCCAATCTGGTTAATCCGGTAGAACTCGGAGGTGTGAACGGCCCGGGTGCAGCCGGCACAATGGATGACGTGGGTGATTCCGGCCAGGGCTGAAGCCAGAGACTCGGGATCGGCTATCGAGCCGGACCGGATTTCGACCGTTGGGAGGTGCCCCTGAATGAATTGCCGGTCGCTTGAGGGTCGGAGCAGGATCGCGACCGGAAGCTTCCGCTCGCCTAGTGCGTCAAGGATATGACTGCCGACAAAGCCGCTGGCGCCTGTGAGCAGGACTTTCAATTCGCGGCGATTAGATCAAACCCAGTTCGCGGCCGACCTTGCCGAGTTTGTCCAAAGCAAAGTCAATCTGCCGATCAGTGTGGGTGGCCATCAGGCTGAGCCGGATCAATTCCTGGCCAGGAGGCACCGCGGGAGAAACGACCGGGTTGACGAACACTCCTTCGTCCTGCAAGCGTTTGCAGAACTGGAAGGCGGTCATCAGGTCGCGGACATAGACCGGGAGGATGGGAGTCTGTGAGTCGCCCAGGTCAAAGCCGAGGCTCAGCAAGCCCTGCTTCATTCGCTGGGTGTTGTGCCAAAGCCGCTGGATGCGCTCGGGTTCCTCGAGCATGATCCGCAGCGCGGCCAGCACGGCGGCGGCGTTGGCCGGACTCATGCTGGCGCTGAAAATCAAGGCGCGCGAGTGGTGCTTGAGATAATCAATGGTGGCCGCATCCGATGCAATAAACCCGCCCAAGCTGGCCAGCGATTTGCTGAACGTGCCCATGATCAGATGCACTTGCTCGGTCAGGCCGAAGTGCGAGGCGGTGCCGGCGCCCTGCTTGCCGAGGACGCCAATGGCGTGTGCATCATCCACCATGACCAGGGCATTGTGGGCGGACGCCAGACGGCACAACTCCGGCAACTGGATGATATCCCCCTCCATCGAGAACACGCCGTCCACCACGATGAGTTTGCCGGCGTCCGGCTCGAGGTGGCGCAAGCGGTTTTCCAAGGCGGCCATGTCGCGATGCGCGAAGCGGAGGAACCGGCCCTGCGTCAGGAGGCAGCCCTCGACAATGCTCGCATGGTTGCTTTTGTCGCCCAGAACATACTCTCCCTTGCCCACCAAGGCGCTGATGACGCCCAGGTTGACCTGAAACCCGGTGCTGTAAAGCAGGACCGCCTCTTTGTTGACCAGGCGGGCCAGCTCCTGCTCCAGTTCAATGTGAATGTCCAGGGTGCCGTTCAGGAACCGGGAACCCGCGCAACCGGTCCCGTATTTGTCCACTGCCGCCCGGGTTGCCTCCTTGATCTTGGGGTGGTTGGTCAGTCCCAAGTAACTGTTGGACCCCAACATGAGGACCTTCTTGCCGTCAATGTCAACCTCCGTGTCCTGGGCGGAGGAGATGACTCGGAAATACGGGTAAAGCCCGGCCGCTCGCAAACGGGTGGCGCTGTTGAAGTTCTTGACCTTGTCCAGCATTGAGGGCGAACGCGGTCCGGTGGCGGCTTTGGATCGAACCATACGGTGGTTGGGTTCCGTGGCCGCCGGGCGGCGGGGTTGCGCGTACAGGTCGGCCGACCGCCGGTCCTGCTCAAGCGCAGCCGTCTTGTCCTGATAAATCATAATGTTTAGAGACTTCCAACAGACCTATGACGTCTTTCGTTTTACGCTTTCCGCACAGGCTTGCAAGGATGAAATGCGGTGTCCAGACGCCGCCTTCAGGGCCTTTTCACGTGAGAGCGGAAGTGGTTGATAACCAGTGAAGAGAATGAGCGACCGATTGGTGGGGGGGTGTTGATGTGCCCGGTTGGGTCAAAGGAAGGAGTGTTGATGGTTAGGAACAAGGCCCAATTCCTTGGGGCCGGGCTGCTTGAGACAACAACCTGGAGTGGCCAGGTCGGCTTTTGGCCGTACAAGATTACTTGGAAGCAAGTCGGTCGGTGTGGGACGGCCTGCGGCGGAGCCGAGCCGGGCAACGCCAGCGCATCGAGCGGGGCCGGGATTTGCATTTGAACGCTGGGTGCTGCCTTATCGCCTCCTCAAGCGTTGATGACATCGGCCCGCGGGTGGCCCGCTGGGATTGTGAAAACCCGATTGGGAGCCGGGCACTATCAGCACCCCCGGCGTGGCGGCCATAGCTCAAAGTTTGCCCTCCCAAAGAGCGGTGTTGGGCTCAAGGGTGAGAAGATTCAGAGAAACCCCAAAGAGGTTGCGTTATTCCTGCCAAACCAGATGTTCATCCTCCCTCAGTGCCTTGGGGGCCATGGGGGCAGGGTCAGGAGTCGTCCACCGGCGGCGATGCGGCATTTGGTCGCAAACCGGGCAAGGCTCCGGGTCGGCGTCACGCAACTCGTCGGCGTCCTCCCTGGGGATCAGGAACCTGAAATGTCTGCAGGTTGTCATACGTATTTAATAAAGACCCTCAATGTGACGGTTGTGTGACGGCGGGATGACGTTTGGGCAACATCGGCCCTGCGCCATCGCGCCTTTGCACGCCATTCGGCGTTTCTTGCAGGTGAAAGAGCTTGGACCAACCGGGGGCGTTGTTGCGATTCGCCCGCGACGATCATTGACGTTGCCTGCCATTCCCGCCACTTTCGCCGAATGCAAAACGCGGATTTGGTCAAGGCGTGGTTGGAAGCCCAACTGCCCGCGGCCCTGGAGCTCCTGCGCGAGATGGTGGAAATCAACAGTTTCACGGCCAACCGGGCTGGAGTGGAACGACTGGCGCGGCTGACGGCTGAACGGTTTGCGCCGCTGGGGTTTGATGCGGAGCTGGTGCCTTCGGCCAATCCCGGGTTCGGGCCGCACTTGGTGCTGACGCGGCCCGGCAAGACCGGGCGCAGCATTGCGCTGATTTCGCACTTGGACACTGTTTTCCCCCCGGAAGAGGAGCAGCGCAACAACTTCCGGTGGCAGCGGGAAGGCGACCGCATCTACGGGCCGGGCACCCACGACATCAAGGGGGGGACGGTGATGATGTGGCTGGTGCTCAGGGCGCTGCAGGCCCACGCCCCCGAGTGTTTCGAGGCCATGACTTGGAAGCTGTTGTGGAACTCGTCCGAGGAAAGGTTCTCGCCGGACTTCGGGGAGCTATGCCGGCGGCACTGCGGCGGGCGGACCCTTGGGGCGTTGGTCTTTGAGGCCGAGGGGCGGGACGGACGGACGCCGCGGCTGGTGGTGGCGCGGAAGGGGCGGGCGACCTGGCGGGTGACGGTTCGCGGGCGCGGGGCGCATGCGGGGGGGAAGCATCCGCATGGGGCCAATGCCATTGTTCAGGTTGGGCGGACGTTGCAGCGGATTGCGGCGCTGACTGACTATTCGCGGCAGCTTACTTTCAACGTGGCGACCATCCAGGGAGGAACCGTTCTCAACCGGGTTCCGCATGAGGCGGTTGTCGAGGGCGAGTTTCGGGCCTTTACCCCCGAGGTTTATGAGAACGCAAAGGCGGACTTGCTGGCGTTGGCGGGTCCGGGCGATGTCCATAGCCCGGACGATGGTTTTTGCTGCCAGATCGAAGTCGAAATCCTCACGGAGAGCCGGCCTTGGCCGCGGAACGAAGCCACCGACCGGCTGTACCAGTACTGGAAACGGGCAGCGGACGAGCTGGGTCTGCCGCTCGGGTGGGAGGAACGCGGCGGGCTGAGCGACGGCAATCTGATCTGGGACGCGGTCCCGACGCTCGACGGCCTTGGCCCTTGGGGCGACAATGATCACTGCTCCGAGCGAAGTCCGGACGGGTCAAAGGTCCCCGAGTACGTGGAAGTTTCGTCCTTCGTTCCCAAGGCGCTGCTGAACACCGCCGCGCTGGTCAACCTGGCGGAAGAGCCCGCGGGTTAAGCGGGTGTGGGAAGGGAGGGCCGCGCCGCGTGTAGCGGACCCCGTCTCGATATAACGATGTCATCGGCTTGGGGAGGCCAAGCCGGGCGCCCGGGCAGGACCCTGGTGTTGGGATTGAGAGGGCCGGGGTTGGGGCCGCCAATCGCCCACTGGGATTATGGGGTGGGCAAGCCGCCTTCCTGGTACTCGAGTTTCCAATAACGGCAGGGTCCAGCCCCGCCGCCCGGATGGAAATACTCGACGGGGCCGTTGACCTGATTCCAAGTGGCAAGCGGTTGCCAGTTGACCAAGTTGGTGGACATCGAGAGGCGATAGCCCCAGCTTGGGCGGGCGCTGAAGCTCAGAACGGCGTCGGCGGCGTGGTTGGTCAGAGCGAGGTGGAGGGTGGGAGTGTGGTTGAAGTAAGCGGCGGCATTCCATTCGAGGACGCCGATGGGGGAGGCATTGTTGGCGGGGGACGTGTAGCCCAAGCCGCTGCTGGGCTGGTAGAGGATGTGCAGGGAGTTGTCGCGCTGCCAGCGAGGGAGGTCAATCACTGGTTCGTAATTGCCGAGGTTGGCCGTGGTCAGGTCAAAGGAGGTCCAGACAAGGCGGTCGGGGTCCACCGCCTTGGGCAGGCTGTGGGCGAGGGTCAAGCCGTTGCTGCCGAAGTTATCCCGGTAGAGAACGATGATCCGATCCTGGCGATCGCAAACCACGACGGGCCGTCCCAGGTCGCGGACGTAGGTTTCGGAGTATTTGGTCGTGGGGGGATCGTTGGTGCGTTGTGAAACCTGGCGGGTCTGCCACAGGCCCTGGGCGTCGCGGAAGGCAACCAGGTATTGGCGGCGGTAATTGTTGGTGGCCGTGCCCGGGGCCCACCAGGAGGCCAGAATGGGCTGGTTGGCGCTGTCCAGACACATGCCGGCCTGATTGATCAGGCTCCAGCCTTCCGGGATGGAGAGAATCTTCTCGGCCATCGTGTTCGGGTCACCGTTCTCCCCCCTTTCGGAAATCGGCAGGGTGTAGGGGGTCTCATCCGAGCGGAGCCAGGTGAGGCCGCCGTTGGTCGAGCGGGCATAATCGAAATCGTGGTTGGTTTGGTAGCCGGATTCGCCGGCGGGCGAGTCGCTGTTGTAACGCCAAGTCCAGATGAGGTGCAGATTTCCAGCGGGATCGAGGCAGGGCATGTTGGGGTAGGCGTTGTAATCCGGGGTCCAGCCGCGGCCTTTGATAAAGGGCAACTGGGTGGAGCCGTTCAGGTGAACGTTGCTCCAGGTTTGGGTGGCGCGGAAATAGCGGTTCAGGTAGGTGTCGCCGCTGCCGGAAGCGCCTTCCCGAAACAGGTAAAGGAGGTCGCCGTTGGGCAAGGTGAGCCACTGGGGATAGGTGACGGTGTTTTCACGGCCGGTCATGGTGGAGTCGGGACCGAAGCCGATGGGGAGGGTGCCGGTGACCGGATTGGTGCTGCGGGCATAATGGAAGGCATCGCCGTGCATGCCCCAGGAAAGATGCATGTAGCCGTCCCCGTCCAAGCCGAAGGAAACGACGTCATGGCCATCGTTGATGTTGTTGGCGGTGAAAGCGGTGCGGAAGACCTCCCACAACCGCGAGCCGAGGGTGCGGCGGCCGATCCAGATGGTGTTGTTGTAAACATAGCTGGCGTCGGTTTGATGGCGGCCGTAGTAGGCAATAAACTGCTGGTTGCTGACGGTGGCGAGGGCCGAGCAGATAAAGGCGACCGCGTTGATCGCGGAAGAGCCGGCAAAGCCGTATTCGCTGGTATTGGGATCGCCATCCTCGACCGGGACGAACCGGAGCAAGGGGGGCGGGGGAAAGGATTGGGAGTTGGTGGGGTCGGTGTGGGCCTGGTATTCCTCGAGATTGGTGTAACCATCGGTGTCGGGGTCATCCTGGGCCGATTGAGTCAACGACCCGAAATAGAGCAATTCCCAGGCATCGGGAAGGCCGTCGGCATCCACATCGTTGGGGTTCGAGAGGGGATTGTTTGGATTGGTGCCGGCCGCGCGTTCCTGGGCATTGGTGAATGAATCGCCGTCCGGATCGTCGTCCGGGCCGTGGGCGAGGGTGCCGAACCAAGCCATCTCCCAGGCATCGGGCAATCCGTCGGCGTCGGTGTCATTGGGGGTCGAGGCCGCCAGCAGGGGGTTGGAGCCGGCCTGATATTCCTGGAGGTTTGAGAAGCCGTCGTGGTCCGGGTCGTCCGCGGCATGGGCGGCAGTGATGCTGCCGAACCAGAACAGTTCCCAGTCATCGGGCAGGCCGTCGCCGTCGGTGTCGTTGACGAAGATGAATTCGGTCGGGGCGCGGGCGACGCGGCTGATGCGGACTTCGTCAATGAGTCCAATCCAGTTGTCGCTGGCGCCGCCCGTGGCGCGGCCCTCGTTGCCGATGACGAAGTCGCAGGCGGCGCCCGGAAACAAATCCTCGGTCATCCGGGCCGAAGCGATGAGGTTGGCGGCAGTGACCGCGGGGTCCAGGCGCGTCCAGTAGAACTTGAGATTGTCGGGGGTGTTTTCCGCGCCGTTGTAAGCGACCGCGACATGGTACCAGGCGTTGGAGGCGATGGCATGGAAGGTGTTGGTGGGGATGGGGACCACCAGGTTTTGCACGCCGGCGGACTGGTGGATGTTGATGAACTCCAGCCGCGGCGCCGTGGTGTTGCCCGAGCCATAGCCGACGGGGTCCAGGCGCCATTGAAATACGCGGTCGGCCGTGCCGTCGCCGTCGCCGCTGAGGATTTGCATGCCGCTGTTGCGGCCGGTGCCCGCCGGCGCCGCCCCCAGGTTCAGCGCGGGATTGAAATCAACCCGCACGATGGCCTCGAAAGTGAAGGCGCCGCTCACCGGGTCGGCGTAAGCAAGGGCCACATCATCGGCGGAGCCACTGGCCAGTGGCAGGACCGACAAATGGGCATCTTTATTGGCCGCCAGGGTCCCGGTTTGGCCCCCGTCGAAGGTGCTGAGGGCGGTGCCAAAGCCGGGAAAAGAGGCGTTGCCGAGCGTCGCGCCGTTCGCCAGGACCGCGAGGTTGGTGCCACCCGGGACTGCGTCGGCGCAGGGGGGCGAAGTTTCATCCAGATGCCAGAGGTGCAGGGTATGCGAATCGGGCGCCTGGTAGGGAGCAATGACCGCGACGGCGGGGCCGAGGTGGAAGATGAAAGCGGCCACCGCGCTGCAAACCAGAGCCGCCCGGCCCGACCGGAACTTAAGACTTTGACACATCATACAACCAAAAAACACCTGGCGGCCTCTTTTGCACGACGACGCCATTTCGGCGAACCACAACGGGAGCGGGCGTTTAACGGATGCGCTGCAAGTTGTTGCGCATGGGTTCGAGCTCGCCGAGGTTTTCCTGCCAGAAATACAACTCGCGGGCGGAGGGGTTCCAACTGTGGATGAACCGCATTTCGGCCGCCTTCACCCAGCGGGCAGACCCGTCAATGAACACTTCGTTGCCGCCTTCCGGCAGGCCGCTGGCGGCCCGGTGGGCGGGCAGGCTGGCGAAGCCGCTGGGGAAGGTTTCCCGGGGATCGCCCCAAACGAAGCCGGCGCCGAGATTGAAGCGGATGACAAAATCGGCCGCGAGCATCATGTAGGCTTTGGCGGTTGAGGTCTTGACGGGGCTTTCAGCGGCAATGCCGCTGGGTCGCAGATTATTGAGCCAGTTGGTGATGCCGCCATAGTATTGGTAGCCGATTCCCCATTGGTTGTATTGCGGATTGTAGGCGGGGAACAGGGGACGGTTCGGGCAGGTCCAGACGCTGTTGGCGTTCGAGCGGGTGTAGAGACCGACGCTGGCCCAGGCCTCGACCTGGATGTTCGGGTCCAAGGCAATGGGCTGAATGCGCTGGTAGGCGGGCACGAGGGTGTCGCGGTTGTCGCCGGCGTAGAGCTGGCTGAAGACCGCCAGTTGCTTGAGATTGTTAAGGCACGCCGCGCGTTTGGCGCGTTCCTTGGCGCGGGAGAGCGCCGGCAACAGCATGGCCGCCAGAATTGCGATGATGGCGATGACGACCAGCAGCTCAATCAAGGTGAAGCCGGAGCGGAGCGGCGCCGGGCGCGCCCGGTGAGCGCGCCCGGCAACAGGAGCCGACGGGGCGAACGAACGGTTATCAGGGACGTCGCAGGCGATAGAAGACATTGGGGGTGTCAGGGCTGACCGTTACGCTGAAGGTGGTGCTGTTCTGCGAGCCGGGGATGTCAAACCAGGCTCCAGAAGCAGCAACGCCGACTGCATTGGATTGCAGGAACCAGCCGAGGTGGGTGGCGGGCCAGGCGAGGTTCAGCGTGGAGCCACTCAAGCCGATGCTGAGGTTGGTGGGATAGCTCGCCACACCGGGCACCACACTCAGGGTGCCACTTGCCGGGTCGAAGCTCCAGGCGTATCCACCGCCGGGGGCAGGAGTGATAACCTCGAAGTTGCCCGAGGCGGAGGCGGCACTGAACAACGGGAAGCTGTCACCCAGGGCAAGAGTGCCGGCCAGGTTGGTGACCACCAGTTTGCCGGCGTAAGAAGCGCTGGCAAGGCCGATGATCTTGTCACACGTGCCGGCGGCCTTGTTGAGCTCGACGGAAGTGGTGCTGTCGGCTTGCAGCGTGAGGGTGTTATTGATGGTCAGCGTTCCGATCGAAGCGCCAGGAGCCAGCGTGCCGGCGGGTTCGACCACCACCGGGCCGGCGATGACGCCACTGCCCGAGAGGGTGCCGCCGGCCACGCGAACCAGGTTGGTGACCTCGGTCAGTTGGCCGTTGACGACCAAGGTGCCGTTGCTGATCACCGTCGGGCCGCGCAAGGGGCTGATGCCGGAGAGCGTCCAGGAGCCGGCGCCCAGTTTGTGGAGACTCAGCGCCGCCGCCACCGTCTGGGTCAGGCCCCCCTGGATTTCACCCGTGCCCGCCCCCTTGAGCAGGACGTATTTCGGCCCGCCACCGGCAGTAAAGGCAACGCCCGTGGTCAGAACCAGGTGTCCGGCAGCCGATTCGAACGCGATGACGTTGCCGCCCGCCGCCAAGGCGATGTCATAAGGCGGACTCAAAACATTGGTGCCGCCGAGGTTGACAAAATGCGCGGCGCTGTTGGGCGGGGTGGCGTCGGCGGGGAGATAGGCGCGCGGGCCGATGGCAATGGGGTTGGTGAGGACAAGGCCGCCGGTGAGCTCGAGGCGGCTGGTGTCCTGGTTGCCCTGGCCAACGGTGTTGGTGCCGAGGCCCAAGGCGTCGGGGCGGGTGAATCGGACCGTCGCGCCGCCGCCTACGACCAACCCGCCGCTGAACGAGTTGCTGGCGGCCAAGGTGTGGGTGCCCGGGCCGCTGAGACGCACGACGCCAATGCCTTCAATCGAGTCGCTGAGGGTGAAGTTGCGCGCGCTGGCGATGACGAAGGCGCCGTTGTTGGTGATGGTGCCCGTTCCCAGACTGCCGTTGGTGCCCCCATCCCCAATCTGAAGCGTGCCCGCGTTGATGAACGGACCGGCGGTCCAGGCGTTGTTGGTGCCCAGCAGGATGGTGGTGGCGCTGTTGTCGCTGGAGAGGAAGCCGCTGCCGGAAATGCTGCCTGGAATAATGAGGGTGCCGGTGCGGTTGATGGACAGTTGGGCATTGTTGGTGATGTTGCCGGTGCCCAAGGCGCCGGTGCCGCCCACGTTGCCCACCTGAAGAATCCCGCCGTTGATGGTCGTGCCGCCGGTGTAATCGTTGTCCGCGTCAAGGGTCAGTGTCGAGGGGCCGAGCTTGGTCAGGGACATCGGGCCTGACAGTTTTCCGGGTCCGCTGATGACGTAATAATTGATGGCGCTGTCCACCACAACTGAACCGGGCATGATCACGCCGCTCAAGGCGATCGGGGCGTAGCCGAGGCCGGTGTCGTCGAACCGGACGCGGTCGCCGGTCTGGTAGGCCACCGGGAAGGCCGTGCTGAGGGCGTTGGACCAGTTGGCCGTGGTGTAGTCCCAGTTAAAATCGAAGGTGTTGTTATTATTCCACACCAGCGAATCCACGACGGTGCGGACGGTGAGCGTGCCGGGGGCGGAGGTGGCGGGGGCGCTGACGAGGTTGGTCACCACCACATCATAAGGGCCGGCGTCGGCGGCGGTGACCGCGGCGATGAAATAGGAGGCGTTGGTGGCGCCGGGGAGGTTGGTGCCGTAGAGGCGCCATTGGTAGCTCAGGGGCGGGACCCCGGAGGCTTCGGCGGTAAGCACCACCGGCTGGCCTACGGCGGCCACGGTGTTCGAGGGATTAACTGTGAAGGTAATCAGCGGGCTGGCGAAGAGCATTTCACCCGCGCCGCGGGCGACCCGGCTGATCCGCACTTCGTCAATGTAGTTGGCCGTCGCGCCCGTGGTGCCGCCAAAGCCTTCGCCGAACGCCGCGCGGTTCTCGTTGCCAACGGTGGGAACAGCGGTGTTGGCGCCATTCATGTCGGCCGTCAAGGTCTTGGCCGCGACCAGGTTGGCCTGGACCTTGGCCGCATCCACGCGGGTCCAGTAGAGCTTGAGATTGTCCGCGGTATTCTCCAAACCGTTGTAGGTCACCGCCACGTGGAACCACGTGTCCGGGGCGTAGGCATTGTCATCGAAGAGGTTTGCGAGATCAAACTGAAGCAGGCCGCCACTAACCGTAATGGGGTTGAATTCAAGGATGCTGCCGTTCAAACGGAATTGGAAGCAGCGGCCGCTGGCAGCCGACGCACTGTTTTCGAGGCAAAAAATCTGCTTGTTGCCGCTGCCAGCCAAGGCCGTGATGTCGGCGTAGCTCAGACGGACCAGCGCCTCGAGGGTAAAGGCGCCGTTGGCGCCCAAAAGGGTGGAAAGGGCCACTTTGTCCGCCGTGGAAAGGTTGTCCGGCTGAATGTTGCCATCGCCGTTGCTGTCCATCGCGAGCCCGAAGGTCCGGTTGGTGTTGATAAAGGCGGCGGCGGAGCCGAAGCCGGAGTAACTGGCGGCGCCAGTGAGGATTGCGTTGGTCTTCGGCAAGGGATTGACTTGCGTGGCGCCGTTCACGGCGATCATCGAGGCGCCGCCGGGGACGGCGTTGGCGGCCACGGTGCCCGGCGGATCGTCAAAGTGCCAAAGGTGGACGGTGTTGGCGTCGGGGGTGTAAGGGCCGACGATCAAGGCCGGCGCGTTAGCGGCCGCCGCGAGCAGTAAGGCGGCCAGGGCAGCTTGGCGCGCCAGGCGCCAGGGAGATGAGATTTGGGTCAAGGATGCAGTTGTCATGGGTTTGTTGGGGTTGAGTGTTCGAGCGTCATGAATTTCAACTCGTGTCCTGCAGTTTGCAAAACTGAATTTAATGCTACTGCGCGGCATCGTCCACTGCTTAATTGAGGAATGAGGCAATCAACGGCGGACCCTCTGTGGCTGAAAGCAAAACAGGGGGCAACGGCCGCGGCGCGGCAAGGGATGGGACGGCGTTCGCGGGTGGGTGGGCGGATGCGGCCGAGTCGTGGATTGCGGAGGAATGCCAGTCAACTTCGGCTCATCTCACGAACGCAGAATGAGGGGGGGAACAATGCGAGAGGGGAAACGGCGGGGAGGAAACTCAGGGCGGGAAGGAAGGTGGGAAGATGCGAAGAGCAGCGGCAGGGGACGGAGGACGGATTGATGGCAGGAAGGAGGGGCGAGAGGGCGAAGGCAGGGTGAGGGACGGGAGGATTAGACCGTGGAAGGCGGGGAGGGGGAAAGACGAAGAGGGGGAGGGACGGAGGGTTGAGGCTGGAAGGCGTCAGACGCCGGCCCGGGCTTGCTCGAAGAGTTTGCGTTCTTCGGGAAGCATGGGGCCCTTGAAAGCCCAGTCGAGGTAGGACTTGGCTTTGTTTTTGTCGCCGGCGGCTTTGAGCATGAGGCCGTAGTAGCCGGCGACGGAGGGATTCTCGAGGTCGCGAGGGGAAAGCGTTTGCATGATTTTGAGGGCCTCGTCGTTCTTGTCCTGCAGGAAGAGCGAGAAGGCATAGGTTGAGGCGAAGGCGGCGTTGGTGGGGGACTTGGTGAAGACTTCGCGGGCCAGTTCGTGCGGTTTGAGCTCCCGGGCCTCGAGCAGCAGGGCGGTGAGGGCGAGATTGTTCTTGAGGGAGAGGTTGTCGGGGGACCGTTTGAGTTCCTGGTTGAAGAGCATCATGAGGGGGCGGGTGCGGCCGCCGGCATAGAGCGCCTGGGTGAGGACCTGGACGGCCCATTTCTCGCCGGGATAGCGGTTGACGATGTTCCACAGGACTTCCTCGGCTTCGCTGAGCCATTTCCACTGGGCACAAAGGCCGAGCAATTGGCGCAAGGCGCCGAGCTGGTTGTTCGAGTTCTTGAGGGCGAGCTCCCACTCGGCTTTGGAGGCGGCGGCGAGGTCCTGCCCGCGCTGGGCACGGGCGATGTAGGCGTGGCGGAGGAATTCCAGATCGCCCCAAGTTTGATCCCGGATGAGGTTCTCAAGCCCTTTCCAGTCTTTGAGGACGTCCTGACATTGGACCGTGGCGAGGATGACGGACGCGTTGGTGCGGGTGGCTTCGGGCAGGCGGAGGAGCCAGCCGAGGGAATCGGCGGGGGAGAGGTTGGCCATCTGCCACATCGCCAGGTCATAGGCTTTGGCCGGGTCGGCGGCCGCTTCGTTTTGGAAAGCGGTCAAGGTGGGTCGGAAATCGGGGCTCTTGCTTTCCTGGAGCACTTCGAGGCGGAGCAATTTGTCGCGGAAGACCGTGTTGGTTTCTTGCAGGAGTTTTTGGGTTACCTCGAGGGCGGTCTTGGGGTCTTTGTGACGGAGGGCGTCGCCGGCCAGTTCGCGGAGGGCCTGGGAACGGAGGGAGGCGTTGGTGGAAGTGGAGGAAATCTCGCGCAGGGAGGCGCGGGCGGCGGTTTGGACCTGGGCATTGGTGTTTTGGAGGTGGATGACGGCCAGGTTAAGGCGCGGGGCGGCATTGGCGGGTTCGAGCCGGGCGGCTTCGGCAAAGTGTTGTTCGGCGAGGGCAACCTGATTGGCGGCGGCGAACGCCATGCCGGCCAGGTTGTGATAGGCGGCGGTTTTCCGCCCCTCTTCGTCCATGCCCTCGAGCGCGTTGGTGGCGGAGGAGTAATCGCGGAACAGGAGGGCGGTCTGCACCAGCGCCATGCGGTCGTCACGGGTGTCAGGGCTGAGCTCGACGACCCGGCTGCGCCAGACCAAGGCGGCGGGGGAGCGGCCGGCCTCGAGCAGTTGCGCCATGAGGCGCGCGGCTTCCACGTCGCGGTTGTTGTAGCGGAGCGCGCGTTGCAGGCAGAGGAGGGCTTTGCGGTCCTCGGATTTTTCGAGGTGAGCCTTGGCTTGCTTGACGAGCCGGACCTGGCGGACGTATTTGTAGCCCTTGTAGGCGGCGTAGGCGCCCCCGAGACCGAGGAGGCCAAGCACGAGAACGAGGATCAGGACGGTTCGCAGCTTGGTTTTCATATCGGATGTGTATCAGAACGTTGCGGAATTTGGGAGATTAAAGTCGCAGCCAGGGAGTGGCGCGGCCGCGCTTCGTTTTCGTCGGGAACGCGGCCCTTCCATCCCGGCCGGCGCGGGCGCTGCTTCAAAAGTGTCCCGCGGTGGCGCGCTTGCTAAAGGTTTTGGCGGTACCAGTCGAGGGACTCGGCGAGGCCCTGTTCGATGGTGTGGGTGGGGACGTAGCCCAAAAGGCGCCCGGCTTTGGCGATGTCGGCCTCGGAATGGCGGACGTCACCGGGGCGGAAATCGCGATGGACGGGCTGGCAGTGTTCCAGCCAGGGGCAATGCGGGAGCAGTTGGGTTTTGAGCAGGGCAAAGAGCTGGTTGAGGGAGGTGCGGGTGTGCAGGGCGACGTTGTAGGCCTGGTTGAGCGCCTCGGGGGCGCGCACGGTGGCGGCCAGCAGGTTGGCCTGGACCACGTTGGCGACGTAGCAGAAGTCGCGGCTGGTTTCCCCGTCGCCGTTGATATAAATGGGTTCGCGGGCGAGCATGGCGGCGATCCATTTGGGGATGACGGCGGCGTAGGGGCCGTTGGGGTCCTGGCGGGGGCCGAAGACATTGAAATAGCGGAGGCCGACGGGTTCAAGGCCATAGCAGCGGGCGCAGACATCGGCATAGATTTCGTTGATGAGTTTGGTGGCCGCGTAGGGGGAGAGACAATGGCCGATGTTGTCTTCGCGTTTGGGGAGGTCGGGGTGGTCGCCGTACACGGCGCTGCTGGAGGCATAGACGACCCGCTTGACGCCCCGGTCACGCGCGGCCAGAAACACGTTGAGACAGCCGTTGACGTTGCTCGCGTGTGAGTCGGCGGGATGTTCGAGCGAGCGCGGAACCGAGCCCAGGGCGGCCTGGTGCAGGACAAAGTCCACGCCTTGGGTAGCCCGCAGGCAGGTGTCAAAATCGCAAATGTCGCCTTCAATCAGGGTGAAGTTTTGCCAGCATTCCGGGCCAACCAGACCCCGCACCTGCTCGAGGTTGTGGCGGCTGCCGGTGGCGAAGTTGTCCAGGCCCACCACGCGCTGCTTCAGGTGGAGCAGGGTTTCCAGCAAGTGGGAGCCGATGAAACCGGCGGCGCCGGTGACCAGCCAGGTGCGGGGCTGGTGGGGCAGGCTTTGCTGCAGGGTTTGCCAGGGGGTCATTCGGGCCTCGCAGGTTGGGCGGCGGGGGCGCGGGTGTCGGCGGCCGCGGCGGGGCGGAAATCGTCGAGGCGCGTGATTCGGCCGGGGGCCGGCTCGGCGGATTCGGTGAAAGGAGTGTAGTCGGGGATGGCTTGCTGGAGGAGTCTTTTCACTTCAAGGGAGTCCATTTCATGGACGTGTTTGCGGAGGGTCTGGAGCGTTTTGCGGAATTCGGGCAGGTCCACAGGCTGGGCGATGAAGCGGAAGATTTTGGCATGGGCAGTGGGGACGAAGTTTTCACCTTTGTGGGTGATTTCTTCGAAGAGTTTTTCGCCGGGGCGCGCGCCGACAAACTCAATTCTGATGTCTTCATCCGGTTTAAGGCCGCTAAGCTCAATCATCTGGCGGGCCAAGTCAAGAATGCGGACAGGCTGACCCAAATCGAGGACGAAAATTTCGCCGCCGGCGCCCTGCATGGCACTCTGGAGCACCAGCATCGAGGCTTCGGGAATGGTCATGAAATAACGGGTCATCTCGGGGTGGGTGACTTTGACCGGGCCGCCCTCGGCGATTTGCTTTTGGAAGACGGGAATGACGCTGCCGGAGGAGCCGAGGACGTTGCCGAAGCGCACGGCAATGAACTTGGTGCGGTTGGGGTGCAGGGCCGACAGGCCCTGGATATACATCTCGGCGAGGCGCTTGGTGGCGCCCATGACGCTGGTGGGATTGATGGCCTTGTCCGTCGAGATGAGAACGAAGCGGTCCACGGCAAACTCGAGGGCGAGGTCGGCCAGTTCGGCGGTGCCCAGGCTGTTGTTGACCACCGCCTCGCCGGGCTGGGACTCCATCATCGGCACATGCTTGTGGGCGGCGGCGTGGAACAGGACGGCGGGGCGGAAGCGGGCGAAGATGCTGCGCATGCGGTCGTGGTCGTGGATGTCGGCGACCAGGGGAACGATGCGGGAGGCATAGCCGAGGTTGATGAGTTCCTGTTCGATTTGGAACAAAGCAGGCTCGGAGCGTTCGACCAGCAGGAGTTGTCTGGGCAGATAGGTGGCAATCTGACGGCAGAGCTCGCTGCCGATGCTGCCGCCGGCGCCCGTGACGAGGACGACCTGGTTTTCCAGGATTTGGCGGATGCTCTCGGTCTCGAGCTCAACTTTTTCGCGCCCGAGGAGGTCGGCGATTTCAATGTTGCGAAGCTGGCTGACTTTCACCTGGCCCAACGCCAGTTGGTCCATGGAGGGAACCGTCCGGCCCGGGAGCCGGATTTCGCGCAGGATGCGGACGATTTCCCCAACGCGACGCGCAGGCGCCGAAGGCATGGCGATGATGGCTTCGTGAAAATCCGCTCTCATCTCGGGCTCGAGCAGCCGCTCGGGCGCGCCCAGAACGGGGATATCGTGGACGCGGGAGTTCCATTTGCGGCGGTCGTCGTCGAAGAAGGCGACCGGGATCAGGCCGTAGCCGGGCTTGAGCGCCAGCTCGTGGGCCAGCACCGCGCCGCAGTCGCCGGCGCCGATGATGGCAACGCGGCGGTGCCGGCGGGAGTCGCCCTTTTTGGAGGTGGTCAAGGACTCGCGCAGCGTGCGCATGGCCAGCCGCACGCCGGTCAGGCCGACCAGCGCGAAGACGAAGTTGACCACAATGACGCCGCGCGGCGGCGCAAACCCCGCGCCCCAGACGAACCACGCGGCGAAGGCAATCAGAGTGCTCAGCGTGAGCGCGTGGAACATGCGGGCCAGGTCTGGCGTGCTGAAATAGCCCAGCAGCGAGCGGAGCTGATGGAACAGGCCGAGCAGGAGGAGCTCGAGGGGCACCAGCCAGCTCAGGACAAAGAGCCGCTCCTGTTGGTGGCGGGGCTCGACCATGAAGTCGAAACGCAGCTCGTAGGCGAACCAGAGGCTGGCGGCGAGTTCGACCGTGTAGATGATGAGCAGGAACCAGACCCGGACGGCCGGGGAATAGTCAAATAAACGGAACGGCATAAAGTTGGGAACGAGGGTTGGGCGTCAGACCGGCAGCGGCTTGAGCACCGAGCCGGTGGACGCCAGAGTGGTTCTGAACGGCAAACCGTGGAGCATTTGGCGGACTTCCTGAAGGCGCTGCGGATTGTCGGCGGGCAGGGCGATGATGATCTCGTCGAGGCGGCCGATCCATTCCCCATTGAGGAGGCATTCGGGCATGCCAACGACCGGGATGTCGTGCGGGCGTTTGTGCCACGTGCGCGGGTTGTCGTCGAAGAGGGCCACCACGCTGCGGGGGGTCCGGGAGTCCTGATTCAACTCGAGGGCAAGGCGCGTGGAGATTTCCGCGGGGCCGATGATGCCGACGCGCCAGGGGCGAGCGGGGGTGGCCGGCTTGGTGCGGGCGTACTGCTCGCGCAGAAGGCGGAGATACAGGCGCGCGCCGCAGAGCAAGGTCAGGGAGAGGAGGAAATGAATGAGGATGATGCTGCGGCCGGGCAGCCACCTGCCGCCCAAGAGGTGCCAAAGGCCGATTTGGAGAAGGCAGGCCAGGCCCAGGGCGGTGACGGTCTGGCGGAGTTCGACCAGGCTGAAGTAGCTGAGCAATCCGCGAAACTGGCCGCGCCAGAAAAGGAGGACCATCTGGGGCAGGACCATCCACGGCAAAGCATGGAGGAATTCTCCGTGCTCGCGGGGAGTGGTTTGGAAGTCGAACCGCAGGAGGTAGGCCAGGGCGAGACTGGTGACCAGGACCGCGCCGTAGAGAACAAACAAGCCGAGCCAATAAGGACACAAGGTCTGCAGGATGATCCAAATGTCCTGCAGCAGGCTGGCGCGCCGGGCATATTCGCGGTTAAGCTCGATTTTTCTCGGCACGCAGTAGCGGAGGTAGAACTCCTCGACGTCGGCGGCGCCGCGAAGCAGGGTCTCTTCGTTGCGGAAGAGCAGGGTCGCCATGTCGGTGATGCCCGGTTTGAGCTGGAGGATTTGGCGCTGTTCAGGAGTGTATTGTTCCACATAGCGCGGCACCTCGGGGCGAGGACCCACGAAGCTCATTTCGCCGATGAGGACGTTCCAGAGCTGGGGGAGTTCGTCCAGCTTGGTTTTGCGCAGGAACCTGCCAACCCGAGTGATCCGCCGGTCTTCGCCCTGGGTGATGGACACGCCCGATTTGTCCGCCTCGGGGACCATGGTGCGGAATTTGCGAATGCGGAAGGGCCGGCCGGAACGGCCAACGCGGGTCTGGCTGTAAAGGACCGGTCCGCCGTCATCCAGCTTGATGGCCAGGGCGACCACCACCGCCAGCGGGAGAAAAACGAGCAATCCCAGCAGGGCGAAGGTAAGGTCGAAGGCGCGTTTGGCAAGGGGGTAAAACACGTGGAGGCGGATGGCGTCTGAGAGAGGAGACCGGAACGGGCGCGGCGGGAGGGCTGTCAGTGCTGGCGGGTGCAGATTTGCCTGATGGCGTCGCAGACGAAGGCGACGTCGGCCTCCGTCATGTCCGGATAAAGCGGCAGCGTGATGATTTCCGGGTAAAGGGATGCCGCCACGGGGAAATCCCCCGGCAGGTAGCCGTAGGTGTCACGGTAGTAAGGATGCATGTGGAGCGGCAGCCAGTGGACGGAGGTGCCGATGCCGCGTTGGTGCAGCTCCCGGATGAACTGGGCGCGGTCCAGATGGAGTTTGTCGAGCCGCAGCCGGATGACGTAAAGGTGCCAGGAGTGGATGCGATCAGGCTGCTCGCGGGGCGTGATGACTTCCTCAACCCGGTCCAATAATTCGGAGTAGCGCGCGGCCAAAGCAGCGCGGCGGTGGTGCAGCGTGTCTGCCTTGCGGAGCTGGTGGATGCCGATCGCCGAGGCGATGTCGGTGAGGTTGTATTTGTAGCCGGGAGCGATGATTTCGTAATACCAGGAGCCTTCGGCGGTAAACCGTTTCCAGGCATCGCGGGAAATGCCATGCAGGGACATGATGCGCATGCGATCGGCATGGTCATCGTTGTTGGTGCAGGCCATGCCGCCTTCGCCGGTGGTGATGGTCTTGTTTGCGTAAAAAGAGAAACAACTGATGTCGGCGGCGGCGCCAACGGGCGCCCAGGTGTCGGAGGGCGGAGGGCGCAGGGCGGAGGGCGAAGGTTGGGGGCTGAAACTTGAAACCTGAAAACCGGCAGGATGATTCATCACTGGCGATTGGCCGCAGACCCGTTCTTGCTGGTCCGTAGCGGGGAGTCCAAGGTCCTTGGCCTGTGGCCCAGGGTCTGCAGTCCGGTAGTAAGCCGGGCAGCAGTGAGCGGCGTCCTCGATAATTTTCAGATGGTATTGTTTGGCGAGTCGCTGAACGCCGGCCATGTCGCCGATCTGCCCGCCGTAGTGGACGGGCATAATGGCAACCACTTCACGGCCGGCGGCGAGTTCGGCCTGAATGCGGCGCTCGGCATCAGCGATATCGAGGTTGAAATCCTCGGCGCGGCAATCGGCGAGCACGGGCCGGGCGCCGAAATAGCGGACAACCTCGGCGGTGGCGGCAAAGGTCATGGTAGGCACCAGCACGCCCTGCCCCGCTTTGAGTCCGATGGCTTCCAGCGCCAGGTGCAGCGCCGCCGTGCAGGAGTTGAGCGCGACGGCGTGCTTTTGCCTGAGGTAGGCGGCGAACTCCTTTTCGAATTGCTTGGTCCGCGGGCCCGTGGTGAGCCAGCCGCCCTTGAGCGTTTCGACCACTTCGGCGATCTCTTCGGGGCCGACGCTGGGTTTGTAAAAAGGGATTTTCAAAATGGAAAAGCGGGAGACAGGAACTGAATGATGGAGTCAGGGACGAGTCTTCTGTGGAACCACCATTCGGCTAACGATTGCCAACGTTGACTACTGAGACCTTTTCGCTTTACGTTCGGGCCGCGTTTGAGCATCCGTTCGGAGTCGCTCGGCAATCACGCCAGTTCGTTCCCTGCGTCATTCTATCAACGGACACGTCGTTAAACAGGGGCAAACGCGACCGGTGGCCAGAAAGGGGTCCGTAGCCAATGGTCAGTCGTCCGCAGTCCGAAGCACCTGCACCCAGTCCCCATTCAAATTTCAGGTTTCATCCCTCATCCTTGAATCCCTGCTTTCCGCATGCTGCTTTGCCCCTCACATCCATCCCCGCAGTTTGTACCAGGCCATGCCGAGATACTCATGCATGGTTTCGGAAAACTGAAGGTAACTGCTGGGAGTGGGGATGAGGTTGACCAGTTCCCGGTGCCAGGGAAGCTCGCGGTCAACGATCCGGAAATCCGTCGGGGCGGGCACAAACTCAATGGTGGGACAGTGTTTCCTGAAGACCCCCATGGACCGGGGCATGTGGAGGGCGGAGGTGACCAGGAGAATGCGGTGGAAGCCTTGCTCCTTGAGCATGGATTCGAGGTTGGCAGCGTGTTCGCGGGTGTTGCGGGAGGCCGATTCCTGGACGATGGCATCTCGCGGCACGCCCAAGTTCGTGAGCAGCTCGGCCATGATATCAGAACCGGGCTGCAGACCGATGCCGCCTGTGGCGATGCCGGAAGTGCAAAGGATTTTGGGCGCCCAGCCGGTCCGGAACAGATGGGCTCCGTAAAGCACACGGTCTCCGGCTTCGGCCACCTCGACCGTCGTGCGCGGAGGGAGTTTGGGCCAGGTCCCACCCCCCAGCACGAGGATGCAGTCGGCGCGAACTGAAGGATGAGGGGTGGGACCTGAATCCTGAGGATTCAGCGGCGGCCGCGAGTCGGGAGTCGCAGCCCCAATCACTGACGCCTGGTCGCTGACCTCTGACGGGCGCTCCAAGGTATTTGCTCCATGGTCCATCGCCTCCGCCAAAGGCGGATACTGGCGTTCGAGGTGGCGAGTGAGGACACCGACGAGCCAGCCATTGCCGCAGAGGAGGAGGACGGCCAGGGCGGACCAGAAGCAGAGCGCAGCCAGGAGCTCGGAGCGGGGGGCGCGGAGCGAGGAGCACACTTCCAAGCGAGGAAGGATGGGGCCTGAAACCTGCGGAGGTGAACCGACGGCGGTCTGGGCCATGCGGGCGCGGCGGCGGAACACGGCCGAGGCAAGCAGAAGCAAGATCGCGATCGAGGTCGGATAAAGCAGCTTCAGCA
>JARKQH010000184.1 GCA_029974925.1 Verrucomicrobiota bacterium
CTGGCCATGCTTTGCGACCGCGACCGCGACTTGCGCCAGGCTGCCGCGGAGGCCTTGGGGCGCCTGGGGGAAAGCCGGGTGGAGGCCGCCCTGGCGCGGGCGCTGACCGATGGTGACCACGGCGTGCGCTGGGCTGTGGAACAGGCCATCAATGCCCTCCGAGCCAGGACGGATACCGGCGCTGCCCACGGCGCTTGAAGGAGGGGCTTCCCCTTGCGCCCCCAAGGCTTGGGACTTTTCACGGTCCGACACACGCCGGGGCGAAGCGGCTCCGCCTCTCCTCGCGCCGCGGCCGGTCTCGGTGGCTCAAACACACCCCCCAATCACCTGGGCGCCGCCCTGGCCAGCCGCCTTGCCCCAAGGCCCCCCTGCTTTCGCGTGGACAAGACTGCCGCAGCGAGCCACAATAAAGGTTGAATGCTCCGTATTTGGCGGCAACCGTTTTATGTCAATTCCAAGCGGTAGAGTCAAGCGCTTCTTGTTTGTGGACGACGATGCCGGTTTTCTGGCGGGCATCCAGCAACTGTTCCGAGAGCTGTCCCGCGGCTCGTGGGAAGTATTGACTGCGGAGAACCATGCTCGCGCGCTGGCCCTGCTGCGCGAGCACCGCATTGATGTGGTGGTCCTGGATATTGGCATGCCGGTGATGGATGGACTCGAGTTCCTGCGCTTGTTGCACCGTACGCATCCGGCTATCCAAGTGGTCATGCTTACCGGTTTGGCTGCCGAGCAAAGCCGCAAAGCCAGCCTGGAGGGCGGGGCGGCTTTGTTCCTCGAAAAGCCGGCTTCCGCGGCGGGCTACCACGCGATCTTCGCCGCTCTGGATGCTCTGGCTGACGCGGCTCCCCAGGAGGGTTTCCGCGGCGTGATGCGCCGGGTTGGACTCCAGGAGGTGCTGCAAATGGAGTGTCTCGGGCGCAAGTCCTCGGTCCTCGAGGTGTTTACAGGCAATGCCCGCGGGCGCATCTTCATTCGGGACGGCGAAATCGTTCATGCGGAAACCGGTTCGCTCCAGGGCGAAGTCGCCCTATACAGTCTGCTGGGACTGCGGGGCGGTGAGTTCAATCTGCTGCCGTTTACCCCGCCCCCGGACCGCACCATCACCGGCCAATACGAGTTCCTCCTGATGGAGGCGGCGCG
>JARKQH010000196.1 GCA_029974925.1 Verrucomicrobiota bacterium
ACCCGTGGTCCGCCGCGACTATGTCCTGGGCTGCCGCCACCCGGGCCGCTGGCGGGAGGTGTTCAACTCCGACGCGGCCGAGTACGGCGGCTCCGGCGTGGGCAACGCGGGCGGCGCGGACGCGCACCCGGAAGGCGTTGGCCTGTGGCCCCACCACGTCCGGCTGACCCTGCCGCCGCTCGGCGCGCTGTACTTCAAGGCGGAATGACCATGAATCACGACATCACCCTGATCACCCTGGGCGATCCCAACGGCCTGGGGCCGGAACTGGTCTGCCGCTGGCTGGCCACCGGTCCCGCCCCCGCCGCCCGCTACACCATCCTCGGCCCGCGCGCGGCCCTGGACCATCACGCCAGGCGGCTCGGCCTCGCCAGCCCCTGGGACGCCCCCGGCGGGCCCGTGACCCTGCTGGAACCGGAGGGCCTGGGCGGCTTCACCCCCCGCCCCGGTGAATTTTCCGCCGAAGGCGGCCGCGCCGCAGGGCTGACCCTGGAGCTGGCCTGCGCCATGCTCTCGGACGGCCGGGCCGGGGCCGTGGTGACCTGCCCGCTGAACAAGGCCGGGCTCCAGGCCGCCGGGTTCGACTTCCCGGGGCATACGGAGTTCCTGGCCCAGCGCGCGGGCGTTGGGCCGGATGGGGTGTGCATGCACCTGTGCGGCCCCCGGCTGCGGGTCAGCCTGGCCACCACGCACCCGCGCCTGCGCGACGTGCCCGCCCTGGTCACCCGGGAAAAGGTGGCCCACTGCCTGGAATTGACCGAGCGCCACGTGCGCCGCCTGGGCCTGACCGGTCCGGTGGCGGTCTGCGGCCTGAACCCCCACGCCGGGGAGTCCGGGCGCATCGGCGACGAGGAGGAGACGGTGATCGTCCCGGCCATGGAGGACGCGCGCGCCAGGGGCTGCGACGTGGCCGGGCCCTTCCCCGGGGACACGGTGTTCCACCGGGCCTGGATGGGGGAGTTCCCCGCCGTGCTGGCCATGTACCACGACCAGGGACTGGCCCCGCTCAAGCTGGTGCACTTCGGGGAGGCGGTCAACGTGACCCTGGGCCTGCCCTACGTGCGCACGTCCGTGGACCACGGCACGGGCTACGACCTGGTTGGCCGGGACACGGCGGACATGGGCAGCTTCCTGGCCGCGTTGGAGCTGGCGCGGCGCCTTGTCCATCCCTGACGGAGGCACCGCCCAGGCATTTCTCCTTGCCATCGCCTCCGCGATGGGAAAGTATCCATACGCAAAACGGAGGGGTGACTTTCACCGTATCGACCGGATATGTTCAGGACCGGGCGACATTTTCACCATACAGTGAGGAGTCGTACATGCTGAAAAAAATCCCGATCCTTGCGGTGCTTGTCGTAGCGTCCCTGCTCCTGCCCGGTCTGACCTGGGCGGGCGGCAAGGATCTCAGCTGGGGCGACGTCCCCGCGGACCAGATCATGGCCTCCGGCCTGATACGGATCATCGTGATGTTGGACGTGCCGGACATCTCGGCGCTCTCCGCAGCCTCAAGCACGTTCAAGGCTGGTCAGGCCTCCCCCCGCGAGGCCGCGAACGTCGCCATCGTGGACTCAGCTCTTGCCGACGGCATCGCCAACGTCGCCCGTGCCGTGCACCAAAGCCTGCAGACCAAGTCCACAGGAGCCTCAAGCGCGCCGGTCATATTCAAGACCGTGCCGGGCATGGCCTTGACGGTCGATCAGGCTGGCCTGGATCTGCTCAAGGCTGATTCGCGCGTGCTCTCCATCCAGCTTGACGAGCCGACCCCGCTTCCCATGCCCGCCAAATCAGGCGAGATGATGAAGATAGACTCCAATTCGCCCAAATCCATCAACGCGGCTCCCGCTGCGGACACCCCCAATCTGGCCGATTCCATCCCCCTTGTGGGCGCGGACAAGGTCTGGGCCAAGGGCTACACCGGGTCAGGCTGGTACGTGGCCATCCTGGACACGGGCATCCGCTCCGGCCACGAGATGTTCACCGGCAAGACCCTCGTCGAAGCCTGCTTTTCCAACCCCGCCCACTGCCCCAACGGCCTGAGTTCCATGTACGGCCCCGGAGCGGCCGCGCACCATCCCAACACCTACGCGGGTTTCGACCACGGTACGCACGTGTCCGGAATAGCCGCGGGCAAGCGCCCCAACGGCACGCTGAACGGCGTGGCCAAGGACGCAAACATCATCAACGTCAACATATTCTCCAAGTTCGACAACACGGGCGATGTCCGCTCCTACTCTTCCGACCAGATTCTGGGGCTGGAATACATCTACAACCTGCGCGGCACATACAACATCGGCGCGGTGAACATGAGCCTGGGCGGCGGGCAGTATTTTGCCTATTGCGACAACGACGCCCGCAAGGCGGCCATCGACAACCTCAAGTCCGTTCGCATCGCCACGTGCATTTCCTCCGGCAACAACGGATACTGCGACTCCGTGGGTGCGCCCGGGTGCATCTCCACGGCCGTGACGGTAGGCGCGTCCTCCAAGGGCGACATCGAGGCGAACTTTAACAACTGGCAGCCCCAGATCCTGGACGTTTTCGCCCCCGGCGTTTCCATCACCTCCTCAACCGGCGACAGCAACTCCAGCTACGAGGCCTGGGACGGCACGTCCATGGCCGCCCCGCACGTCACGGGTGCATGGACCCTGATGCGCCAGCACAATCCTGCCGAATCCGTGGATTCCATCCGCACGAAGTTCGTCAACAACGGCAAGAGCGTGGCGACAACCTGTTCCAATCAGACCGCCAGCCGTCCTCGAATCAACGTGTTCAACGCCCTGACCGGAAAGAGCATCATCACCCCGCAGACCAAGCTGCTGATGAACTACTAGTCCGCTACCATCATCGACTTCAAAACGCCCCGGCAGTTCGACTGACTGCCGGGGCGTTCGTTCGGATGCGTGCATCGGCAATCGCCGCAAGCAAGTTCAATGCACTGAAATACTTTACTTTATTTACTCGAACCCTACTCTGTCACCAAAAATCGCTGTACCCCTTTTGCTGTTTCCGCTGCGGATGCGCTTGGGCTGATGGGCTTGGCGCAACACCTGCTGGACCATCTGTCGCTGGGGCCGAGAATCGTTCCCTCCGTTCGGCCGCAGAACACGTAAACGCGCGACCGCTCAGACGCGGACAGGGACGGCGACGCCTGCGGCGGCAATCCGTCGATCTTTCAGTGAAATGCACATCCCGTGTTGCAATGCCCGCCAGAATCGCTCACAAGAGAGAGTAAAAAAGCCTGGCAGGTGGAACATGAACATATTGCTGATGAGCATGCCGGACACCGTGGACTTCCTGAATCTGGTCACGCGCATTCCCAGCCTTGCCATGGCTTCCCTGGCCGGGTCCGTGACGGGTCACCGCGTGGCCGTGCTGGACCTGGTGACCGTGAAACCCCGGGTCCGCCAGGCGATGAAGGACACCCTGCGCTCGTTTGCCCCCGATATTGTGGCCCTCTCCGCCATGACCTTCCAGTTCGACACGTTGCTCAAGGCTGCGGAACTGGTGCGCGCGCACGCGCCCCAGGCCAGGATCGTGGCGGGCGGGTACCATGCCACGCTCATGGCCGACGAACTGACCCGAAATGGCGCGGAGCTCCCCCTGGACTTCATCGTCCGGGGCGAAGGCGAGCAGACCTTCCGGGAGTTGGTGGACACACTGGCCGAGGGCGGCGACGAGTTCTCCTCCATTCGCGGCCTGAGCTACAGGATACCCGGCGGCTTTGCGCACAACCCGGAACGCGAACTGGCGGACCTGGCCACCCTGCCGCTGCCTGACCGCGCGGCCCGCATGAAAGGCGGGTTCCATTTTTACGGCTTGCCGCTGGACGCCGCGGAAACGTCGCGCGGCTGCCCCTACAACTGTAAGTTCTGCTCCATCACCCACATGTACGGCAAAACGTTTCGCCCGTTCCCCATTGAGCGGGTGGTGGAAGACCTGCGACGCATCAGGCGCAACGGAACGAAGATCGTCTTTTTCGTCGACGACAACCTGACCTACGACGTGGAACACTTCAAGCGCGTCTGCGACGCCATCGTCGACAACGGCTTGAACGACATGGAATACATCATCCAGGCCAGCGCGGTGGGCCTGGCCAACAATCCCTGGCTCGTGGACGAGATGGAGCGGGCCAACTTCCGCGTGGTGTTCGTCGGCTTCGAGTCCATGGACCCGGGCGCGCTCAAGGGCGTGAAAAAACCCTCCAGCCCGGAGATCAACATCAAGGCTGCGGAGTTGCTGCGACGCAAGAACATGTGCGTCATCGTGGGGGGGATCATCGGCTTCCCGGACGACACGGCGGAATCCATCCGGCATCAGGTGAACATGCTGCGCTCCCTGGGCGGGGACGGCGTATATTTGCAGCACCTGACACCCTATCCCAAGACACAGGTCCGCAAGGAACTTCTGGAGCTGGACCTTATCGTGAACAAGCACGGCTACTCGAACTATACGGGCTTTGCCT
>JARKQH010000208.1 GCA_029974925.1 Verrucomicrobiota bacterium
TGGAATGCGGGGGCGCTGCGACATGGTTTCATCTTCCATCACGTGGATAACCTGGCGCTGCGCGATAGCTGGTTTGGCAACGGGATTGATGAGGCGGCCGGCCTCACGAAAACCAACTTTTATGGAGTCGTAGTGGTCGGCACCGCCATTCCCGGAGTGATCGAGAATTGCGAAGGTCGCGGCAATTTCCTTTGGGGCGACCGCTCGATCCTGACCATTAAAGCCATTGATATCGAAGGGGCGTGCACCAACTCGCCGGGTATTATCGTGCTGACCAACCAGTGCCGCACGCTGCTGGACTCCGTAAAATTCAACTGGCAGCCATTTGGCACCGACTACCAGCCCGCCACCGGTTATACCAACGGAATCAACATCCGTTGTGAAAATGGCGGCAATGCCGACCTGACCTTGATTCACTGTTACGGCAACAGCGTCCTTGGACAAGCCGCCCCGAACCAGTCCGGGATTTGGTTCTTTATCCGCAACACCACCGGCAACTACGGCTCCATGATGCCGCGGCTGCTGTCGCGGCAAAACCTCAACGGGTTTTCTGATTCGCCTGGATGGACCAATGCCATTATCAACGGCCGATGGTGCAATGTCCCGGAGTACTGGCGGTTGTCCCAGCCCCCGCGGGTGGAGCGTTGGACCCAGCTTCAACTTCATGGCTGTTCGGTGCCTCCCACGGTAACCCGGCTTTATAGCTACCCCGGCCAGCCCTACGCGAACGGGATTCTTCAATTCGTCACCAACAACCTGTGCTCGGTCGCATGGCAGGTGCTGCCGGACTGTTACACCAACCTGATGGTGCGCACCAAATGGGCTGGCGGGGCCGAGGGCGCCTATCCGTACACCTTTTCCTTCTCCCTCAAAAGTTACGAATGCACGCCCAATGGCGCCCAAATGGCGTTGCATGGAACCCTCACCACCAATGTGACCCTTGCAACCGCCCATGCCATCCAGACCCTTGACGTTCCCGTGGTGCTGGTGCGTTCGACGACCAACCTTATCTATCAGGTCATTGAAACCTCGCCCGCCAGCACTCACAGCCCCGGCGGGCCGCCATCTTTTTACCTCCTCAGCGGAGCACTGAAGGAAGGGCCGTGGTAAAGACCGGCTGGGGGGCTGGGAACTCCGGTCTGCTCGCAATCGCCTGTTTTTGCCTGGAAGTTGAAAAAGTTCAAACCCGCCTTTGCGCAGGAGGCCTCCGCGTGTTAATTTGGCGGGTTAAAGCCAATGCTTGTGACCAAAACAACGAAACCATTGAATCAAAAGGAAATTATGAAAAAGACCCTTGTGTTACTATTTGCCGGCCTGTTGTCGGCGCCGGCGGCCTTGGTGCATTTTGACCTCTCACCCGCTGGAACAGATGCGGCGGTGGGACTCAGTCCGGCCAATGAAGTGCCCGCTGTGAATAACAGCGCGGGCTCGGGTGGCATAATCTCGGGAGGGATCCTCTTCGACACCGAGACCTCGCTTCTGCAATTGGCGGTTGGCTATGGCTCGGCACCCGGCTTCTCCGACTTGACGGGGGTGCCGACGGCGATGCACATCCATGGGCCGGCGGCGGCCGGTCAGAACGCGGGTCCGCTGGTGAATCTGCTGCCGTACAATTATACGGCCGCCAATCCAGCCCAAGGCGGTGTGATCTTCGGCGAAATCCCATTCCCAACCAACTCGGTGGCGGACCTGCTGGCCGGACTGACTTATATCAACATCCACACCGCGACCAATCCCGCGGGGGAGATCCGGGCTCAGCTCATTCCACGGGTGGCAACCAATTCGGCCCCCGAGCTGAGTTGCGCGCCGGACGCGGTGATCGAGTGCGGGGATGCGGCGGAACTGAAGGTGGTGGTCTCCGATCCCGAGGGTGACGCCCTCACGGTGATTTGGACCGTGAACGGGACGGGCATGCAGACCAACACCCTGCCCGCTTCGGACCCGCCGGTGGCCGCCAATGTGCGTTTCACCTGTTCGTTGCCCTTGGGCACCAATATCGTGGGAGTGACCGTGATTGACAGTGCCACCAACTCGACCTCCTGCGCGACCACGGTAGTGGTGGTGGACACCCAGGCCCCCGTCATCACGGCCGCGCGGGCCGAGCCCAACGTCTTGTGGCCGCCCAACCACCAGTTTGTCGAGGTCCGCCTGCGCGCGCGGGTCGAGGATGCCTGCGGGCCCACCGGCTGGAAAATCATCCGGGTGCGCAGCAACGAATCGCCGAACATCGTAGGGGCGGGTAACACGGCCCGGGATTGGCGCATTACGGGCGATCACACCGTGAAACTGCGCGCCGAACGGTCCGGCACGGGCACCGGCCGTGTTTACTCCATCACCATCCAGGCGCAGGACGCCGCCGGCAACAAATCGGAAACGCGAACTGTCAATGTCATTGTGCCCAAGAGTCAGGGCAAAAAACCTTACGTCCTGCCGCAAGACCCCGATTGGGACGAGGGCGTAAAGAGCAACAACGGGAAGGACAACGGGAAGGACAAGAAGAAGTAAGCTCCGTCAGCTATGGCGGAAGGTGATGCGGGCCTTGCCGAGGTCGTAGGGAGACATCTCGACATTGACGCGGTCGCCCACGCTGATGCGGATGAAGTGCTTGCGCATCTTTCCGGAAATGTGCGCGAGCACTTCGTGCCCGTTGGGCAGGGCCACACGAAACATCGTGCCCGGCAACACTTGCGTCACCGTGCCAGTCAATTCAATCGGTTCTTCCTTTGCCACTTGAACTAACAGACTTTTCGTTTATTCCACGCCACCCCGTAGCCAGGGGTTGAACGCCCCCCAATGCCGCGGCGGCCTTTGTTTCGGCGGAAAATGCGCCGGTTCCCGCCGGATTGCAAGCCGCTTTTGCATGACATTTCAGTGGCATAAAAAGCGGCCGCGAGGAGTCTCGCGGCCGCTTGATGCCGGGAAGCAGAGGCTGGAGCGGGGGCTAAGGTCCAGTTCCGACTTTGTAGAACTTCTTTGCCGCCCCGGGAGTAACCTTATGGTAGGGGGCGGCCGCGCCGGCGAC
>JARKQH010000210.1 GCA_029974925.1 Verrucomicrobiota bacterium
AAACACAAGCCCCTGGTGGATGCCATCTTACAATGGCCGAAAGCAACTCCGCCGAAGTTGGAAACCGCCACCCTCCTTACCCCGCAGGTCACATGAGATTCAAATCAAAATCCCACTCTAACTTAGGTTTTCGGGTTGAAGCCCACGTGCGTCACGGCGCTCAGCTTGGGATTGCTCGAGGCGTCAATGGGAATTTCGACATGCACCCACCCGGTGTTGGTCGTGTAAAGGAAAGCCGTGCCCGCGAGTGTCGAAGGCCAGCCGTCGGACTGCGGCGTCCAGTCCACCTCGACCGCGGCGAAACAGCCCAGGCCGTCCGTGGCGGACGTCGGATCGAAACGAATGTCGAAGCTGAGGTTCGTGAAATTGACCAGGTCCAGCACCGCGCTGTTGGGGAAACGGCGCGTCACCATCACCTGGTCATTCGGTGGATTGGCCGACCAGTCAATATACCAGTTGGCCGAGCCGGACCCGGCGTTGTTGGGGCCCAGCGTGGTGGTCCGGTTCACCCCGGCGTCCCAGGTAATGTAAGGATAAGCCGTGCCCCAATAGTTGTTGATAAACAAGGCCGACGTATCGGTGTCCAGTTGGTCCACGATGAAGTTGGTGGTTTGCGCCTGGCCGACGGAGAACAAACCTGCCGCCAGGAAACCCCGCAGGGCGGCGGGAAGGGTTGCTGATCGCATGCGTTTCATGACGGTTGCCTTTCGTTGTCTTTGATGGTGAGTTTGAAGCGTTACGCTTCCCGTAACAAAACCAGGGCTTGAGGTCAAGTGACATCCACCCGGGCGTCGAACGCAGTTGCCTGAAGGAGGGAAATGAAGCATAAGTACCTCAAAGCCATGTAATGAATCGGGCCAGGCATTTGCCATTAGAGGCGAGGAAGCGTATGAAGCAGCAGCGGAACTTCGAAGGCGGAGAGCGGGGCCGGCGCCGGGAGGCTGGTTTTACCCTCATTGAACTCCTGGTGGTCATCGCCATCATTGCGATTCTGGCGAGCATGCTCCTGCCGGCGCTGGGGCGGGCGAAGGACCGCGCCAAGACGGCGAATTGCTCGAGCAACATGCGGCAGGTGAACATCGGCCTGCGTTTGTTCATCGAGGAGAACAACGGGCGGCTGACCCCCTTGTGGGTTGAACGCGGCTTTCCGTCGTGGGACCCGTGGACGTATGACGCGGCGACGTTTGTGGTGCAGAACGCGAACACGTTGTGGTGGCAGGACATTCTGCGCCTGAACGGGCATCTGCCAAACCGGAAGGTGTTCGATTGCGCGGCGCTGGTGTGGCTGGCGGCGCGGGCCGGGGGCGGCTCAACCAGCACCAACAATTGCCTGGGAATCGGGATGAACCACCGGGAGTTTGGCAACACGCTGGCCAACTCGGTTCCGCAACGGCGGCCCCTCAATGAGGCAGCCGTTGCCAAGCCCGCGGCGGCGGTGGTTTACGCGGACGCCGGGGCGGTGACCTTGGCGACCAAGGACCTCGGTCCCGACCAGTGGCAGGAGGACAAGGATTTCGATGTGGTGCTGGCCACCGTGGGCTTCGGCTGCAGCTATTTCCGCGTGCCGAGTGACGGCTCCTTTTCAGTGGGCGACTCGCGTTCGGTGCCCCGCCATAACCGGAAGACCAACGCGAGTTTCATGGACGGGCATGTTGAAACGATTCGCAACAGCGCGATGGGTTACCACCTGCCGCGCACGAACGAGCGGGCGATCTGGGCGCGGGATCATTCCAGTCCAAACATGCCGTCATTCTGAGCGGCCCAGGGGGGCAGCGGCCTGTTGATACGCTGCGACCGACCGGGTTCCGACGTTGGGGATGGCAACGCCGCCCGACACACGACCACGGAAGCGTGCCGTGAGAGGGGTGTCCAAAGCAGGCGTCCGGTGGCTGGCGCCGGCGCCCACTGCTTCAAGAAGGCTGACAACAGCCAGAGGGTAAACAGGGACGGTGGCATAACGACGACTGGGCGGCGCAGGCCCCGGGGTAAACGCCTGAGTCCGAGCCTTAAGACGCTCCTTTTGAGGTGTTGTTCCAACCTACCTCTACGTACCAGACACGCCACCCAACTAACTAAAAAAAGAGGGAGGCTGCTTTCGTAACCTACTGGCCCGGAACGAAGTGCGGGCGACGGGCAGCGGGAGGGCTGAACGTACGGCTGACCTGGACCGCCTCCGGGCCGGCTGAAATGGGCTCTGATTTCGGGGGTTTTTACTGGAGCTCGGATTAGCTCGCAATAGGACGAATTGGGGCAGAGTGGCTCGACGGGCCGGTGACCCGGAGACGGGCTTGTGCG
>JARKQH010000399.1 GCA_029974925.1 Verrucomicrobiota bacterium
ACCATCTATCAGCTCATGAGCGCCTACACGCGCGGCAACGGCTTCACCGGCGGGGTGCCCAACCCGGAGTTGCGCGCGGTCATCCGCACCGCCACCGCCCGGCTGACGGCCAACCCCGAACAGGTGGGGTCCACCGTGGGCGGCGTCACCGTCGGGGCAGGATTCAACGGCTGGTCCCTGGCCGAGCTGGCCGTGCTCAACCGGTACCGGAAGCGGGCCCTGTGATGTACCGGGGAAAGACCAAGCTGGGCATCCTCACGGCGGGCAACACCCGCACCGTCTACGGCGACCTCGTGCCGCTGGCGTCGGAGGAATACACCGACGCGGGCCAGCAGGTTATCACCCGCTACCGGATCATCCTCCCCGTATCAGCCGGCCCAGTAACCGCCCTCGACGAACTCATCGTGGACGGGATCAACTACGGCGTGAAGGGCGACGCGGAGCCCCACCGGCTGGCTGGTCGCCTGCATCACTACGAAGCCATCGTGGAACGAGTCCAAGGCTAACGATGGGGTACGCCGAACGTAGGGCATAACGATGCGGAGAAGGGTCTGCAGAATCTGCAGACCCCTGGCGGAAGTACAGTGGGGTCCACTAGGGCAAGGCCTCTTCCGGGGTTGTTACATCTGTTACTTTGTTACTTTCCTTCGGTCCGCATGGAGTCCGCAGAGTCCGCGAAAAGTCCGCAGAATGACCCGTAACCGCCAACGCTAGCCAACTATCCCCAACGTACTGAACACGTAGTCACACTTTGATTGCATCGTGAATGGCGTTGTGGGACGCAACAAGGCCCGGGTTCCCCTATTACTACTGAGCGCCATCGCGGGCCTTCAGACGTGGAGCGCGAGAAGCCCGAGCTACTGGTCAGAGCTGGGTCGGGTTATCCGCAGGCGCCGCAGGGCGGGTTCAGGTCTGAGTGCAACACCCCTAGAGGTTAGGGGTTGGAGCAACGATGTATCGGCATAGTGATCAGACGCGTGCGGTGATTCGGGAGATGTTGGAGCGGGGGTATACGGCCCGGGAGATCGAACGGTTGAC
>JARKQH010000235.1 GCA_029974925.1 Verrucomicrobiota bacterium
CGCCCTTTCGCGTGGGCGGGAAAACTCTCGAGGTTACTTCTTCATCCTGCGCCGTGCGATCATGCCAGCCAGACCCGCGCCGAGCAGCACCATGGTGGCGGGCTCGGGAACACCGGGAGGAGGCGGAGGCGTGCCGCCGAAACCGTCGAGGTACACGTACATGGAGTGTGCGCTGGGGTCGCAATCCCGGGCCAGGGCGGTGAGGTTCAGCACGTCGCCGACCTGCACGCCGAGCGCGCCCAGGTCGAGGGTTTCAACGTACCAGCCGGGGTAGCTCCCGCTGTTGCCGGTGCTGTAGCGCCAGCCGCCCACGGTGCTCCAGAACCCCGAATCCTGCTCGTAGCGGAGGTAGTCGTAGATGGTCGTGCCCTTGGTGGTGTTCTCGATCTTGACCTCGAAGAACGGGGTCTCGCTGTAGCTGTGGCCGGAAATTTCAAGCACGGCCGCCCAGGCGAAATAGAGGAAGCCAGGGTCCGAGCCGGTCACTGTGGCGCTCTGCGAGATCCAGTTGTACTGGTTGCCGCCGCCGCCGTAGCCCCAGGCTGTGGCGTCGCCCACTCTCGCGGAGTTGTTGTTGTAGGATCTGTTGATGCCCACGATGGGGTCGGCGCCCGGGGTCATGACCTGCACGGCGGTGCCGCCGTTGGTGCCCGGGGACCAGGAGGTCAGGCCGGTGCCGGCGGAGTTGTAGGTCGTGCCGCCGTTGGTTTCGGAGCCGAGGGTCCAGCCGTCGAGATTGCCGTTTTCGAAACCGCCGTTGACGAAGTTGATGTCAGCGTAGGCGGGGGCGGCCAATGCCGCAATAAGCCCCAGAGACAGAAGCAGATTTCTTGCCTTCCTGTTCACGTTACATCTCCTCCAGGTCAATGAAGGATTGAACTGAACTCCGTACTCCCCCTTTGTCGTTGGTGAGTCCACTGCTCGCTCTCCGGGGTCGCACCGGAGGGCACGTCCTTGCCTTTGCCAACAAAGTAGCATTTTTTAAGCCAAATATAATTTTCTCGTCGTAATTATTTGATTTTTTTAGATTAAAACATCAATTCTGAAGGGTGAGCAGACGTTCTCCACCCGGAAGGATGTAAAATCCATCAACATCATTCTTGAGGAGCTTACACCCAGGCCACCATCCGGCCAGCGTGCGCAGCCTTAAGGCCGGGCGGAAGGCGGGCAGGATGGCCCGGGGACGTCAGCAGCAGGTGGAGCCGGAGTCCCCTCCGCAGTCGCACGAGGGCGGCCCGCCCGTGATCCAGCCGTGGATGATGGCCCGGGCGCAGCCCACGCCCTGGGCCACGCTCAAGGCCCCCTCCGGGCAGTTCAGCGCGCAGGCCCCGCACTCCATGCAGGCGTCCAGATCCTGGATGCGGGCCTTGCCCGTCCCGTGACCGAACACCGCGTGCGGGCAGACCTCCCTGCACGCGCCGCAGCCCGTGCAGGCCTCCTCGTCCAGGCGCAGCGTGGCCACGCCCTCAAGATAGCGAAGTCCCTTCATGACCAGCCTCCCAGCCCCCACAGCCAAAGTCCAAGCGCCAGGGCCAGCGCGCAGGCCTGGAGGGGCATGGCCCGGCGCATCTCCCGCTCCACCCCGGAGGGCGAGGTGAACGTGGACGACCCCGTGAAGTTCATGCCGTACAATGACCCGGCCACCACCGCCCCG
>JARKQH010000263.1 GCA_029974925.1 Verrucomicrobiota bacterium
CCATCCACCTGCAACAACCCTTCGCGGTAGGTTTGAAACAGGCTTTCGGCCAGGGCGCCAAGGCGCGCCCGCGCCTCGGCTGGCGTCAGGTCGCGCCAGCGCCGGTTCTCCGCGCGAAGCTGGTTGTGGAACAAGGCCAGCAAGTCATGCAGGAACGAGCCTTTTTCCCGAACATCCAGCTCGAAGCGCAATCGCTCCTCCGCCCGCAGCCCGGAATGGACGAAGAATTTGAACGGGCAGGCGGCGAACTGCTCCATGCGGCTGACGGAGGTGCGGAGCACCGGCCCATAGAGCCGCTCTGCCATCCCGGGCGACAGACGGCATTCCGTTCCGGTTTCATGCAGACGCGCCAGCGGCCTTAAGAGGCCGGCCATCGCGGGTGATTCCGCCAGTGCGCGCCACGCCAGCGGTGCGGGCGGGCCGGCGGCACCGGGAGACGAGGCGGGTTCAGGAGCGGCCTGCGCGCCGGCCGAACAGCGCGAAAGCCTCAGGAGCGGCACCAGCAACTCGACTGCATGCTCGAACTTCTCCCAGCTCAAGACGTCTGCGCCGCGTTCGATCTCCAGATCCGGAAACAGCCGCCGGAGGTGGCTTAATACCGCCGACGGATTCAAGGGCGCGCCCTCCGAATCGCTCTGTGCATGGGTCAATACCAACCGCTCGCGCGGCCGGGTGCAAGCGATGTACGCCAAATACCTCTCCCGCGCCTGGTGATGGCGCACCGTGCCGCCCAATCCCGCATGCCACTTTCCCAATTCCTGCCGATCGCTCTCGGTCAACAGCGCCGGCGCGGCTGGCGCGGCCGGGAAAACCCCCTCGTTGAGGCCCAGCAATATCCCGAGGCGGACGTCCGGGTTGCGCAGCCGGTCCAGCGTCCCAACCAAGACCTGGTCCAGGACGGGCGGAATGACGCCGACCGTAAGCGTCGCGAGGCCCGCGTCCACAATCGGCAGCCAGTCCCGCAGAGGCAACGATTCGGCCGGGAACGCCAGTTCCAGATTTTCCAGCCAGTTGTTCATCTGCTCCCACACCGTGGCATGGACGGCCTTGGGCAGACTTTGGCCTGGGGCCAAGTCCTCCCGCAGCGCCCATTCGGCCAGCGTCTGTTCCACTTGCAGGTCGCCCCAGAGTTGCCGCAGTGCGGCGGCCAGTTGGACTCCGCTGGGGCGGTTTCCCGTCGCCGCCAGGTCCAGCCCCAGCCGTTGGAACGGCTTCACCAGCGCCAGCCGGAGACCCTCCGCCTTTTCCGCCAAAGCGATGTCTCCCGCCACCTCGATGGGTTTGAGCCAGGCTTTGCCCTGCCACCCCCGCGCCAGCGCCTCATTCTCCAGCCAGTCAATCGCCTCGCGCTCCGCCGCCAGTAATCCCGTTTTTAACGCCGCAAACCAGTCCTCGTTTTGCCAGTCATACGCCACCGTTCTCAGGGCATTCCGAGTCAATTCCGCCAGCGGATGGTGCGCCACAGCCTCACGCCGATCCAGAAAACAGGGAATCTCGTAGTGCGCAAAGACGCGCCGGATCAACCCCTGATAGCGCTCGAGGTCCCGCATGAGCACCGCGGTTTCGCGATAGCGCCCTCCCGCCCGGACAAACCGAAGAATTTCCCGCGCCGCCTCGACCACCTCCCCTTCCAAATCGCCGCAGGCCACCACGCGCAAGGACCGCTTCCGCGCCGCCTCTCCCTCCTCCGCCGTCGCGAGCGGTCTCGCCAACCCATCCGCCCGGGATTCAACCCACGGCTCGGGCGCGTCCCAAAACTCCTCCAAATGCCGCAGCACCGGGCTGGCCTTAAAGCGGGTTTGTCCCCCCTGACGCGGCAGACACAGGCGGGTGAGCCGGGCTCCGGGCACCGCCGACAGCATCTGTTGACAGCGCCGATGGTTCTCCAACGCCAGGGACCAGCTCGAGAGCCACGACACCTTTTGCCCGGGCTGATCTTCGAGACAAAATGTGAGGGTAACCTCGTCGCAATGGGGGGCCACGGCCGCCAGGAAATTCACCTCCTGCAGCGAAAACTCCGCGAAGCCATCCACCCAAAGACAACGCCCGCCAGCGGGCGGTGGGGGCTCTTTCGTGGCCGTGACGGCTGGTTCGCGCAGGGCTTTCGCGGCCGTGTCCAGCAGCGAGTCGGCATCCTGCAGTTGATGCCTCGCCAGCCATTGATCATACAATTCGGCCAGAACCGCCAGGTCCTCCAGTTTGTGTCGCAGGCCGCCCTCGGGCTCGACTTTGGCCGCCAGCGACCGCAGGAGCGCCGGCGGCATCTGGGCCCGCTGCAATTCGCGCAGCACCAGGCTGAGCTGCTGCGCAAAACCCGTCAGCCGTGCGCTCGCGCGAAACAGTTGCAGTTGCTGGCGGTGCCGCGCCAGCAGACTTCGCAATACCATCACCCGGCCTTCCTCTTCAAGGAGCGCAGGCCGGGACAGACCGCGCCATTGGAAGGTGGCGTGTGCCAGCCGCTCGAAGGATAGAATCTGGAGGCGCGTGTAGCCCGGGATTCCGGCCGCCTCAAGAATCTGTCGTTCCAGTTGAAAGGTGGATTGCCTCGGCGCCAGCAGAATCAGGTCGGCCGAATCGGCGGGGTCCCGCAGCCGCCGCCGGATTTCTTCCAGGCAGCGATGCGTCTTGCCGCTTCCCGCGGGTCCCACCAAGAAACGAATCTGCACGGCGCCCAGTTTTCCTCAAAGGCCTGAAAACGAAAAGCCCTTTATGACCGCCCGCTTCAACCGCAGGTTAGACGGATACGGTCTGGCCGGGGGCGGGCTGGATCACCCGCACCGCCGGATACCGCGTGTTGATCTGCGTTTCAAACCAGTTCCGCGAATCGGCCTCGCCGTGGCTGAGCAACACCACCCGGGGCTCCACCTGGCCCACAAAGTCGAGGAGGTCGTCGCGATTGGCATGCGCGGTGAGATCAAATTCCTGAACTTCGCATTGGCGGACCACCTCGCCGGCGCGAGCGCTGAAATGGAACGGCTGGCCGGGCTGGCTGGCCTTCAGATGCCCGCCGGGGGTGTCCGGGTCGGTGTAACCCACGAAGAAAATCGCATGGCGTTCATCGCTCATCAGGCGCAGGGCCAGGTCGTGGGCGGCGGTGTTTTCATTCATCATGCCAGCGGTGACCACGAACAGGCGTCCCCCCTGCAGGCTGATCTTTTCGATCTGGCCCGGATCCAACACCACGAGATTCAAAGCCTTGTGCAGCTCGAGGTTGGGATACTGCCGGTGGGTGCGGTGGGCTTCGAGATCGTAGATTTCGGTGAACACCCGGGCCAGGCCCCCGATGAAGATCGGCTGGGGTTTGAGTTTCCCCTGCCCCACCAGAACGGCCAGCAACGCGAGGATTTCCTGGGTTCGGCCGAGGGCAAAACTCGGAATCAATACCGAGCCCTTGCGCGCGAGCACGCGGCGGATGGACTCGGCCAGCCGGTCCACCTCGGCCTCGCGGCTGAAATCCGCCGGCAGATTCCGGTTGCCCCGCGTGGTTTCGAGTATCAGGACGTCGGCTTTGACATCCTCGAAGCACGCACGCCGCAACAGCGTCTGGTCGTGAAAGCTGACATCGCCGGTGAAGAAGAGGCTTTCCTGCCGGCCCCGCACCATGACCCCCGCCGACCCCAGCACGTGCCCCGCGTCCAGAAACTCGAGCGTCGGCGACAAAAAGGCCGCCCGGGGGCGGCGCGGCACGACCCAATCCACCTCGCGGTTGTATCTACAGCCCTGGAAAACCGGCGCAATTTCGTCCACTTCATCGTGGGTGTAAAGGGGGTATTCCCGAATGCCCAGCTCGTCGCGCTGCCGGGTCATCACATTCACCGAGTTGTGCAGGACCCGCTCCACCAGAAAATAACTCAACTCGGTCATCAACACCTCCGCCCGCGGGAAATGCCGCAGCGCAATGGGCAGCGACCCGACGTGGTCGTGATGGCAATGGGTGATCGCAATGGCGTCCACTTTTTGATCGCCTGCCTGCCCGTAAAGCGGCAGCGCCGCGCGGCCCTCCCGCTTCGGATGCGTGCCCGCATCCAGCAACAAGCGATGCCCCTCCAATTCCACCAGCCACGAGGTGGCGCCAATATCAAAATCCGGATTCAGATTGGTGATGTTCATCAAAACGGCCCGCGCCCAAAGCCCCGCGCCGCCGCGCCCCACCCGCCGGGCTGCGCGCGAGGAAAGCGGCGCCCCAAGGGCGGCTTACTTCTCCGAATCTCCCGCCGCGCCGGAGGCGATCTTCTTCATCAGCCCAACCATCATGGCTTGCGGATCCTTGTACTGCGTGTAGCCCTTTGGAAGATCAAACAAGGCGGCTTCAGGACGCGTGAATTGCACCTGCCGGAATCGCATCACCATCGTCCGGGACTTCTCCTTCGTTTCAATCTTGACAGGAAAGCCTTTCAACGACGCGGCCTCCCACGTGGTCGCTTCCAAGGCCACCACACCCTTGTTCCTGACCACCACTTTGTTTTTGACGCAGGGCTCGCTCTCCACCGCCTCCTGGCCCAATTCCGTCTTTTCAACCTGGTAACCGGCCGCCAGCGCCTCGGCGTCCTTTTGCTCCAACGGCAGGTCCAAAACCGCTTCCGCCGCGGGATAAATCACGTAAGAGGCTTTCTTGTCCGGCAGAATCAGGCTGATAATCCGCCCTAACCCGGCCTGTTTCAAGCTCGCCACCGCGAATTCCGGCAGATCCCGGCTTTTGATCCGGTCCAGGTCAATGTCCAGCCGCACCTTTTCGTCCAGCGCCTTCATCTCCAATTCCAGGCTCACCCACTCCTTCCCCGACGCATCGAACACCTGGGCTTCCACCTTCGAGGCAAAGGTCTTGTGAGTTCCAAACAGCTTGATGAAGCTGGCGTTCACTCCCGTCGGCGACTCCAAGGAGGGCATTTGCGCCACCCCCCGCGCCGGCAGGAGCAGTCCCATCAAAACCAGGCCAGGTATAAGCATCCGCTTGTGACACATCATGCCTCACCTTATCCCATCAACGCGGAATGAAAAGCAAAAGAACCGTCCCACCCGCGACCCTGACGACATTGAGCAGCCTCCCGCGAAAATGGAACGGTTACAAAATCGCGTACGGGAGCGTGTCTTGCGGAACCGAAAAGGACCGCGGTTCGAGGCAGCGCCGGGCGGTTCAGCGCCGCGTCTCAGCCGCCGATTTGGGTGGTGTTCAACCGCCTTTTAGGCTTAATGTGTCTTGTCACGGCCCGGATATCAGGTGTTCTGGAGTGGTTAAACGCTTTGAGCGGAAGGCGTGGCCCACCCGGATCGGTGGCGGGTTGGCCTGCTGATTTGGTACAGCTCATGGATTATACAAGAAGCGCAATGCAAGGCGTCGGCGCGGTGGCCGGCTGGCTGCTGCTGGGCGTGGCGCTTTCGTCCACCCCGGCGGAAGCAACCCTGGATGCCGGCCTCCGCCAGGCGGTTGAGGAGGATTGGACCCGGCAGGAGCAGCGCTGGGGGCGGACGCCGGAATCGGTTGAATCGCTTGCCGCCGCGCTGTCGCGCGCTGGGAAATTGCTCGAGTTTTGGCGGGACCGGCTGCCGGCCGGCCAGGGGAGCCAGCCGGAAGCGGAACTGCGCGAACTGGAACGCCGGGCGGTGGAACCAGCCGCGCTCGCCCCTTCCGAGCGGCGGGCATTATACCACCGGGCGCGGTGGTTGGCGCGGAACCTGGCGCTGAGCGACCCGGCCATCTCGGCCCAGCCGCTGGTGTTCATGACGCGAAACCGTTTCATCTGCCAGATGCTGCATGAGTACATGGGTTACTTTTGCGATTACGGCGACGTGGCGGGCGGAGGGGTTCACGTTTTGGAACGGCCGGGTTTCTCGCTAAAAACGCGAGAGCTCATCCAGGGCCGGCTGCCGCGCGGAAACTATACAACGCTTTCGCTCTCCTACGATGCGCGCACGATTTATTTCGCGTTCGCCGAGCGTTCCGAGGTCAAACCCGAGTTCAATTCCCCGAATCGAAAGTCCTTCCACATCTTTCGCATGGCGGCCGACGGTTCCGGGCTCGAGCAGTTGACCCGCGGAGTGGAGGACGATTTCGATCCCTGCCCGCTCCCCGATGGGGGCCTGGCGTTCATGTCCTCGCGGCGCGGCGGTTTTGCCCGCTGCAATAATCCCTGGGAACCCTGCGCGAGTTATACCCTCCACCGCATGGATGCCGATGGGAGCCACCTCCGGATTCTGTCGGTCCATGAGACCAGCGAGTGGCATCCGTCCGTGCTGAATGACGGGCGGCTGGTTTACATTCGATGGGATTACGTGGACCGGTCGGCGGCCAATTTTCACGGCCTCTGGGTGTGCAACCCGGACGGCTCGGCCGTGGCGAGTCTCTTTGGGAATTACACCATGCGCATCAATGCCTGCTACCAGCCCCACGCCATTCCGGGTTCGGACAAGCTTGTTTTTGTGGCAGGAGCGCACCACGCGGATGTCGGCGGCTCGCTGGTGATGCTCGACCCCAAACGCACCGCCTACGATCCGCAAACGGGCGAAGACCTTCTGGATGCCATCGAGCCGCTTACACCGGAAATCTGCTTCCCGGAGGCCGCCGGCTGGCCGAAGAGTTATTTCCACAGCCCGTGGCCCTTGTCCGAGACCTGCATGTTGGTGTCGTTCAGTTTTGATCCGCTGCCGGGCATGAGCTCCGGCGAAAGCAGGGATACGCGCACCGGCCTGTATTACTTTGACCGGTTTGGCAACCTCGAGCTGCTTTACCGGGACCCGGCCATTTCCTGCATGTACCCGATTCCCCTCCGGGAACGGCCGCGGCCGCCAGCGGTTCCGTCAACACTTGATCCCGAGCTGGGGCCCGAGGGGGAATTCCTGCTGGCGGATGTCCGGCGGAGCCACTTCCGCTTTCCTGATAACCGGCCCATTCGCGAATTGCGGGTGTTTCAAATACTGCCTAAGGACGGAGGGCACACCGCCAACCAGCCGCGGATTGGCCACGCCAACGCCGAGAATGCGCGAATGCTTCTCGGGACCGTGCCTGTTGAAGAGGATGGTTCGGCTTACTTCCGGGCTCCCGCTGGAAAACCCCTTTATTTTCAGGCAGTGGACGGCACCGGCCGTGCCGTGCAAAGCATGCGGAGTGTCGTCTATCTTCAGCCCGGTGAGCGACGGGCCTGCATCGGTTGCCACGAACCGCCGCACAGCGCTGCCTCCAGCCGGCCCGCGCAAGCCATGCAACGGCCCCCCTCGCGCCTCCAACCGGGGCCCGAGGGGTCACAACCGTTTAGCTTTCCCTTGCTGGTTCAACCCGTCCTGGACCGTCACTGCGTCCGCTGCCATGACGGTGAGCCCGGGCAGGGCAAGAGCAGGCTGGCGCTGACGGGCCTGCCGGAAAAAACGTTCACCAAAGCCTACCAGAACCTCAGACCTTATCTGCGCTGGTACGAATGGGGCAAGGAAAGCCTCAGCCAGATCGCCACCCACCCCGGCCGTATCGGAGCGGACGCCAGTCCCCTCACGCAAATACTCGAGGACCAAAACCACCATGGCCAACTGACCTGGACCGAGGCCGACCGCCGCCGCCTTTACCTGTGGCTGGACGCCAACGTGCCGTTCTACGGCACCTACGACCCCGCCGAACAACTTGCCCAACGCGAAGGCAAACCCATTGCCCCCCCACGGCTGCAATGAAAACCATGCGCCGCATTGTTCTTGTAATTAACGGGCAGAGTCACACCAGGGTTGGTTTTCCTTGAATTTGACCTTATGAATGCGCAGGACCGGCTCGAGCTTGAGCAGCTAAAACAGCGGCAGGCCCGGTTGGAGCACGAGTTGGCTGCGGTGGCAAAGCAACTTTCGTCGCTGGAATCACGTCTTCAACTCACCGCCGGCCATTCGCCCGTCCCCACGACGGTGCCTGCCGCGTCGGGCGCCCGCACGGAATCGGCTGTTGCCGGCCCGGTCCCCGCCAGACCCGTCGGCGGGGTTCGACCGCCTCCGATTCCGCCAGTAGCCGCTGCATCAAGTGCACTTCCGCCTCGCCAGCCGCCGGTTGGCGCCACTCCGGCTGCGGCCGCGGCGCCGCCCCCCGGCGGGGCTTCGGTCCAGCCCCTTCCACCCCCGACGATGCCTCCACCGGCCGCACCCGCCGTGGGTCCCTCGCTGGAAATGCGGCTGGGAACCTACTGGTTCGCCCGCATAGGGGTCGTGATGCTTTTGACCGCCCTGGTGTTTTTCGGCAACTACGCCTACCAAAACTTTATCGGCAGGCTCGGTCCTGCCGGAAAAATTTCGCTCATGTATCTTGGCAGCGCGTTGTTGCTCGCCGCCGGCGCCTGGTGGCAGCGAAGGGCGGCGCGCGAGTCGCTCAAGAACTATGCCCAGGTGCTGTTCGCCGGCGGCCTGGCCGCGGTGTATTTCACCACTTACGCGGCCCATCACCTCGAGAATCTGCGGGTCATTCACAGCGCCGCGCTCGACGGCGCGTTGCTGCTGGCCTGGGCGGGCTTCATGGTTTGGATTGCGGACCGTTGGCGCTCGGAAGTCCTGGCATGGTTTGCCGTGGGGCTGGGCTATTACAGCGCCATCATGACGCGGGTCGGAATGTTCACTCTGTACTCGAACCTGGTGCTCACCGCGGCAGCCGTGTTTTTCCTCGTGCGCAACCGTTGGGCGGTTCTGTCCTTTGGCAGCCTGGCTGCAACCTACCTCGGTTACGTGTTCTGGAGATTTTTTGACGGAGGGGGCTGGCATTGGGCTTCCCCCGAGGCCGGCCTCTGGAGCGGGATTTGCTTCCTGGCGGCCTATTGGGCGGTCTTCACCGCGGCGGTTTTCCTCTCGCGAGACGAGCAATTTGCCGGCCAAAACCGCGCGACCTTTCTGACCGTCAATAACGGCGCGTTCTTCACGCTGTTTGTCCTGACTTTGCTCCAAGTTAAGACGGGGGGGTTCTGGAAGGTCTCCCTGGTCTATGGCGGCGTGCTGTTGGCGCTCGCGGAGGCGAGCCGGCGGCTGCTGGGAAGCGAGCCCCAGGCCAAGAATTTCTATCTCACCCAGGGTCTGTTGCTGGTGACGGTGGGATTCATTGCGCGGTTTTCGGGATTGAATCTGGCGCTGATTCTGGGAGCTGAAAGCGTCATCCTCCTGGTATTGGGCCTTTACCGGTCCAACGGCGTGCTGCGGTGGGGCAGCTACGTGGCAGCCCTGCTGTCCGTTGGCTGGGCCATAGATGGCATGCGGCCCTTTGACCGCCCGGGCCTGTATCTGGGGGCTGGCCTGGGTGCGCTGATGCTGGCCAATCTGCTCATGGCTCATCGGCAAACCCCTGCCAATCCCGTCCAACTGCGGGCGCAACCGGCCTTTTTCGCGCTCTTGTCCCTCACTTGCTGGGTGGTCGCGACGTGGAACCATTGCGAGCGGACAGAGTTGCCCTATGTGCTGGCATTCGAAACCGTGCTGTTCACGCTCTCTTTCTATGCGCTGCAAGTGCGCGAGATGGTGGTGATTGGGCAGCTCTGCATTTTCCTGGGTGGCCTTGCCTGGCTGGCGAACTGGTCCACCGGGAGCCACTTGCCGTGGTGGCAGCCGGCGCTTCTGCTGGGGCCGACTCTAGGGATGCTGCATTGGTGGCAGAAACAGGATGCCCTCGGGACTTCCTCGAAAAGCCGGTTGAAGTGGCAGGGGGCTTTCTCGATTTTGGCGGCTGGAATTGTTTACACGTATCTGGAACGGGAATTCGAGCCCGCCCCGTGGCTCGGCATGTTGAGCGTGCTGGCGCTGGCATTTACAGCTTATGGCGCCCTGACCCGGGCCTGGCTGATGGCGGCGGCAGGTCAACTGTTCACAATGGCGGCCGCCCTTGGCTTCGTGACTCAACTGGTCCACACGAAACCCTTGTGGGTCTGGTCGCTCGCGCCCATCGTGGCGCTGGCAATCTTATCACTCGCGACTGTGCGTTGGTTTGCCAGGCACCCGGACACGCACGCGCGTTTGAAAAAAGTGTTGCTCGGGCTGGCGCAAGGGTATCGGTGGCTGGCCCTGGTGTTGGGGCTGGCGTGGGTCTGGGTCCATATCCCGCCCCGCGAACAGGTGTGGGTGCTGGCCAGCCTCGGGCTTGTTGCCTTCGCCGCAGCCGGCTGGTTTCGATGGGCGGAGGGTTTGTGGTTCAGCGCAGCGTTCAGTTTGGCATTCCTGATGGTGTTTTGGCTTCCGCTGCACGGCGCCCCGAAGGTTTACTGGCCGAACTGCCTGGGCGTACTGGCGTTATTGGCCCAGGTTGAGGCTGCCCGAAGGATGCCGGACCGCTATCCGATCCGCGAGCTTGTGCGCCGGGTCATGGGGGCGGCTGGCGGGCTCACGCTTTGGCTGCTGCTTTCGCGCTGGGTAATGGAGGGCGCCAGTGGCTTCTATCTCACGGCGAGCTGGTCGGTGCTGGCCCTGGCTTTCTTTGGAGCGGGGATGGGCCTCCGGGACCGGGTTTACCGTTGGCTCGGATTGGGCGTGCTGGCGTGCGCTCTGGGCCGGGTCATCCTGTTCGATGTCTGGAAACTGGACACTCTCTACCGGATGCTGAGCTTCTTTGCCTTGGGGGT
>JARKQH010000315.1 GCA_029974925.1 Verrucomicrobiota bacterium
GCAGCACAATCTGGCGGCGGACCCGGGACAGGCCTCCCGGCTCAAGCGCCTGCGCCGCCAGCTCGACCGATGGATGCTTGACCAGGGCGATACGGGCCGGATCCACGCCCCTCCGCGGTTGCTGAGCGACCCCTCCAGTTACGGGCCAAACGCGCCCTCGGGCGACGCCGCCGCCGCACGCCCCCCAAACAGCTCAAAAAAGAAGGCTCGATAACAACCCGGATTGGGGCGATGATGGTGTGATGATGTACCGCTTTGTCTGTGCGCGCGCCCTCCGACGGTTTCGGGAGGCCGCCCTCGCTCTTCCGTCCGTTCTCAGCATGGCTGTCTTGTTCGGCGCTTCACCCGTCTTTGCCCAGAGTGCCCTGGTCTGGAACGGGAACCTGAACAACCAATGGGACGTGAATGCCACCGCGAACTGGCTTGCGGGAGCCACGGCGTCGGTGTTTACGAACGGGGCAGGCGTTTTGTTTTCCGATGCCGCGGCCGGGCTGGGCACGGTTACCGTCGTGGGAACGGTGCAGCCTGGCGCCATCACAGTCAGCAATCTCTCCAAGCCCTACCTCTGGTCCGGCCCCGGCCTGGTGGACGGCACAGGGACTTTCACCAAGCTTGGCGCCGCACCGTTCACCCTGACAGGCACCACCCGCCTGACCACCACCGGGAACTTTGCGGTCGGCGCCGGTGCCGTCACGATCCTCGGTGGGGGCGGTCAGACCAACGTCGTCAACGGCCAGCTTTGGGTGGGGCACACGCCGGACAGTCCTGGCCATCTCATCCTGAGTAATGCGGCGGTTTCGGTTTCCTCGTGGTTTGCGGTCGGGCGCGGCAATGGCACCGTCGGCCATTCCTCCTCCGCCACGCTTTACGATTCGGTTCTGTCCTGCAACAACACCGCCTTGGGTTACTGGGCCAACCTTTCCGGCAACCGCCAGAACCCTGTGCTGACGCTCAACGGCAATTCCCGGCTGGTGAACGGGGGCAGCACCGGTTTCAACCTGGGGGAAAGCTCCGGTTCGTCCGCCACGGTGACGATCAACGATTCCTCGTACATCACCTCCAACCAACGCGTGCTGCTCGGGATGGCTTCGGGAGCCACCGGGGTGTTGGTCGTCGCCGCTTCGGGCGCGCTGACCAACGGCGGTTATGCCTCGGTCGGCGCCGTGGGCGCCGGAACCGCGACGCTCAAGGACAACGCCATTTGGCATGCCGCAGGCGACTTCAATGTGGCCGACACATCGGGCAGCGCCGGCACGGTATGGTTGCAAGACAATGCGCGCCTGGTTGTCAACACACTTTACGTTGGCAAGGCGGCCAACTCGACGGGGACGGTCCATCAAACGGGGGGACGAGTCGCGCGGGCATCGGGGACTGGCGAGTGGCGGATTGGAGGCAATGTTTCGGGCGGCGCGAACCAGGTTGCCATCTATAATCTGGTCAATGGGGTGCTGGATGCGGGCTCGGCCAACCTGCAGATCGGCGCCTATGGCGTCGGCCAATTCAATCAGAGCGGCGGCAGCGTTTTCATTGGCGGGTGGCCCTCCATCGGCCGTTTTGGCGGCAGCACGGGCAGCTTGAACGTGTCGGGCGGGGCTTTTTACCAGACCGGCGCAAGCACGGGTTTAATCGTGGGGGAACAAGGCGCGGGAACGCTGAATCTCAGCCAGACTGGCTTGGTTCAACTGGCGAACAACCTTGTCATCGGCCACACGGCCACCGCGTCCGGCACGGTGAACCTCAACGGGGGGACGCTGGTCGCCCGCCGGGTGTTGAGAACGGACGCGGGCGCGACCGCAATCCTCAATTTCAACGGCGGCATCCTGCGGGCCGCCCTGGGGGCCAACCCAGCCTTTCTAGGCGGCCTCACCGCGGCCAACGTGCAGGCCGGGGGAGCCATCATTGACTCGGGCACCAACTCAATCACCGTGTCCCAAGACCTTCTGAACGGCGGAGGAAACGGCGGCCTCATCAAGCAGGGGGCGGGCAGCTTGACCCTTTCCGGCAGTTTGCAGTATGCCGGCCCGACCCTCGTCACCGAAGGCAAGCTCCTCATCGCAGCACCGAACCTGCCGGCCACCTCCGGCGTCACGCTCTCTGACAACACGTCATTTGGCGTCAAGGTCCTCGCGACGGATGCGCGGGTTCAGGTCGCCCAGCTCGGTCTGGCCGGTGGTTCTCACACCACGCTCGATTTCGACCTGGGCGGTCTGGGCACGCCGGCGGTTGCCCCCCTCTTTGTTTCCGGCACGCTGGCGCTGAACGGCGTGGCCACCATCAACCTGGCGGGCGCCAACTTCCAGCTCGGTCCGTTGCCCCTGCTGAAGTATGGGAATTTGGCCGGAACCGGACGGTTTGTGCTGGGCACGCTTCCGTACGGGATGGCCGCACAACTGATTACCAATCAGGCGACGCGGACCATCGAGCTGAATGTCACCGCCGAGCCCACCGCCCCGGCTTGGAACATGAAGCAAGCGCCGTTGATGACCGATTGGGCGCAGCAGGTGGACCCCAACAATCCGTGGCCTGAATACCCCCGGCCGCAAATGCAGCGTCCAGACTGGATGCACCTCAACGGGGTTTGGCAGTGGCAGCCCGGCAATGCCGCCGACCCCCTTCCCACCAACAATCTGACCGGCTCGATTCTCGTGCCCTTCTGCATGGAATCCGCCATCTCGGGCGTTATGGAGCATCATGAACGCGCTTGGTATCGGCGGACGTTCACCGTGCCGCCGGCGTGGGCCGGTCAACGAGTGCTTCTCCATTTCGAGGCGGTGGATTGGGAATGTGAGCCGTTCCTCAACGGCGTCAGCCTCGGCATCCACCAAGGCGGGTATGATCCGTTCAGCTTCAACATCACGCCCTACCTGACCAACTCGGGGCCTCAAACGCTCGTGGTGAGGGTCTATGACCCCACCGACTCGACTTCCGGGCCCGTGCTCGCCCCGTCCGGCAAGCAGCACCTGAACCCGGGAGGCATCTGGTACACGCCCTGTTCAGGCATCTGGCAAAGCGTCTGGCTTGAGCCCGTGCCGGCCACTCACATCGCCGGGGTTCATTTGGTGCCGGACATTGACTCCCAGCAACTCAGAATCAGGGTTGACGTTTCCGGGCCGGCCGCCGGTGTTTCGGTCCAAGCCACCGCGTTTGACGGCGCGCAGCAGGCCAGCTCCGCCACTGGCCAGCCGGGCAGCGAATTCTCGTTGCCGGTGCCGGCGCCGAAGCTCTGGTCGCCGGACAATCCCTTCCTTTATGACCTGCGGCTGGCGCTGGTGACGCCGTCGAACACGCTTGACAGCGTCACCAGTTACTTCGGCATGCGCAAGATCAGCCTGGGGAACCACCAGGGGTTCGTCAAAATGCTCCTCAACGACCAGTTTCTGTTCCAGTTCGGGCCGTTGGACCAAGGTTACTGGCCGGATGGAATTTATACGCCGCCGACCGACCTGGCGATGCGCTATGACCTGGAGCAGTCCAAGGCGCTTGGCTTCAATCTCATCCGCAAGCATGTGAAGGTTGAGCCCCGGCGCTGGTACTATTACGCGGACAAGCTGGGCCTGCTGGTGTGGCAGGATATGCCTTCGATGGTCGAGGGCCGGACCATTTCCGATGCCAGCAAGGCGAATTTCGAAGCGGAATTGTCGCGGATGATCACGACACATTGGAATCATCCGTCCATCATCGTGTGGACGGTCTTCAACGAAGGCTGGGGACAATACGACACCGTCAGGGTGGTTTCGGATGTCATGGCGCTGGATCCGTCCCGATTGGTCAACTGCGCCAGCGGCTGGACCTTTTATGAAGTGGGGCACTTGGAAGATTCGCATTCGTATCCCAACCCGAGCTGTCCGCAGAACGACACCCGCGCCGTGGTGAACGGCGAATTTGGCGGGGTGGGCTTGGGCATCACCAACCATACCTGGGCCTCCGGGTGGGGTTACGTCGGCGCGACCGATCCAGCCGATCTCACGGCCCGGTTCGCCGCCTTCTGCGACCAATTGTCCAGCCTGGTCCACAACAATGGCCTCAGCGCCGCGGTCTATACCCAGATCACCGACGTCGAAACCGAACTCAACGGCCTCTACACCTATGACCGAAAGGTTTTCAAACCCTTCTTGCGGCCCATGCAGCAGGCCATCACGTCCACCTATGGTTTCTACTCCTACACTCCGGTCGTGCCCACCTCACAGACGATGGCCCAAACCTGGCGCTATACCACCACCGCCCCGCCATCCAACTGGGCAACAACAAATTTTTCGGATGCGGGGTGGAATTCCGGCCCCGGCGGATTCGGCACCGCCGGCACGCCGGGAGCCGTGGTTGGCACCACCTGGAACACGGCTGACATCTGGCTTCGTCGCACTTTCGACGCCAGCGGTTTGACGCCTCAGCAAATCTCAAATCTTGTATTCAAGGTGCACCATGACGAGACGGTGGAGATCTACCTAAACGGAGTCCTCGCCGCCGCGGCCAGCGGCTACACCACCGCTTATGGCACCCTGCCGCTGTCCGACGCGGCCCGAGCTGCGATTCTGCCGGGTCCCAACAACGTCCTGGCCGTCCATTGCCATCAAACCATCGGCGGGCAATACATAGACGTGGGCATTGACCTCCGCACGGTGGTCATTCCCCCGCCACCGCCGCCGCCCGTTCCCACATGGCCGGAGGATGGCACCGGCCTGATGGGGGAGTATTTTGACGGCACAAACCTCGCAAACCGTGTCCTGCTGCGAACCGATCCGGTGCTTGACTTCGATTGGGGGGCGGCCTCCCCCGCCCTGCAGGTGCCGCCCGACCGGTTCTCGGTCCGGTGGTCAGGCCGGATCCAGCCCCGATACAGCGAGGTTTACACCTTCCACCTGACTGGCAATGACGGCTGCCGCCTCTGGATCAACGACCAGCTCCTGATCAACAAGTGGCGGCCGGACGAGGGAAGCGACGTCACCGGCTCGATTCTGCTGACCGCCGGTCAGCGGTATAAAATCCGCGTCGAGTATTTCGACGATGCGGGCAGCGCCTGGCTCAAACTCGAGTGGCAGAGCGCCAGCCAGGCGCGCGAAGTGGTGCCGCAAGGTGTGTTGTTTGCCAACTACCCGCCCTTGCTGGTCTCCCCCGCCCTGGTCAACAATCAGTTCGAAGTCACCGTCATGGGTCCCGCGGGCGCCGACTATTACGTGTATGCCCGGACAAACCTGTCCGACCCGGCCTGGTCACTGGTTTTGGCCACCAACGCGCCCACGGTTCCCTTCCGTTTCAGCGAACCGGCCGGGCACGCCCAGCGCTATTACCGCATCGAACTCGGCCTTTGAAACCCAGGCGCGTCACCGCCGCGTGCGATTGTCACTTCGGGCTGCCGTCCACCAACCGCCGATAAACCTGTCCGTACTCGGCCGCGGTTCGGTCCCAGGAGAAATCCACGCGCATGGCGTTGGCGCGGTAGCGCTCGAACAGGGGGGCCTCGGCGTACAAGGCCAGCGCCTTGCGAATGGCCTTGGCCAGCGCCGGTGCCGAGTATTCGTGGAACTTGATGCCGTTCATCCTGTCGGGGTCCTCGCGGATGTCCACCACCGTGTCATCGAGCCCCCCGACCGCGCGAACGATGGGGATGGTGCCGTATCTGAGGCTGTACATCTGGTTCAGTCCGCACGGTTCGAAGCGGGAGGGCATGACGAAGAAATCGCACCCGGCTTCGATCCGGTGCGACAAGCCTTCGTCAAATTCGATTCTGGCGGCCGCCTGGCGGGGGAACCGCCGCGCCAGATCCTGATAAGCCCGCTGATATTCCGGCGCGCCGGTGCCCAGCACCACGAACTGCAGGTCTGCATGGAGCATTTCCTCCAGGGCCCCCAGCATGATTTCCACTCCCTTTTGCTCCACCAGGCGTCCGATATTGCCGAATAACGGCGCCTCCGGCCTTTCGGGCAGCCCCAGCTCGCGCTGCAAAGCCAGTTTGTTGAGCGTTTTGCCCCTCAGGTCGTCCGCTGAATACTCGAAAGGCAGATGCGGATTCCCGGTGGTGCGCCATTCGCTGTAATCCACCCCATTGAGGATTCCCACCAAATGCGAGTTGCGGTAACGCAGCAACCCGTCGAGCCCGCACCCGAATTCTTCGGTGGTGATCTCGCGCGCATATCGCGGACTGACCGTCGTGACCAAGTCCGAGTAGTTCAGCCCGGCCTTGAGACAGCTCAACTGGCCGTAAAACTCCACGCCGTCGGGCTTGAAGTAGTCCCATGGCAGGTTGGTCAGCGCATACTGCGACGCCGGGAACAGACCCTGGTAGGCGAGATTGTGCACGGTGTTGCAGATTCGCAAGGGGCGCCCCCCTTCCTGTTGTCTATGGCGCACAAACAACGCGGCGGGGCCGGTCTGCCAGTCATGCGTGTGGACGATTTGCGGCTGCCAGGCGAGCCGGAAAGCCAGCTCGGCCACCGCTTTGGAGAAGAACAGGAAGCGCTCGGCGTTGTCGGGGAAGTCCATCCCGTCCTTCTGATACAACCCGCTGCGCTGAAAGAAGCCGGGTTGGTCCACAAAATACAATTTGAGCCCTTCGGCGGGGTCGGCCGTCCAAATTTCGCCGGGCACCCGTTTGACACCCAGGGGAATGTCCAAAGTCAATTCCTCCCGGCGGAGGCCGGGACAGCGTTCCCGCACGCCGGCGTAGAGGGGGCTGACCAGCCCGACCTGGTGCCCCGCCCGCGCGAGCGCTTTGCCCAGGGCGCCGACCATGTCCGCCAAGCCGCCCGTTTTCGAGTAGGGGTGAACTTCGCTGCTCGCGAGAAGAATCTTCAAGGGCTGATCCTTTCAACCTGGAGGTAAGGCTGGAGCGCGGGGGGAATGATCACGCTGCCGTCAGCCTGCTGCAAGGTTTCAACCAAGGCCACAAAACACCGGGCCAGGGCGGTGCCGCTGCCATTCAACACATGGGGGTGTCGGTTGTCTCCGGAGGCGCTTTTGTAACGCAAATTCATCCGCCGGCTTTGAAAATCCTCGCAATTGGACACGCTCGAAACCTCCAGGTAACTCCCCTGCCCCGGCGCCCAGACTTCGATGTCATAGGTCCGCGCGCTCGCAAACCCCAAGTCCCCCGTGCAGAGCAGCACCACGCGGTAATGCAGCCCCAGCAATTGCAGCACCCGCTCGGCATGGGCCAGCATCTTTTCGTGCTCGGCGTAGCCATCCTCAGGCCTGACAATCTTGATCAATTCCACTTTGTCGAACTGGTGCACGCGGATCAGGCCCCGCGTTCCCACCCCCGCCGCGCCCGCTTCGCCGCGAAAGCACGGGGTGTAGGCGCAATAATTCAGCGGCAGTTGGGCCTCGGCCAGGATTTCCTCGCGGTGAATATTGGCCACGGGCGTTTCGGCGGTGGGGATGAGGTACAACCTGCCGAGCGTGGCCGGGTCGAGTCCTTCCTGAACCGCGTAATACTGGTCGGCGAACTTGGGAAACTGGCCGACCCCCTCCAGACACTGAGGTCCGACCAAAAACGGCGGCGACGCCTCGGTGTAACCATGCTCGCGGGTGTGCAGGTCCAGCATGAACTGAATCAACGCCCGTTCCAACCGCGCGCCCCAACCGGTATAGAGCACAAAACCGCTGCCGGACAGCTTGGTCGCGCGCTCGAAATCCACCAGCCCGAGCTTTTCGCACAGTTCCACATGCGACCGCGGCTTGAAGTCGAACGGCCGCTTTTCCCCATGCACGCGCACGACGGGGTTGTCCTCGGCGCTGCGGCCCCGCGGCACGGATTCGTGCGGCAGGTTCGGCATGCGCAACATGAGCTGCCGCCGCGCCTCGTCAACCTCGCCGGCCTGGCGGTCCAACGCGGCGATGCGGTCGCCCAGCGCCCGCGTCTCCTGTTTCCGGGCCTCGGCTTCTGCCAGCTTTTTTTGTCCCATCAGCGCTCCAATCTCTTTGGAAACGCGATTGCGCTGTGCTTTTAAAGCCTCGACCTCCCCCAGCAGGCGCCGCCGGTCCTCATCCAGCTTCAACACCTCGTCCACCCGCGCCTCGTCGCCCGCCCCGCGACTGGCCAGCCGTTCCCGCACAAACTCCGGACGCTCGCGTATCAGTTTGATATCCAGCATCGGCGCATTATAGGTGCCTGCTTCAGACTGTCCACCCCATAGCCGCAACCGAAGGCCGGACCAAGCAAAGCTGCGAGCGCCGCAAGGCGGAGGCGCTCCGGGTTGTTGCCCCATCACCGGCACACGCCCCCCACTCACAGAAGTGTGCCTCAGGTTCACTTACTCAGCCACCCGCCGCCCCTGCCAGTCGTACCGGGGTCCCCTTGCCCGCACGGCGGACCGACGCCCCTTGGCCATGGCGCAGTCGCCACTGGCTTCAAGCCCCAGCGGGGCCGCATGCGGGTAGAATGCAACGGCCCCGCCATTGCTTTGCTTTTTTTCGGCGGCCCGGCATGGCCGGTCTCACCGCGGCCGGACACGAATGTCCGCGCTCGTGCTTTCGGCTGGCCGTGGCGCCGCGCCGTCGAAAAACCAAAGGCAACGGGTGTTGGGATTCTGTTCTACCAGCATGCCGCCCCCTGGGACTCCGCCAACGGCAACCCCTTGAACGCGGGGACGTGGTCGCCATGCCAGCCGTCACCGTGACGTTCGTCCAAACCGGCACACCGCTGCGGTTTACCCTCGCCGCAGAAATAGGGCTGACGGCTCAGGCGGAGCACGGCCCCGGGGATGCCAGGTGCGGGCACGAGACAAAACGAATCCCACGGGCGGCTGAACGACTCCGTCACGTCCTGGACCAGTCTGGAACTTGGGTTCATCTCGCATCCTCAGGATGGGGTAAGTGGTAACGTAGGAAAGTGAGCCGCCTTCTGCGCGCGAGTCCCGCACGGAGTGAATAAGTCAGTGAACAGTCGGTGAATAAGGTTTCCTTTCCCGATACTGGACACACATCCAATACTGTTCACATGTCCACATATAGGCGGGGCCAGGCCGCCCCGCACCGCCTGACACCGCTGGGCCATGCAACTCTATCGCGCCAGAAATCCCAAACAGTCCCCGCTCTGGCAGTGCGCTCACCGCCACTATGCCGAGTTCGAGGAGGTTTATCCGGAGCAATACCAGCCCCGCTATGGCTTCCTCCGCCCCATCATTCCCGAGGTGGTCCACAAATTCCTCGACTGCGGCAACCTCGAGCGCGGCTTTGCCCGGATTCGGTGCGACCACTGCGAGCACGAATACCTCCTGGCCTTCTCCTGCAAGAGCCGCTGGTTCTGCCCCTCCTGCCACCAGAAGCACGTTCTAACGACCGCCCGGTTTATCATCGACGCCGTGTTGGCGCCCGTGCCCCACCGGCACTACGTCCTGGCCATGCCCAGAATGCTGCGGCCTTACTTCCAGCGCCATCGCCACCTCCTCAAGCGGCTCTGCGCCCTGACCCACGAGTGCCTGGCCCAATACCTCCGCACCGCCCTGGACTGCCCCAATGGCATCCCCGGCATCGTCCTGACCCTTCATACCTTCGGCGAATACCTGGACTTCCATCCCCATGTCCACGCCCTCGTGGCCGATGGCCTCTTCCTCCGAGGCGCCCCGCCCCAGCCACCCCAAGCGCCCACTCCAGGCTCCCGCCTCCCGCCTAAAGCCCGTCCGGCCTTCCTTCCGCTGCCCGAGACGCCCCTCAAACCGCTGGAGGAACTGTTCCGCGCCAAGGTCATCAACCTGTTGGTCGAAGAAAAGTTGCTGCCTGTGGAACGGGTGCAGGTCCTTTACTCCTGGAAACACAGCGGGTTCAACCTCCACGCCGGCCAGCGCGTCCCTCCGGAAAACAAGGCCGACCTCCAAGACCTCGCCCAATACATCCTCCGCAACCCGTTCTCTGTCGAAAAGATGACGCTGGAGTCGCCCGGCGACCTGGTCATCTACCGCTCCCGTCTCAATGCCAAAATCAACCGAAACTTCGAGGTCTTCTCCCCCACCGACTTCCTGGCCGCCATCACCCAGCACATCCCCAACAAAGGCGCCCAGATGGTCCGTTACTACGGCTGGTACTCCAACAAAATGCGCGGCGTCCGCCAGCGCTCCCTGCCGCCCCAACTGGTGATTCGCCGCCCGGGCGTCTCTCCGCCCCCGCCGCTCAAACTGCCCTCCAAACGCTGGCGCGACCTCATCCTCCGGGTCTGGCACGTGGACCCCCTCCGCTGCCCGGTCTGCCAGAACCCGATGCGCATTATCGCCGTCATTGACGATCCTCGCGTCGTCGAGAAAATCCTCCGGCATCTGGGCGCCTGGCACGACCCGCCACCCAGACCGCCACCACAGGGCGTGCCGGGTCCATACACCTACGAACCGTGTGACGATGTCGATCCGACCCCTGACTACGAAAACGTGTTAACCGACTGACAAACGCCGCCGCTTCGGGCTGGGCCACGACGAAGTGTGCCCGGCCGCTGCGCCCTTCGGCCCGAGCTATGGCCGCCCCGATTGCTCCCGGCGCGATCACGCGCTTGGCCCCCCCCAAAAACCAGTTCAAAGCGCGCCAGCCAGAGCCCGGCCCCCCACGAAAAACGCTTAAATTGGGTGTCGACACCCCGGACTGTGCTCTGGCAGGATCGCGTCATGCTTGGTGAGTCCGAAAACCAATTCTCCCTCACCCGCGCAGCGCTGAGTACATGCAGGTGCGCAAAAAGCAAATTC
>JARKQH010000321.1 GCA_029974925.1 Verrucomicrobiota bacterium
ATCAAGTCCGCCAGGAACATCACCGTCCCGCTCAACAGCGACACCACCACCATCTCGCGGCCGGCAAAGTCCCGCTCGATGGCCCGGGCAAGCTGGCGGATGCGCCGGGCAAGCTCGGCCTCGGTAATCAGGATGCGCGCCACCTCCCCGCGCCAGCGCGCCGGGACCGGCGCGGGTCCTTTCGCGGCGGTTCGCCTTCCCGGGCGCGAGCGGCCCGCGCCGCCCTCACCCGCCGATGTGGCCGCGGACGCTCTCATATATGTCTGGAGTCCTCCTCGTCCTTCACCGTGTAACCGGTTTCCTGGCGTTTGAAATTCACCTCGTTCTTTTTCACATACGCGTTGAACACGTCATCGGCGCTCATGCCCAGCACCTGGGCCAGGCTGATGAGGAAATGGAACAAATCCACCACCTCGACCCGGGCGTTTTGCTCGTCAAACTTCTGGTACTTGGCCCACCACTTCCACGGCACACTGTCGGTCAGCTCGGCGATTTCCTGGGACATGGCCCGGCAATAATTCAACAGCCACTTGGCCCGGTCCTCGTCGGTCATGCCCTCGGTGCGGACGCCGATGCGCTCATTGAGCGCCTTCTGCATTCGAAACAACTCGCGCAACTGGTCTGGCTTTTCCATGCGCCCAGACTACCCCCGGCGCCCCGGCGAGGGAAACCTGATTTCGGGCCGCGATTCCTTCCAAAGGCGGGCGGAGTCTCCCGCTTGGGAAGTTGGCCCGGAGGGTCAGGCCGCTTCAATGCCGCGCAGGATGGCCAGGGCACTTTCATTGGGTTCAGGCTTTCCCCGTTGACGGCCGTGCCGGGCCTGCTAAAGGTTTTGCACACACGATGCCCGTTTGTCCGCAAACCATCCCTTGAGCTGAACGACGCCTATGAATCCCCGCCCCGTTGCCCTGGCTCTGATGGCAGCCGCCCTGGCGGCCGCCACGAATGCGAAAGCGCAGACCCCCGCTCCCCCGTGGTCCTTTACTCCGGTGCTTCACTCGGTGAGTTATGCCGGCGTCTGGCGCGGCCAGGCGCAGTTGACCCCCGACCAGTTCCTCCAGAAGGCGCGCGACCTGGGCTTCCGCCACGTGGAACTCATGGCCAAGCGGCCCCACGTCTCGCCGCTGGATTACGACGCCGAGGCGCGAAAGAAACTCAAAAGCCGCGCCGACGAGCTGGGCATAAAAATTGTCTGCCTGGCGGGGTACCCCGAT
>JARKQH010000324.1 GCA_029974925.1 Verrucomicrobiota bacterium
TGGTAGGACATGACGTTGGAAAAGGTGTTGATCGCCAGGGTCTGCTCGGCGGGGGAGCAGTTGGTGAACCACTTGTTGAAATTGGCCAGCGTGAGCTGGTTGATGTTGGTGAAGCAGAAGTCGCCGGCCGCTTCCTTCAACGTGTCAGTCAACCCGTCGTCGCCCACCCAGTAGCCGTTCAGGAAGGTGCAGCCGCTGGTTGAGGGGCAGCCGCACCCGCCGTGCGTGTGGACCAGGCCGTAAAAGTGGCCGCACTCGTGAACCACCCAGAAGGGCCCGTCGTTGACAATGCCCCAGGCGGCAATCCAGGCCGGCGCTTCCCAGGGAAAGGGCGCGGCGCCGCCCGTGTTCCAGTTCGTGGGACTGGTGACGTAGTAATTCAGCGCATCGTTCCGCAGCAGATAAAGGCCGCTGCTCTGCACGTCGGCTTGAAACGATTGCCACGTGCCATCGCTGGCTTCCCGCGGGTCGCGCCCGAACCACTTGCTGGGTCCGTTGGTCCCGCCTTGCGCCGGGCCGCCGATCTCCGCCACCTCGGTGAGCCGGTAGCGGTGGCCGCGCCAATAACCCGCCATCCATGCGTTGGCGGCCTGGACGGCGTTGGTGAACAGTTGCGGCGTGACCCCCGCGGGCCGGGCGCCGGTGGTGGGGTGGACGATAATCTTGACGGAGAGCCGCAAGTCAATCGTCTGGGCGGGGGCGGTCAACGCGGCCGCCAGGCCCCCGACACCCAGGGCGATCAGGAAGAATCGTGTGTTCATGGTCGGCCCTCCCTGGTCATTGCAGAGCCACCAGCACCAACACCAGTCCCTCGCCCTCATCCAGCCGGGTCATGGCCTTGCCGAGGGTGGCGCCCTGGGCGCGGTGGTGGTCGGTCACCTTCATGGCATGACCGGGCGAGGTGGAGGTGGTGAGGAGGTCGCCGGGCTTGATGGGGCCATTGGACGTGTCGGCCTGAACATAAACGCGGCCGGTCAGCGCGACGGGTTGGTCCCCTTCGACCACGCCGGTCTGGCTGAGGCTGAGGCCGGGGTTGACGCCGCCCGCGCCGCTGATAATCCCCGCCACGCGGCGGTCGTAGGGCTCGGAGCTTAGCTTCAAATGGCCCGGGTGTTCCTCGTCAATGACCACCACGGCGCCTTTGGGCAGGTCCGGCTGCGACATTTGGAACGGCTCCGCAATGTCCGCGCCGCCGCGGATGGTTAGCACGTTGACATAGAGCTGGCCGTTGGTGTTGAGCACCATGACGTCGCCGTTGCCTTCGGCGAAAAAGCGCACCGAGTTGTCTCCGCCCATCGCGAGGTCCCAGAACGGCCGGGAACCGGTCTGCATCCGCAACCGCGCGAATCCGGCGTCCGCCGGGTCTTTCAACAGCAGGTGCGGCTTGTCGAAGGGCGACGCATAATTGATTTGGACGGCGCCGGAAAAGTTCCCGGCCAGGCCGTTGGCGCTGGCGCCGGAGATGGCCGTGCCGTCACTGCTGATCCCGAGGATGGCCGTGCCGAAGAGCGAGTCGCTGGTGGCCTTGAGGCCGCGGAAGAAGGAGAAGGGCGGGATGGAATCCACGACGTTGAGCGACACGGATGAGCTGGGGGCGGTCACGTCGAGCCGGCCGGCGTTGTCCAGGCGCATCCGGTCCGCGCCCGCCGTGCGGAAGGTCAGGGAGTCGTCAGCCCGATAGCCGATCTGGCCGGGGTAGGCCGCGGCGGCATTGTTAAAATTGATGGCGCCCAGGTAGGTGGGCGACGCGGTGTTGTTGCGCAGCTCGAGGACCGACCCGAAAGCGTTCGCGGTGGAATCCACGCGGACCACGCCCTGGGCGGCGACCTGGTGGAGCGGCCAGGCCGGGCTGGCCGTGCCGATGCCGACGCGGTTGTTGACCGGGTCCACCGCCAGCGTGGGCGTGTCCAAGGTAAGCGTCGAGGTCAACGCCCAGTTGCCGCCGGTGGGCAACGTGGCCACCGACACCGTGCCGGTCACTTGCGCGGCGGACACCTGGCCCGAGAGCCGGCCGGACAACAGGGCGTACGGCGTGGGCGTGATGGCCTGGCGCGGCGTGAGCGTGGTGTAATTCAGGGCGTTGTTCGTGCGCACCGCGAGCCACAGCCACCGCGCTTCGCCGTTGAAGGGCGTCGCGCCGAAGTCCAGCGTCAGGGTGAACAGGCCGTTGGACACCGGCACGGCGGTGAAGGTGAGCGTCGAGGAGACGAGCGCATCCCCCGGCTCGCCGGCGGTGGCGCGGTTGTAAACCTGGGCGCGGAAGTCGTAGAGGCCCGTTGCCGGCTGGCCGCTTTCGTCCAGCCGGCCCTGGTAGGTGAAGGCGGTGCCTTGGGCGAAGGCTGAGGGATGAAGGAGGAAGGAGGAGGCCAGCGCGAGACAGGCGACGTGGAGGGTGGGGTTGGTTTTCATATATGATTCAGGTTTGTTTGTTTTTGATTTTGGTTTGGGGCGGGTTCAGGAAAATGAAGGAGGATTTTGCGCGGGGCAGGCCTACCAGGAAACATCCGCCGCGTCCACGCGGGCGACCCAGCGCACCGCGCCGGGATAGCCGGCGAGGGCGCCGCCATCCACGTTGAGCACCAAGGCGTCGCCGGCCACTTGCAGGGTGGCGGACCAGAGGGCGACATCGGTGCCGAGGGTGGTGGCCAGGGGGGGACCCACAAACACGGCAATCCCCCCGGCGTTCTTGACCACGCCCTGGAAACGATAGCCGGCCGAATCGGTGAGAGGCGGTTCGGCCCGGGCCACGAGGAGGATGTCGAACGTGAGAGAACGATTGGGCTCGATTTTGAGCGGCGTGCCGGCCCCGTCGAGGGTCAGCGAGGCTTTGGGCACGGCCACGTCGGTCCGGGCGCGGAGGACAAAGACCGAGTGCTGGGCATCGCCGGGGTTCATGAACATGCCGCCCGCGTGCGCGAGTTGACCGTGCTGGGTGGGGTTGGCCTGCCGGCCGCCGGGTACGGTGGCGAAAGGGCCGGTGCTCAAGTTGTTGGCGCCCCCGCCAATGGTGGCCTTGTCGCCTAAAGCGTAATTTCCCACTCCGCCGCCGACGGTGGCGTGTTGGTTGAGGGCGGCGTTCTCCTGGCCGCCGCTGACGGTCGAGGCGGGGAAGTCCGCGGTATTGAATGCGCCTCCTCCCACGGTCGAGAATTCGCCCAGCGATTGGTTGCCGACGCCTCCGCTGGCGGTGGCCTGCCGGCCCCGTGCTTCGTTGCGCTCTCCGCCGCTGACCGTGGCGGATTCACCGGCGGCGACGTTTTCCCGGCCGCCGCCCACGGCGCTCCAGGAGCCCAAGGCGTGATTCGGCACGTCCGTGCCAAAATTGGGGTCCTTGCCGCCGCCACCCGCAACCACCGAGGCCATGCCGCCAGCCAGGTTCAGCCCCCCGCCGGCGACGACGGCCAGGCCGTTGGTCGCCGCATTCGACACGCCGCCCCCCACGAAGGCCCGCAGGCCCGTCGCCGAGTTGCTGATCCCCCCGCTCACCACGGCTTCGAGAGCCGCGGTGTTGCCCGCCCCGCCGCCAATCACGCTGAAGTCGCCCAGCGCCAGGTTGGGCAAGCCGGCGCGGCCGCCGCCCCCAATCGCCACACCTGAAACCCCGGGGGCGGTCGTGTTGACCCCGCTGCCGCCGAGGAGATTGGGGGTGCCGGGCCGCGGCTCGAGCCGGAGGGCGCGGGCGCGGTTGACTCGCAGCTCGAGGGCCTGGTTGTCCGTGGTGCCGACGAAATCCGACGCGGTGGTGCCCGCGTTGCCGGCAAGCTGCCAGAAGTCGGAGGGGAGTTTGCCGCCGAGCTGGGCGGCGTTCACCCCGATCAGGCCGGAGCCATCGCCAACGAATGTGCCGGCAAACAGGTTGCCCGGGTCAGTGAACTGCACGGGATTGAAGTAGCCGCCGCTCAGCGCCCCCGACGGGAGTGCGCCGGTGAGCCCCGCCGCGTCCGCGCCGGCGGCGTAAATCGCATAGGGCGCCGGCGTGAGCGGCTGGCGGGGCGAGAGGGGAGTGAACGCGCCGCCGCCGTTGGTACGGACGGCGATTTCCAGCCAGCGGTCCGCGCCGGTGAACACCCCCGCGCCAAAGTCAAGCGTGACGGTGAAGAAACCATTGCTTACACCGACCGGGCTGTTGGTCAGCGGCCCGGCGACTGCCGTGCCGCCGCTGGCGGCATCGTAAATCGCAAAGCGCAGATCGTAACTGCCGCTGGCGGGCGCCCCGCTGGTGTCCAGCCGCCCTTGATAGGTGAAGGCGGTGGTTTGGGCGAAGGCTGAAGGATGAAAGATGAAGGACAAAGCCAGCGCGAGGCTGGCGACATGAAGGGTGTGTCTAGCTTTCATGGAGGATTCGGGTTTTCAATGTCGGATGGCATCAGGGTTTGAACAGGCGGTAGAACCGCGCCGGCAGCGTGGCCGGGACGGTGACGGGGTTGGTCCAGACAGTGGGGGAATTGGTCCAGGGACCGGTCACGGCCAGGGCTTGTTGAAGGACCCAATTCGTGCCGGTGGCGGGCGACCAGGAGACCGTAGCCCAGCCCGGGCTGGCCGGCGTGATGGTGAGGGTGGGCGCGCCGGGGGTTTGCACGGCGGCGGGCAGCGCCCAGAAGCCGCCGGTGAGGGAGAACGGACCGCCGGTCATCGGCCCGCCGGCGTCGGGCTGGCCAATGGTGCCGGAGACGGAATAGACGCCGCCGGTGCTGGTGCCGCCGCCGCCGTCAATGGTGTGCCAGGGGATGGCGAATTGGGCAGAAGCCGGAAGGCACAGGGCGGAGGTCAGAAGCCCGAAAGAGCGGAGTGACCGCCAGGTTTTGGAGTGCGCCAGTCCTCTGGCGCTCTGCGCAGACTCGTGGGAAAGCGGCGGAGGGCCGCCGCACTCCACGACGCTCCGCGCCGTGCGCAGGCTGAGTTCGGGTTTCGGGCTGTGAGTTGCGTTTGTCACTTCGATGTCGGATTGCTGGTTTTTCATGGCTGCTCTGAATTGCGTAGTGGTTTTGTCTTAAGGCGGCGTGAAAGGTCAGGCTTTGAATCGAGGGGCGGAGTGCGCTCAGCGCGATCGCCGGGCTGGTGACGGGAGGGGTCCGGCCGCGGGGCCCGCGGGCCGGAGGACCAGCCGAGGAGGCTGGTGCGGGGGCGGGTTTGGGCGGCGGGGGCGCCGGGCCGGCAGGCAAGGGACAGAACGGCGGACTGGGTCCAAAAAACGCAGCTTAACTAGCGCATTCATAGGACTAATGAGGCAAACCTAACATGCGGTGGCCGGCTTGTAAAGCGCCCGCTGCGGGATTTTTGGTCGCGGGAAGGCCCGCCGACCCGGGCGACGCTGCAAGCTCCGCCACCCCGGGCCGGATGCGGGCGGGCGATGCCACGCTTACCGTGCCGCGCCATGGCGGCGTGCTGGTCGGGCCGGATCACTTGCGGCAGGTGTTCAACGACACGGACGCCGAGGTGCTCTGGCTGATTGTCGGCGCGCCGGCGGAGTTGGAATTCCTGCGAGGCTCGAAGTCCACGGGCGTGGACCTTACGCTCATCTACCCGACCGATCCGAAGCAACTGCCCAGGGAACTGGCCGGCGTTCAGTGGCCCCCGCCGGATCCAAGCGCGCCGGCCGAGCCCTGAACCGGTTGTTTGCAGGGGCACGCCAAAAGGGACACGAGCGCGGCATCGCGGCGGTGCCAGAGTTACGGCCACCACGCCAAGCGAACTGCAAGCGTGACGGTCGCCTCACCGCTCGGCGCGGAGGCGGAGGAAGAATTGGGCGGCAGCGGTGTCGTTGGTCGCGGTAGCGGTGAGGGGATCGCCGGTGCCGGTGTGCAGTCCGGGCGCGGCGCTCCAGTCGGTCAGGTTGGTGGAGGTCTGCACGGTGTAGTTCACGGCAAATTCGCTCGGCCAGGTGATCGTGGCTGCGGCACTGGTGAGCGCCAGGTGCGTGATGGTGGGCGTCAGGGCGGCGGGCAGGTTGCGTTCGCGATAGAAGATGGTGGCCTGGTCGAAGGGGTTGGCGGGCGTGACGGTGCTGCGGTTGTAGTGGGCGCGCAGGCGGCCGTCCGGCCCGACGGCGAAGTTGTGAAACGCCGCCGCGCCGCCGGCCAGGTCGGTGAGGTTTTCGATGGCGCTGACGTGCTGGCCGCGGCGGAAGACGCCCACGCCCACGAGGTCTTCGGCGCTGCCCACGCGCTTCTTCCAAAAATACCAGACGATGTCGTGGGCGTAATCGTAGGCGGCCTTGCAGAGCGAATGATTTTCGTCCGTCGGCGAGAGGCGGGCAAAGCCGTTCGTTCCGTAGGCGTTTTGCCAGGTGAGGCCGGCGTCGGTCGAGAAGGCGAGGGAGATGTAGTTGGAGTTTGGCGCGGCGGGCGGGGCGGGATACGCGTGGAAGGCCACGTGGATGACGTCGTTGCGGTCCACCACCAGCAGCGGGTCGAATTGACGATGCGCGCCGGAGGCGAGGGTTAGCTCGGCGTTCCAGCTCGCGCCGGCGTTGGTGCTCACGCGGCACTTGATGTTCCAATCCGAGCCGGCGGTGTAAGGATTGGCGGTGGTGTCGCGCCAGGCGACGGCGAGGAGTTCGCCGCTGGCGCCGGAGCAATCCGCGCTGGGGAAGGCGGAATGGAAGCCGTCGTCTTGACTGAGCATGACGGGGGCGTTGAAGTTCGTGGCGCCGGCGGGCCGTTGCGCATACCAGACCTCGGCGGTGTCGGAGGAGGACTCGGCGTTGCCGGTGTGCCAGATGACATGGAGCCGGTTCGAGCGGTCGGCGGTGATTTGGTTGAAGGCGATGTTTTTGCCGGCATTGGTGATCAAGGTGTATTCGGAGAAAACGTGCGTGGCGGGGTCGAGTCCGGCGTAGTGGATGGACGTGCCGGAGGACCAGCAGAAGTGCAGCCGGTCGGTGGCATCGGCGGCGAGGCTGGGCAGGCCGGACGGGGGCGCGGCGGGCTGGGGATTGAACGGGAGCGGCGCGGCCCAGTTGGTGCCGTGGTCGTCGGACCAGGCGAACTTGAAGCGCCCGATGCTGTTGGTGGTTTCCTTGAAGACGAGGTAAACGCGGCCGTTGGTGAGCACGGTCATGTTGTTGGGCACGCCGCCCTGGCAGGTGGAATTGGTGGCGACCTTGGGCAGGGCAAACTCGCCCGACCACTCGGAAGCCCCGGCCGGCAGGCCGGAGACAAGGATGGCGGTTACGACGAAGGATCCCAAGACGGACAACGCACTGAACTGTTTTATGGTGAAAAATGACGGCCGTCGCCAGCGTTTGGTTTCACGGTGTTGGGCGATTCTCATGGTTTGAACAGGCGGTAGAACTTCGTCGGCAGCGTGGCCGGGACGGTGACGGGATTGGTCCAGCCGCTGGGGGAACTGGTCCACGCGCCAGTGGTCAGGTTGAGGCGTTCCTGCAAGACCCAGTTCGTGCCGGTGGGGGGCGTCCACGACACGGTGGCAAAACCCGGAGTGGCGGGCGCGATGGTGAGCGTGGGCGCGCCCTCGGTCTGCACGGCTTGCGGCAACGCCCAAAATCCACCGGTGATGGAATACTGGCCGTTGGTCATCGGCCCGCCGGCATCGGGCTGGCCGATGGTGCCGCTCAAGCTAAACGGCCCGCCGGTGCTGGAGCCGCCCCCGCCGTCAATGGTGAACCACGGGATGCTGTAGGACTGGGCAAAGGATGAAGGAGGAAGGAGGAAGGCTGAAAGCAGCAGGCCCAGCGCGTGGAAAGTCCGCCAGGTCTTGGAGTGCGCCAGTCCGCCGGCGCGTTGGACAGGCGGGTGGAAAAGCGGCAGAGGGCTGCCGCACTCCAAGACGCTCCGCGCCGTGCGCAGGCTGAGTTCGGGTTTCGGGCTGTGAGTTGCGTTTGTCACTTCGATGTCGGATTGCTGGTTTTTCATGGCTGCTCTGAATTGCGTAGTGGTTTTGTCTTAAGGCGGCGTGAACGGTCGGGGTTTGAATCGAGGGGCGGAGTGAGCTCGGCTTGATCTGCGCGCTGGCGCCGGGAGGGGTCCGGCCGCGGGGCCCGTGGGCCGGAGGACCAGCCGAGGAGGCTGGTGCGGGGGCGGGTGTGGGCGGCGGGGGCGCCGGGTCGGCAGGCAAGGGACAGAACATCGGACTGGGTCCAAAAAACGCAGCTTAACTAGCGCATTCATAGGACTAATGAGGCAAACCTAACATGCCGTGGCCGGCTTGTAAAGCGACCGCCGCGGGATTTTTGGAAATGGGAAGGTCCGTCGGGCCCGGGCGGCGCCGCAAGCTCCCCCGCAACGGCAGGGCGCGGCGGTTGTTCAGGCCCCAGCCTGAGCGAAGGCTTCAGCGGTGTTGCGCGGGTCGGGCAGGCGTTGCCCCGCTTTGCCGCTCAACCGTTGTGACCCTCGCCGCGTTGCGCGTGGGCTTCGTCCAAGTCGCGGATTTGCTCGATGATGGCCGCCAGCTTTCGGCCCGTGTCGGTCAGGGCATACTCGACGCGCCGCACCTTGCCGGGAAATTCGCGGCGGGTGAT
>JARKQH010000330.1 GCA_029974925.1 Verrucomicrobiota bacterium
ACTCTCTCGATTGCACTTCGGCACGCCTTATTAATCGGAAAAAAGAGCCTCTGCATCGCCTCCCAGGAAGCCACGTGTTGTTGTCTCGCCTGCCAGCGGCACACGGACGCAAATGCTGTTTCTTTTGGAGAATGCGTAGCACCAAACAGGCGTCATTGCCAACATTTTCCTGCAATGATTCTTTTTTTCACATGCCAGCTATCAGACCGATTTCGTACACAAGCCCAGGATCAACAGCTAACTCTGTGTTTTCGGGGTGTTGAGAAAACAATCTTAAAAATCGGCACACTGGACAACCCTACGGAGCGCGGCGATACGCCAGCCCTGCCCCGCCCAAGGAAACCTTCCCGCAGCGGCACCCCGGCAGGCCGCGTTCACGCCCGCCCCCTGCTTCCTGCCGTCGCCGGTATCTGAGCATCGGCCGGCTCCACGCCTGTTTCCGCTCCGGCCTTGTGGACGCGTGCCACGAATAAACTCGGCAGACGCCCGGCTTTCCGGGGCGCTCCCCTTCGGAAACAAAAAAACGCCGCGTCCCGGGGGACGCGGCGTCGCATGCGGCTCAGCGCTCAGGCGCTAGATGGTGGGCTCGGGCTTCCTGCCTTCGTCCTTCGCGCGGATCTCGGCGCGCTTGATCTTGCCGCTGATGGTCTTGGGCAGCTCCGCCACGAACTCCACGATGCGCGGATACTTGTAGGGCGCGGTGACCTTCTTCACGTGGTCCTGGATGTCCTTGGCCAGCTCGGGAGAGGCCTCGAAGCCCGGGGCCAGCACCACCGTGGCCTTCACGGCCTGGCCGCGCTCGGGGTCGGGCACGCCGGTCACGGCCGCCTCCACCACGCCCGGGTGGGTGACCAGGGCGCTCTCCACCTCGAAGGGTCCGATGCGGTAGCCGCTGGACTTGATGAGGTCGTCGTTGCGGCCCAGGAACCAGATGTATCCGTCCTCGTCCATCCAGGCCTTGTCGCCCGTGTGGTAGAAGCCGCCGAACATCACCGAGGCGGTCTTCTCGGGCTCGTAGAGGTAGCCCTCGAACAGGCCCAGCTGCTTGCCGTCGCCCAGGCGGATGCAGATCTCGCCCTCCTCGCCGGGGGGGCAGGGCTTGCCCTTGCCGTCCAGCAGCACGATGTCCCAGCCCGGGCAGGGCTTGCCGATGGAGCCGGGCTTGACC
>JARKQH010000357.1 GCA_029974925.1 Verrucomicrobiota bacterium
GAGAGGGGAGTGAACGCGCCGCCGCCGTTGGTACGGACGGCGATTTCCAGCCAGCGGTCCGCGCCGGTGAACACCCCCGCGCCAAAGTCAAGCGTGACGGTGAAGAAACCATTGCTTACGCCGACCGGGCTGTTGGTCAGCGGCCCGGCGACGGCCGTGCCGCCGCTGGCCACGCTGTAGAGTGTGAACGTCAGGTCGTAGGTGCCGCTGGCGGGCGCACCGCTGGTGTCCAGCCGCCCTTGATAGGTGAAGACGGTGGTTTGGGCGAAGGCTGAAGGAGGAAGGAGGAAGGAGGATGCCAGCGCGAGGCTGGCGACATGAAGGGTGTGTCGGGTTTTCATGGGGGATTCGGGTTTTCAATGTCGGATGGCATCAGGGTTTGAACAGGCGGTAGAACCGCGCCGGCAGCGGGGCCGGGACCGGGCCGGGGTTGGTCCAGACAGTGGGGGAATTGGTCCAGGAACCGGTCACGGCCAGGGCTTGTTGAAGGACCCAATTCGTGCCGGTGGCGGGCGACCAGGAGACGGTAGCCCAGCCCGGGCTGGCCGGCGTGATGGTGAGGGTGGGCGCGCCGGGGGTTTGGATGGCGGCGGGCAGCGCCCAGAACCCGCCAGTGAGGGTGAATGGACCGCCGGTCATCGGCCCGCCAGCATCGGGCTGACCAATGGTGCCGGAGACGGAATAGACGCCGCCGGTGCTGGTGCCGCCGCCGCCGTCAAGGGTGTGCCAGGGGATGGAGTAGCTCTGGGCAAAAGCTGAAACCTGAAAGCTGAAAGCTGAAAGGAACAGCGTGAGACGGAGCAAACCTCCACACCCCCGCCAGGTCTTGGAGTGCGCCAGGCCGCTGGCGCGTTGGACAGGCGGGTGGAAAAGCGGCAGAGGGCTGCCGCACTCCAAGACGCTTCGCGCCGTGCGCAGGCTGGGTTCAGGTTTCGGGCCTCGGATTTCGAATTTCGGACTTTTCATTTCTCGTTCTGGTTGAGCTGCTGGCTGAGGAGTTGTTCGAGTCTTTCGAGCCGGGCCTTGAGCGCGGCGTTTTCCGCCTCCAACTTCTCCATGCGCATTTCTGCTTTTTGCTTTCCGCTTTCCAATTTGGTGTTCAGCCCCTGGATGGCCGCCAGCGCCACGCCGTCGGCGTCCACCGTGGCGATGCCGGTGTCGCTTTCGCCCAAGCCAAACGCTGCTTTGAAGTCCTGCGCCGTCGGGCCGAGGTGGCGGCCGCCAGCCGGCTGCGACTTGTAGTTCCAGACGCTGAGCGGCAGGCCGGCGACCTTGTGGAGCACTTCGAGAGTGTCCACGGGCTGGAAGTTTTCCTTCAGAGCGCGGTCGGAGGCATTGATCCAGGTGGTGCCGTTGCAGGTGGCGTTGCCGACCTGCAGCAGGGTGGTTGGATTGTTGGTGCCGATGCCCACCCGGCCGTTCTGGATGCGCATGACTTCGTTGCTGCCGAATTTGCTGCCGGCCCCGGTCCCGTTGACGTAGAAGGCCAGGCCGCCGGTGAAGCCGCCGGCGTCAGTGGCCTCGATGTAGCCGGGCCGCCATTCGTTGACGCTGCCCTGCGGGTCGCTGACAAATTCGAGCCGGCCAAAGCCCGGTGTCCCGGCGGAGTGCAGCCGCAGCACGACGGGGTTTTCCGCGCCATAGACATGGAGCCGCGCCTGGGGACGGTCCGTGCCGACGCCGAGGTTGCCGTTGAGAATGGCCTGGGTGCCCTGGAACACGTTGCCGCCTTGGAGGAGGGCGACGCCGGAATTCAATCCCGAGACGGCGAGGGCGTGTCCGCCGCCGGCGCCGATGGCAAGGACGCTGGTGGCGCCCGCCGGGATGGATTGCAGGCCGCCCTCGGTGCTTCCCCAGATCACCACGCTGCCGTCGCTGCGCCGGGCCATGCTGAAGGTTTCACCGGCGGCGATGGCGGTCACGTTGTTCAACCATCCGGGGACGACGGTTTCCCCGACGTCGTTGCTGCCCCAGGCGACGACCGTGCCGTCGCCGCGCAGGGCGAGCGAGTGATTGCGGTTGGCGGCGATGGCGATGACGTTGTTGAGGCCGGGGGGGACATTGGTCTGGCCGGAAGTGTTGGCGCCCCAGGCGACGACGGTGCCATTGCTGCGCAGGGCGACACTGTGGCGGGTGCCGGCGGCGACGGCCACGGCCACCAGTCCGGCGGGAACGTTGCCTTCGCCGTAGGTGTTCGAGCCCCAAGCCACCACCGTGCCGTTGCTGCGCACGGCCAGCCCATGGTATTCGCCCTGGGCGATGGCCATGATGTCGGTCAAGCCGGCGGGCAGCGAGGTGCCGTTGCCGCCCCAGGTGACGACGGTGCCGTTGCTGCGCAGCACGAGGTTCTGGCGGTAGGCGGCGGCGATTTTCGCGACGTTGGCCAAGCCGAAGGGAATGTTCAGTTGGTTGAACGAGTTGTTGCCCCAGGCGAGCACGGTCCCATCGCTCCGCAATGCCAGCGAGTGTGAGGAACCGCCGGCCACCGCCACGAGGTTGTTCAAGCCCGCCGGCGGACTGGCCTGGCCGGAGGCGTTATTGCCCCAAACCGTGAGGCTCCCGACGGATTGGCGCAGGGCGCTGACGTTGAGATTGGTCAGACCCGCCCCGTTGCCGGCGAACTGGTTGGCGGCGTTGGTAAAGCTGACCACGCTGCCAAAGGCGGTGGCGCTGATGCCGGCGCTGACCGCCGTGGCCGCATGCACCGCGTAGGGTGCGCTGGTGAAACGCTGGCGCGGCGAGAGGGTGGTGTAACTGCCGGAGTTGTTGGGGCGCGCCAGGATTTGCAGCCAGAGGTCGCCGCCGGTGAACAGCCCCGGGCCAAAATCCACGGTGGTGGTGAACTGCCCGTTGCTCACCGGCACGGCGGTGACGAAATTGACGCCGGCCAGTTGCGCCCCGCCGGTGGGGGCATTCCATGCGCCGAAGCCGAAATCGTAGAGGCCGTTGGCCGGCAAACCGTTGACCTCGAGGCGCCCCTGGTAGGTGAAGGCGGTGGTTTGTGCAGCGGCGGAAAAGCAGAAAACGGAAAGCAGAAAGCAAACAGCCAGGCCGGCGCCGCGGCACGGCGGGGCACACTTCAACACGGCGATTTCAGCCAGGGTTCGAACTTTGGATGGCACAGGGTTCATGGGATTTCTTGTTCAGTTGAGCACGCGGCGGCCGGCCTCCGCTCCCTCGCGGCCGGTTCGCCGGTTCGGGGGCACGAGCTTCACGCGCAATGGCCCGCCGCTCATCGAGACGACGGCACCCGCCACAGAAAACGGACCCGGCTAAAAGATAAACTAACGGACCATATTACGCATACAAATGTACGGTAGTCGGCTGTCCGTCAACTGGACCGGGCCTTTTTTCCGGCGAATTCCTCGGTCCGTCCGGGAGACGGGCGCCGGCCGGAGCGGAGTCCTTGTCGCGACGCGGGGCAGCGTCCGGCACCGAGCTGTTGGGGCCGGGGGGCCGGACGTTTGGAAAGGGCCACCCCCCGCAGAGGCTGGCGGTGTTTGGCAAAGAGCGGGAACCGACAGCCCGGGCGGCGCGGGGTCCAAGGGGGGGGGCGCACGCGGGCGCCCCCCTTGGACCCGTTGGCAGCCGGTGCCGAAACAGACGTTCCGGACATGCCGGCGTGTGCCTGACCGCGCGGGGGCGGGGTGGCTAATACCGCACGCGGAAGAAGCGGGCGGGGTTGTCCGGGCCTGGGAGGGGGAGGGGAATGGAGTAACTGCCCGCCCCCTGTTCGAATTGATCAAGAACCGGGGTCCAGGGTCCTTGTGGGGTGGGCGCTTCCTCGAGGATACCCCCGACCCCGTCGGACTGGACCTGGATGACATCCGGGCGGCCATCGCCGTCGTCGTCGCCCAACGAGACGCGCAGACCACGGTCCTGCGGACCGAACTCCAGGCCGCCAAGGGCCAGCGCGCCGGCGCCTGTGGCTTCCAATCCCAGGCCGCTCAGGCTGTCTGCCGCGCCCTCGGGCAGCCGCCAGAGGATTTCCAGCGCGATGGCTTGGATGGAGGCGCCATCGGCCGCCTGGAACAGGACCGGTCGCGGCCAGACGAAGCGGCAAGTCAATAACCGCTCCTGGGGGTCGCTGAGCCGGGCCGCGCGGGTGGGGGGCAGCTCCGGACATTGGCCCAGCAGCACGCCGCCGGCCGGCGCGGGCTGGGGAGAGAGGGCGGTCTGCCCGGCCGGCCCTTTGAGAATGACCTGTTGAACCTGGCCTTCGGTGGGCTGGCCCACTTCGGGGAGGGTGAGGGTCCACAGGCCGTTGGTGCCCTGCTCGAATTCCGTCACGGCCTGGCGCGCGATGGCTTCGTCCAATCCGTCAATGCGCAACCGGAAGTTGGCGGGCAGCCACTGCTTTTGCTTTCGGGCAACGCCGTTCGTTCCGAACTCCCAGATTGGCTCCTCGACGAACACATCGAAGAAGCTGGGGCGCCAGCGCAGCTCGGTCGTCGGCGGGAAGGAGAGTCGCAGGCCGGCCTGGCCGGTCTCCAAGTCCAGCGGCGTGGCCACGATCTGGTCGTCCTGGACCAGGATGTGTGGCGTAATGCTGCCGGGTTTGGCAATGACCATGCCGCGCCGGATGTCCTTCTTTTCGATGCCGCGCAGTTGCAGGCCCGGCGTCTGCAGCGGCAGTTCCGGCACGCCGGCAGCCATCAGCCGTGCGCCACTCCAGGCGTCGTCGGAACGACCGTCGCCGTCCAAGTCGCCGCAGCACAGCCGTGCCCGCAGCGTGTAAGTGTGGGTGGAACCGTCTTCCTCCCGACTGAGCATGCTGCTGCGCAGTTCGGCGCCGTCCAGCACGCCCAGCTCGGTGCATTGGTCAGCCAGATCGAAGGTGGCCAGCAAGTCGCCAGCGTTCACCGGCTTCGGCGGGAGCTCTTGGAGGGCGAGGCCATCGCGTTCCACCCTCAGCTCGATTTGGAGGTTGGTGACGAGCGCCGGCAGCCGGCTCAGGATGACCCGGCCCACGCCGTCGTCGCCGACTTCCAGCCGCAGCCCGATGCCGGGGGCGTCCTCCTGGTTCAGCGTTTCAAATTCGAGCCAGGCTCCGGGATGCCCGGCCAGGGACAACGGCTCGATGGGCAGAAGCACGCCCGGTGTGCGGCCCAGGGCAAAGTCGGCGCCGAAGGGGGCGCCGGGCTGTTCCGGAGCCAGCACCCAGGCCTGGGGAGCGTGAATGAGGCGGGCGTTGTTCAGCGTAGTATCCAGGCCCCCCACCTGATGCCAGGGCAGACAGCGCAAGACGCGCAACGCGGCAAAGTCCACCGTGGAGTCGTCCTGCACGAACATGTCCAGGCGCTTGGCGCTGTTGAGGTGCGGCAGCAGACTCAGCGTGCCGCTGGGGGCCAGGGGCAGGGCGGCCAGGTTGAGAATCAAGCTGTGATTGCAGCCGCTGCCGCTGCACCACTGGAAGGGGAACAGCCCGGCGCTGGAGTTGCCACTGCCCAGGTAGCGGCTCCACAGCCAGGCCGGCGGGCCGCAACTGGTCAGCCCGAGGCTGATCGTATCGTTGTCGGAAATGCCCGCACAGCCGTTGACCGGCGGCCGCAGGCGGGTGCCGAGCTGGGCCGCCAGGATGTTCCACGACAACGGGAAGTTCCACGTCACGCCGACCCAGCGGTTGACGGTCGGGTCATCAAAGTTCTTCCAGAAGCCGCCGGGGTAGGCGCCGGTCAGACACGGTCCCGGCACGGCGGGTTCGGGGGGCTGGACGTAACAGTCGGGCGTGCCGCGGGGGAGGGTGACCCACAAGGCGCCGTTGACGATGGTGACGGTGAAGGAGCACGAGCTGGTGTTTCCGCAGGCATCTGTCGCCGTGCAGGTGACCACGGTCGAGCCCAGCGGGAAGAAGCTGCCCGAGGGGGGTGTGCAGGTCACCGTCACGGGTCCGGGACAGTTGTCG
>JARKQH010000362.1 GCA_029974925.1 Verrucomicrobiota bacterium
CGCGCCAGTTGCTGGTTGGACAGGTAGAGCCAGCCGCCAACCGCCGCCAACAGCCCCAACACAAACCATCGCAATGCTTTCATTTCTGGACTCGTTGTATCCGCGGAGTTCGGCCTCCACAACTAGGCCAATGCCGCCACCGGCGCAATCCCAAACTCCGGCCCGAAAGCCCGGTCCGGCTCCCGCCGGGGATGAGTGGGGTGAAGTCCCCAAGCCGGCTCCAACCCGTTTTCAGGCTCCCGCCAAGCCAGGCTGGAAAAACGTCCCCGGCCAACGGCGGCGGGGCGGCGGCAGCCCGGAACAAGCCCCGCGCGTCCCGTCAGGCGGCTCGCGCGGGTTCCAGTTCCTGGTCGGGGGCTGGCGCGCGGGCGCGGCGGCGCAGCCGCAGGTCGTCCAGCAGTGAGTAGGCCACCGGGGTGACCAGGAGCGTCAGCAGCAGGCAGAGCGTCTGGCCGCCAATCACCACCACCGCCACCGCGCGGCGTTCTTCCGCCCCCGGGCCGGTGCCCAGCGCCAGGGGCAGCATCCCGGCAATCAAGGTGCAGGTGGTCATGAGAATGGGACGCAACCGCTCGCGATTGCCCTGGAGGATGGCGCTGAGGCGGTCCAGCCCCGCTTCGCGCAGCTTGTTCATGTGGTCAATTTGCAGAATGGCGTTCTTCTTCACGACGCCAAACAGCACCAGCAAGCCCAGGGCGCTGTAGAGATTGAGATTCTGGCCCGCCAGCAGCAGCGAAATAAAGGCAAACGGGACCGAAAGCGGCAACGACAACAGGATGGTGAAAGGATGGATGAGGCTTTCGAACTGCGAGGCCAGGATGATGTACATCAGCACGACAGACAGGGCGAATGCGAAGATGAACTCGCGGAAGGTGGTTTCCAGTTCGCGCGCCCGGCCGGTGACGGTGGTCGAGTAGCCGGTGGGCAGGCCCATCCGGGCCACTTCCTCGCGCAACGCGGCGATGCGGTCCGCCTGGGCAAAACCGGGCGCGACGGCGGCGCGGAGGCTGACCTGCCGCTGGCGGTCGAGGCGGTCAATGCGCGAGGCGGTCTGGGTCGGCACCAGGTTCACCACGCTCTCCAGCGGCACCAGCCCCCCGTCGTGCCGCGGCACGAAAAGGCGGCCGATGATTTCCGGCCGGTTCCGGTCTTCCTCGCGAAGCCGCACCTCGACGTCGTAATCCTCGTTCATGCTTTCATCGCGAAACCGGGTGACGCGCTGGTCGCCTCCCACCATGATGCGCAACGCGTCGGCAATGTCGGTCGTGCTCACCCCCAGGTCCGCCGCCCGGTCCCGGTCTATCTCGACCCGCAATTCGGGCTTGTCGAGTTTGAGCGTGATGTCCGCGTCGAGCAGGCCCAGCCGCGTCGCATTGGTCCGCAGCCGGTCGGCATAGGCATACAACACGTCCAGGTCGGGCCCCAGAATCGAAAAGTCTATGTCGAAATTGGGACCCCCGCCGACGAACGTCTGCGGATTGCGGATGGCGATGCGCACGTCGCTGAATGGGCGCAACCGGCGCCGGATTTCCTGCTGCACGTCCCGCTGGGTGAAGTTGCCCTCGAACGCCTTCCAGGGCGGCCACTGCCACAACCGCCGCCAGCGGAACGTCCGCTCTTCGTGCGGGGCGAGCCGGATGAAGAAATTGGCGCCGTTGACCCCGCCGAAGAAGCCGCTGCCGATGGTGGCGAGCACCAGCCGGACGCCCGGCGTGGCGCGCAATTCCTCCTCGATGCGGGTGGCCACCTGGTTCATCGCCTGAAGGCTGGTGCCTTCGGGGGCGGTGATGCGCACGTCGAACTCGCCTTCGTCCACGTTGCTGGGCAGGTACTCCTGCCGGACGATTTTGTAGAGGGGCACGGAGGAGGCGATGACCAGCAGCGCCAGGCCGGCAACCACCAGCCGGCGCCGGAGCGCCAGCCGCAACACCCCGGTGTAAAACCGGTCAATGTAAGCGTAAAACCCGGTGCGCGACCGGGGCTGCCCGGCCGGTTCGCCCTCCGGCTGACGGCGCCGGTGCAAAAAACCGGTTGCGCCGCCATTGGTTCGCAACAGCCGGGCGCTCATCATCGGCGTGAGCGTGAACGAAACCAGCAGGCTCACCAGCACCGCCACCGCCGCCGTGAAGCCGAACTGGTAAAGGAACCGGCCCGAAATGCTCGACATGAACGAAACCGGCACGAAGATGACCACCAGGCTGAACGTGGTGGCCATCACCGCCAGCCCGATCTCCGCTGTCGCCGCCCGGGCCGCCTCGAACGGCTTCATCTTCTTTTCCTCGACGAAGCGGAAAATGTTCTCCAGGACCACAATCGCGTCGTCAATGACGATGCCGACCATGAGCACCAGCGCCAGCATGGTCACGCTGTTGAGCGTGAAGTCCAGGGCCTTCATCATGCCAAACGCCGAAATGACGGACGTGGGGATGGCAACGGCGGCGATGACCATCGCGCGCCAGTTGCGCATGAACAGCAGCACCACCAGGCAGGCCAGCACACTGCCCAAAATCAGGTGCCGCTTGATCTCGTGCAGCGCCTCGTAGATGTACCGCGATTGATCCCGCGTCACCACCAGTTTCACGTCCTCCGGCAGTTGCGGCTCCAGCTCGCGGAGCTTCTGCTTCACCCCTTCAATCACACTCACCGTGTTGGCGCCGGACTGGCGGATCACGTCCAGCACCACCGTCGGCGAGCCGTTCAACCGTGAAAAGGACCGCCGCTCCTTGGTGCCGTCCTCCGCCCACCCGATGTCCCGAATCCGGATCGGAGCGCCGTCCCGCGTGGCAATCACCAGGTCGTTGAACGCGCGCGGATCCGTCAGCCGCCCCATCGTGCGCAGCGTCTGCTCCCGCAGCGTTCCGGTCACATACCCCCCGGGAATGTTCGCGTTCTGGCGGGCGACCGCTTCGCGTACGGCGGTAATCGGGATTTGGTAGGCCGCCAGCCGGTCCGCGTCCACCCACACATTGATCGCGCGCGGGAGGTCGCCGATGATGTCCACCTGGCCCACCCCGGCGGACCGTTCGATGTGGGTCTTGACGATCTTGTCGGCGATCTCGCTCAGCTCGCGTTGCGAACGGTTGGCCGACAGCGCGATCGAGAGGATCGGCGCCTGGTCCACGTCGGACTTCGCGATGGTGGGCGGGTCGGTGTCCCGGGGCAGGTCCCGCACGACCGTCGCCACCCGGTCCCGCACGTCCTGCGCGGCGGCGTCAATATCCCGCTTCAGATCGAACGTGACGATGGAAAACGCCGAGCCCGACCCGCTGATGGAACGCAGCTCGGTGATGCCTTCGATCGTGTTGAGCACCTCCTCGATGGGCTGCGCCACCTGCGACTCCATTTCCGCCGGCGACGCGCCGGGCAGGCGCGCGCTGACCCGCACGGTGGGCAGGTCCACCGACGGGAAACGGTCCACATCCAGGGTCAAATAACCGGCCACCCCGATGACCACCAGCGTCAGGATGATCATCGAAGCGAACACCGGCCGTCGAATGCAGATTTCAGCAAGCTTTTGCACGGGAACTCAAACCGGCGCGAGGACGGGACAGGGTGGGGGAACGCGGAAACTCATAGCCAACTCAAGAGGCGGGGGGGCGGCTGGCCTCGCCGGAACTCCGGCCGGCGGTTTGAATGGTCAGCGGCTGGCCCGTGCGCAACCCCGTGGGGTTCAATACCACCGTCTCCCCGGGGCTGAGCCCCGATAGAATCTCCACCCACCCGGGCCCGCGCCGGCCGGTCGTCACCGCTTTCTCCAGCGCCTTGCCTGATTCGATGGTCACCACCTTTTCGACGCCCGCAAAAACCACCAGCGCCTCGGACGGAATGCTCAAGCCGGGGTCGTCGGGATTGACCACGATTTCGGCGCGCGCGAACAGGCCCGGACGCAGCGTGCCCTGGGCCGGCACGTCCGCCTCGACCAGCAGCATCCGCGTTTGCTCGTCCAGGGCCGGGCTCAGCCGGGCAATCTGCCCCGCATACCGGTTGGTGTCCCCGTCAATCGTCAGCCGCACCTCCTGGCCCGCGCGGACCCGCGCCGAATCCCGCTCCGGGACTTGCAGGCGCAGTCGCAAGGGATTGGTTTTGACCAACTGCAGGATGGGTGTTCCCGCCGAAAGATATTCGCCCAGATTCGCCCGGCGCTGCTGGACGGCGCCCTCGAAGGGCGCCAGCACCGCGGTATCGGCCAGTTGCTTTTGGGCCAGGTCGTATTCGGCGCGCCGCTGGGCCAGCGCGGCAATCCGGGTGCGCGCTTCCTCCAGCGCGGTTTCATGCCTGGCCTGCGCCACCCGGTAGGTGGCCTCGACGGTGTCCACTTCCGACGCGGAGGCAATGCCCTGCCGGGAAAGGTTCAGGACCCGTTCGCGGTTCTTGGCCGCCTCTTCCAGCACGGCTTGCGCCTGCTTCACCGCCGCCACGTTGTTCAGCTCCACCTCGTCCGCCTCGCTGTCGGCCGGCAGGCCCAGCGCCGCCCGCGCCTGGGCCAGCGCGGCGGCGGCCTGCTGCAACTTCAACTCGTAATCGCGCCGCTCGATCTGGGCCAGCAAATCCCCCTGGGCGACCGCGCTGCCAACGTCCACCCGCAACACCTCCAGCCGGCCGGGCACCTTGGCGCTGAGCAGCGACCGCTCCTGCGCCGCCAGCGTGCCGGTGACCGAAATGGTCCGGCTCATCGGCCGGACGCTGGCATTCGCCACCGTGACCGCGTGCCCCCCGGGCTCCCGCGCGGCGCCCGGCGGCGGGGGGCTGGATTTGCCGCAGGCCGCCAGCCCGGCGGCCAGCGCCACCGCCCCGAAACCACACCTCAACGAGCGCACTCTCATGCTTCCATACTAAGCCGTCAGGCCGGCGCGTCGCCATGAAAATCAGCTCCGGAAAAATTTCGTGAATGACGAACCGGGCGATCATCGTCTAAGGTCGTGCCGGATTAGAGCCTGCCCGGGCGAGGATTTTCACGGCCGGGCGGCTTGGAAAAGAATAATCAGGCCCGCAGCCGCGGCCTGCGCAGTGTCCGCGTGGAAATTGTCTATGAGTCATCAGCCCGCTAATCGCCGGAGCCGGTCTGCAATCAGACCCGCCGCCACCCCACCCTTGAATTTCAACCGCCGCCAGTTCTTGACTCGTGCGCTGCAAGCCGGGGCCGCCCTGGCCTGTCCCTTGATCGTTCCCGGCGCGGTGCTGGGCAAGGATGGCGGTGTGCCGCCCAGCGAGCGGATCATCCTCGGCGCGATTGGCATCGGCGGCCGGGGCAACTACGTGCTGGGATGCTTCCTCGAGGAGCCGGATGTGCAGTTTGTCGCCGTTTGCGATGTCAAAGCCGAGCGGCGCGAAGCCGTGCGCGCCCGCGCCAATGCCCGGTATGGCAACCAGGATTGCGCAACCTACCGCGATTTGCGCGAATTGCTCGCGCGCGACGACCTCGACGCCGTGCTGATTGCCACCGGCCCGAACTGGCACGCGCTGGCCTCCATCCTCGCGGCCAACGCGGGCAAGGATGTGTATTGCGAAAAACCCTGCACCAAAAACATTGCCCAGAGCCTGGCCCTGGCGGAAACCTTTCGCCGCACCGGCCGCGTCTTCCAGGCCGGCACCCAGCGCCGGAGCCTGCCGAATTTTGCGTTCGCCGTGGATTTGGCGCGCCGGGGCAGGTTGGGCAGGCTGCAAACCCTGCACGCGCATCCCGGCGGGCTGGGCACCGCCACCAGCGGCTGGCTCGAGCCCCAGCCCGAACCGCCCCGCGACCAGGTGGACTGGGACCTCTACCTCGGCCCGGCGGCCTGGCGCCCCTTCAACAAGAAATTCCTCGACGGCTTCAATTTCGAAAAAGGCGGCGGGCTCGTCGGCGGCGGGTGTCTCGAGTGGGGCTCCCACTGCGTGGACCTGTGCCAATGGGCCAACGACGCCGACCACACCGCCCCGGTCGAATACGAGCCGGTCGGCAAGGAACTCCACGCGCGTTACGCCAACGGCGTCCGCCTGGTCGTCCGCAATGACGGCTGGATGGGCCTGGGCTCCTGCCCGGTTCGCTTCGAGGGAGACCAGGGCTGGGTGGAAACCGGCGACGACGGCGAGATTGCCTCAAGCTCGCCGGATTTGCTCCTGGGCCGCGGCGCCAAGGTTTCCGGCTACCCCGCCAACTTCCACGTCCGCGATTTCCTCGACTGCGTCAAAAGCCGGGGCCGGACGCGCGCGGATGCCGACGCGGCCTGCTACGCGCACATTGCCTGTCACGCGGCCAACATCGCCCTGTTCCTCGGCCGCAAGGTTCTTTACGACCCGGTGAAACACGAGTTCCCCGGCGATGAACCGGCCAACCGGCTCCGTTCCGAAGCCTTGCGCGAACCGTGGCGCATCTAACCGGCAACCGCTTCAACCCTTGCCCATGATTCAGCTTATGACATTTCCCCTTCCACGCCGCTGCTGGCTCCCGCTCCTGGCCGCCTCCCTCCTGACCGCCCTGGCCTCGCCTGCCCGCGCCCAAACCCCCGCCACCAAGAACGAGCCTGACCTGATTCGCCTGGTCCAATCGGACGCCCCGGCCGGCGACCGCGCGGTCGCCTGCAAACTGCTCGCGATTTATGGCAGCGAGCAGGCCGTGCCGGCCCTGGCCGCCCTGCTTCCCGACGAACAACTGGCCTCCTGGGCGCGAATCGCCCTCGAAGCCATCCCGGGGCCGGCCGCGGACCGCGCCTTGCGAGAGGCGTTGGACAAGCTCCAGGGCAGACTGCAGGTGGGCGTCATCAATTCCCTCGGCATCCGGCGCGACCCCCAGGCCGTTCCCGCCTTGATCCAGCGACTGAACGATCCCGACCCGGATGTGGCCTCGGCCGCTGCCGTGGCCCTCGGGCGAATCGGCGGTTCCTCGGCCTCCGGCGCGCTGGTGAAAGCTCTCGCGCGCGTCCCCGACTCCGTGCGCCCGGCGGTCGCCGAGGGCTGCATTCGGTGCGCGGAGGACCTGCGCCTGGCCGGAAAAAGCTCCGCTGCGGCCAAAATCTACGAGACGGTGCGCAAGGGACCTGCGCCCAAACAGAAAATGCTCGAAGCCACCCGCGGCCTGATCCTGGCCCGGGGGGACAAGGGGGTCCCGCTCCTTGTCGAGCAGTTGACCTCCACCGACAAGGGACGCTTTGCCATCGGCTTGCGGACCGCGCGCGAACTGCCGGGCAAAAAAGCCACCGAGGCCGTCATCACGCAGTTGCGCCAGGCGCCGGCCGAACGCCAGCCGATGCTGCTGCTGGCGCTCGCCGACCGCAACGACCGCGCCGCCATGCCCGCCATCCTCGACGCCGCTCGCACCGGCTCCCCCCGCCTGCGCCTTACCGCCGTCGGGGTGATTGAAAAGTCCGGGGACCGCTCGACCGTGCCCGTGCTGCTTGAAACCGCCGCCGCCGGCGACGCCCAGCTCGAGCCGGCCGCGGTGGCGGCCTTGGTCCGCCTGCCGGGTGAGGACGTGGACCGCGACCTGCTGGCCCGCCTTCCGCAGTCCGCAGGCAAGCAACGGGAAATCCTCATCCGCGTCACCGCCCAGCGCCGCACTCCCGGCGCGTTTCCGCTCATCCTCGCCTCGGCCGACAACCCCGATGCCGGCGTGCGCAGCGCCGCCGTTCAGGCCCTGGGCGCGATCGCCGGCGCCGACCAGATTCCCCGCCTGATCGAATTGCGCCAGCAGCGGCAGCAGCCCCGCGAACAAGCCGAAGTGGACACGGCCCTTCTGGCCATCTGCGGACGGGCCGGCGCGGCGGCGGTGCCTCCGCTGGAGGCGTTGATCCGCAGCCGTGACAGTTCCACTCGCGGCCTCGGCCTGCGCGCGCTGGCGGCCGCCGGCGGACCCGACGCCCTCAAGGCGGTCACGGCCGCCGTGAAGGATGCGGACCCGGAAATCCAGGATGAAGCCGTTCGCACCCTCGCCACCTGGCCCAATACCTGGCCCGAGGACGCCGCCGTCGCCGAGCCGCTGCTGCAAGTGGCCAGGGCCGGCGCCCGCAAATCCCACCAGGTCCTCGCCTTGCGCGGTTATCTCCAATACGTGCAGGGCGACCGCAAATTGGACCCGGCCCGCAAAGTGGCCAAACTCCGGGAGGTCGTTCCACTCATCGAGCGGCCCGAGGAAAAACGCCTGGCCATCTCGGTCGCCGACGAAATTTCCGATCCCGGCGCCCTCGAGTTGCTCCTGACTTTTGCGCAGGATGAGGCGGTGTCGCGAGAGGCTTATTCCTCGGTGGTCAAGCTGGCGGGCAAACCCAGCTCGGGGCTCAACAAGGCCCAGCGCGCCGCCGCCCTCCAAACGGTGGTGGACAAGTGCCAGCAAGCCCCCATCCGCGAGCGAGCCGAGGAGCGGCTGAAAGCCCTCGAGTAACGGCGCCTCCCCGGCCGCTCTCCCCAATGTGGCCGGGACGCGTTCCCGCGCGTTCCCGTTGCCTGAGATGGTTTTCCGGCCGAATACCTCGCGCCAGGTTCGCGAGGAACCAAGCCCTGCAGTCGAATCTCGCCGCAGCTTCCCCCAAGCGTTGAGGACCTCAAACCAAATGACTTTGGAACGGTAGCGCCCCTCTCCTCGTGCGTGACAAACCGCCGGGTCGCCGCCATGCTGGACGCATGTTAGCAAGATTTCTCCCTGGCGCCTGCCTCACGGCTGCCTTGACGTTGCCTTCCTTTGCTTTCAACGGTCATTTCGTCACCGAAGGGCCGCTCGCCCTCCGCATCGGCGAGATTCCTGTCGTCCGCACCCTGGACGAGCCGCAGACGGTCCCGGTCTTCCTCACCAACTCCAGCGCCGCCGCCTTGACGGTCAATCTCGAGATGACGGGGCTGGTGGATGAATGCCGTGCCTCGGGCCCGCCCCGCGCGGCCCTCGAACTGCCGCCGCGCGGCCACGGCGCCGTCCAATTCGCCTTCAGGTGCGGGTCCGGAACGCACTCGGCGCTTTACCCGGTCCATGTCCGGGCGGCCTTCACTCACGAGGGCCGGCCGTTGACCGCCCACGCGATTCAGATTTTTCAAACGGAATTCCCGCCCGCACCCGTTCCCGTCCCGGACACCCCTCTCGAGGTTCCCAGCCTGGGCTCCCTGGCCTTGGCTTCGCTCAAAGCCCACCGGGTCACCTGGCAACGGTTCGGCGAGCCGCCGCACGAGATGCCCGCCGGCTGGGAGGGCCATGACGAAGGGTCGGGGACGTGGCTTGGTCGCGGGTGGGTTGCCCGTGGGGGAAATCGTTACGCGCTCCAGACGCATCCGCCGTACCGCGGCGGCGCGGGCACCCTCTTTGTTGAATACCGCCTCAGGCTGCCAGACAGCCGCCCGCTCAGCCTGGACTTCTTCAATGCCATCCGCGACCACTCGGAGAACGAGCCGCCCAGCGACGGCGTCACCTTCCGCGTCTGGGTGGGAGACTCCCTCGTCTTCGAGCGGCACACCGACTCCAAAACGTGGGTCCCCGGTCACGCCGACCTTTCCCCCTGGGCCGGCCGCGAAATCCGCCTGCGCTTGGAGAGCCATCCGGGACCAAAGAACAACACGGTCTGCGACTCGGGTTTCTGGGGGGACCCGGCCGTCATCGCCGGCTCACCGCCCCGCGCCCTGGCGCCGGAGGAAAGGCGGGAGCAAGCCGCGCGCGCGGTCAGGGCCCTGACTTCAGAGTCCGGCACGCTGCCCGGAGACACGTTCCGATTCGAGCTGCAGGCCGGCCAGGCGGCGGCGCTGGTCCTGGGCCCGAACGGCGTCGCGGATGCCTCCCTGGCTTTGGGCTCCGCCGACAAGTCGGTTGTCTTTGACGGCTTCATCATCTCCCTCGAGGACCGCCGGCTGGCCAGCGGCCCCGCCGGACTTTATGTCCGGAAATTTGAAGCAGTCCGCGATCCGGGCGGGCGGTTGACCGTCCGGCATCATGTCCCGGCTCTGGCGGGCGAGCGGGAGGTGCGGGTCGAGGTTTGGGCCGAGCAGGCCGGCCTCCGGTTGAAGATTGCCAGCGACGGACGCCTCACCGATCTGGCCCCCGGCAACGCCAGCCGAACCGCCTCCCGCCTCTACTACGGCCACGGCTACTGCGTGGTCGAACCGCAGGCTTTCCGCGCCGGCGGGGGCGGACACAACCTGGCCAGCAGCCACATCGGCCTGGAATTTGACCCCGCTCCCGGCTCCAGCTTCGGCCTGCTGATCGCGTGTGACACGCCCCCCGACCATTTCGAGGTCGAGCCCGCTTCCCGAACCTACGCCCTGCATACGCATCCCGACACCACCTTCACTTTCGTCCCCAGCGCCCGGGGCGCGTTCGACGCCGCGCTCAAGTTCAGGCCGCTGTCCGAAAAGCGGCCCGCGCCGGCGCTGGCCCGCAAGGCGGGCCGGTTCGTCTTCGATATTTGGGGCGGACGCTATGCGGACAACACGCGGCTGCTGCGCCGCTGCTTCGCCTATGGCCTGACCAATTCCCTGGCCCTGATTCATGTCTGGCAGCGCTGGGGGTACGATTACCGCCTCCCGGACATTTTCCCCCCGCTGCCCGAGCTGGGCACGCTGGAGGACCTGCGCGAGCTGGGGCGCGTCTGCGACCAGGCGGGGGCGCTGTGGGGGCTGCACGACAATTATATTGACATTTATCCCGATGCCACCGGGTTCAGTTATGAACACGTGACGTTCGACGCCCAGGGCCGGCCCCGCAAAGCCTGGCTCAACGAGGGCCGCAACGCCCAAAGCTACCAGTTCCGCCCCGACCGCGTCCGGCCCTTCCTCCAGCGGAACCTCGACCTCATTCAGCCCGCGCTGCGGCCGACGGCTTCGTTCGTGGACGTCTGGACTTCGATCAACGCGTTTGATTTTTACGACCGCCAGGGCACGTTCCATTCCAAGACCGAGACGCTGCGCTGCTGGGGCGAGGCCTTCGCCCTCATTCGCGACACCCTCGGCCACGCCCCCACGACCAGCGAAGCCGGCAGCGACCAATTGATTGGCTGGCTCGAAGGCGCCGACTGCCAGCTCATTCCCATCGGCACCGGCCCCCACTTCAACAACCGCGTCCCGTGCCGGGACTGGGAGCGCGTGCCCTGGCTCGATGCCGTCCACCACGCCCGCTTCAGTCTCCACGGGGTCGGCTACTCGGACCGCTATCAGGGCGGGCGGTCGCGCGACGACCACGGCATCGAATCGGACGACTACCTCTCGGCGGAGGTGCTGACCGGACACGCGCTCATGATGGACCGCGCGGGCCTGGTGCGCGGGGCGGTGCGCAAATATTGGCTGGCGCAGGACTTCATCGAGCGCATCGCGCGGGACGACCTCGCGGCCGTCCGGTTCGAGGAGGGAGACATTCACCGGGTTGCCGTGGAGTGGTCCTCGGGCGCGCGGGTGTGGGTCAACCGCGGCGCCAGGGATTGGGCAGTCGCCGGCCGGGTCCTCCCGCCCTTTGGTTACTTCGCCTCCGCCGGGCCGGTGCAATCCAGCGTCGAGCGCCTGGACGACCGCGTCGTCGAGCAATCGCGCGCCCCCGGCCGGCTCTACGTTAACGCCCGCGGCTTCAATCCCAACCTCCCGCTGCCCATCCTCCCCGAGGCCGAAGGGGTCGAGTACCTCGGCGGGCGCAACTTCCGCCTCCGCGTGGTCTGGCATTCGCAGCGGCCCGCGCCCAAGGACCTGGCGGTGTTCTACCATTTCAGCCGGGCGGTGCCGGGACGGTACACGAATTTCGAGTTTGTCGGCGGCGGCTTTCCCGAGCCGCCAACCTCGCAATGGCCCGGGCGCCAGGTCACCGGAACCGACTGGACGGTGGTCATTCCCGAGGCGGCGCTGCCGGGCGATTACGAGGTATTGGTCGGCCTCTATGATGCCCGCGGTGACGGCCGGCGTTTCCGCCTCCTGGGCGATGAAACCGCCGGACGCCGCTACCGCCTCGGCGTCCTTAAAGTCGAAGGTTCTGTCGCCGACGGCCGGACCCACATCACCTCGGTTCGTCTCGAAAAAACCGCCGCGCCCGGCCTTCCCACCCGCGCTTTGCAGGAAAACCGGTCGCCAGCCGGTTTCGGCGCCGTAACCACCCTGGGCGCCTTGCAGGTCCGGCGCTGCGAGGGGGGCCTGCTGCTGCTGCCTTTGCCCGATGCGGAGGAGGACTTTGCCGTCACCCTGAACCTCCCCAACCTCGTTCAGGACCCGAGCGTGGGGCTCGTGGCCGCCGCCTCCCGTCCGAGTCCGGCCAGCCCGCCCAAGTCACTGCATGTCATCCAGGCGGATGGCGCCACCGGGGAGCCGGTGCCCTTTCAGCAGGAGGCGGGGAAACTCACCTTCACGGTCCGGAAGAACGACTTCGGCTATCGCCTCGAGTGGTAGCGTGGTGGTTTTGAGGCTTGCCACCGCCTCCAAGAGGCCCCGCGTCCGGCAGGCGCCGTGGGGGCGCGCATTTGTTTTTTGCGGCGTTGCTCCCCGCCTTCAAATCCGCTTGCTTTGGCCCTCTTCAACCTTAATTTCCCCGAATGCCTTGCGCAGAGCAACCGACGGAAAATCCGGACACATCAGTCACTGCGGCGGGTGCCCGGCCTGATTGGCTGGAGCACCCCGACCGTTTCGTTCGCCGCCACATCGGCCCCCGGCCGGAACAGGCCGCCAAAATGCTCGAACTGCTCGGCCTGGCCTCCCTCGATGACCTGGTGGACCAGGCCGTCCCCGCGCCCATCCGGCTTCGCCAGCCCCTCCAACTTCCCGGCGCGCTCAGCGAACATGAGGCGCTCACCGCCCTGCGCGCGATGGCCGCGCAGAACCAGGTCTTCCGCTCCTATATCGGCATGGGGTACTCGGATTGCATCACCCCCCCGGTCATCCAGCGAAACGTCTTGGAGAATCCCGGCTGGTACACCCAATACACCCCCTATCAGGCCGAGATTTCCCAGGGCCGCCTCGAGGCGTTGCTCAGTTTCCAAACCATGGTCATGGACCTGACCGGCTTGGAAGTCGCCAACGCTTCATTGCTCGACGAGGCCACCGCCGCCGCCGAGGCGATGACCATGTTCCACGGCCTCAAACCTGGCCGCCCCGTCTTTTTCGTTTCCGCCGCGTGTCATCCGCAAACCATTGCCGTGGTCAAAACCCGCGCCCGGGCGCTGGACCTCGAGGTCGTCGTCGGCGACCACCGCCAGTTCCAGTTCCACGACCGGGTCTTCGGCTGCCTCCTGCAATACCCGGACACGTTCGGCCACATCCACGACTACGAATCGTTTGTCGAGCGCGCTCACCACGCCGGCGCCCTGGTGGCCGTCGCCGCTGATCTGCTCAGCCTCACCCTGTTGCGGCCGCCGGGCGAGTTCGGGGCGGATGTCGCCCTCGGCAGCGCGCAACGGTTCGGCGTGCCGCTCGGCTTTGGCGGACCGCATGCCGCCTTCTTTGCGACTCGCGACGCCTTCAAACGGCAAATGCCGGGGCGCATCGTCGGCGTGTCCAAGGATTCCCGCGGCCGGCCGGCTTTCCGCCTCGCGCTGCAAACCCGCGAACAACACATCCGGCGCGAGAAGGCCACCAGCAACATCTGCACCGCCCAGGCCCTCCTGGCCAACCTGGCCGCGCTCTACGCCTGTTACCACGGGCCGGACGGCCTGCGCCGCATCGCCGCCCGCGTTCATCAGCTCGCGCTCATCCTGGCCGCCGGACTGCAGCGCCTCGGGGTGCGGCAGGTCATGCCCGACGCCGGCCCCCAGTGCTTTTTCGACACCCTCCAGCTTCGCCTCGAGGCCGGGCGGCTGTCCGAAACCTTGCGCCGGGCGCGGGAGCGCCGGATGAATTTTCGCCAGATTGATGCCGAGACTCTGGGCATCGCGCTGGACGAAACCACCTCTCCGCAAGACGTCCGGGACATCCTGGCGGTCTTCAACGAGGGCCGCGACCCCGGCTGGACCATCGAGGAACTCGCTGCCGGTCTGGACCCCGGGTTTCCTGCCCCGTTGGCGCGCACCTCGCCGTATCTCCAGCAGCCGGTCTTCAACCGTTACCATTCCGAGCTCGAGATGCTCCGCTACCTCAAACGCCTCGAGTCCCGCGACTTGTCCCTCACCCAGTCCATGATCCCGCTGGGCTCCTGCACCATGAAGCTCAATGCCGCCGCGGAAATGCTCCCCATCACCTGGCCGGAGTTCGCCCGGTTGCATCCCTTCGTGCCGGCTGAGCAGGCGCGCGGATACCAGGTCCTCATCCGCAACCTCGAGGATTGGCTCAAGGAAATCACCGGCTTTGCCGCCGTCTCGCTTCAGCCCAATGCGGGTTCGCAAGGCGAGTACGCGGGCCTGCTGGCCATTCGCGCGTATCATCGCAGCCGCGGCGAATCCCACCGGCGCGTGTGCCTCATCCCCGCCTCCGCCCACGGCACCAACCCCGCCTCGGCCGTCATGGCGGGACTCAAAGTGGTCGCGGTCGCGTGCGACAAGCAGGGCAACATTGACGTCGCCGACCTCCAGGCCAAAGCCGGGGCGCACCGCCAGGAGCTCGCCGCCCTCATGGTCACCTATCCTTCCACCCACGGCGTTTTCGAGGAAAGCATCGTGGACATTTGCCGCATCGTCCATGAACACGGCGGACAGGTTTACATGGACGGCGCCAACATGAACGCCCAGGTCGGCCTCTGCCGCCCCGCCGACATCGGCGCCGATGTCTGCCACCTGAACCTGCACAAGACCTTTGCCATCCCCCATGGCGGCGGCGGGCCCGGTGTGGGCCCCATCGGCGTGGCCGCGCACCTGGCGCCCTTCCTGCCCGGCGACCCCCTCGCGCCGGCGGATGAGCAAACCGCCGCGGGGCCGGTCTCTGCCGCGCGCTGGGGCAGCGCCAGCATCCTGCCCATCTCCTGGATGTATCTGGCCACCATGGGCCGCGACGGCCTCCGGGAAGCCACCCAATACGCCATCCTCAATGCCAATTACATCGCGCGCCGCCTCGAGAAGTTTTTCCCCGTCCTGTATCGCGGCCGCAACGGCCTGGTCGCCCACGAATGCATTCTAGATTTGCGCCAGTTCAAAAGCGTCACGGTCGAGGACGTGGCCAAGCGCCTCATGGACTACGGCTTTCACGCCCCCACCATTTCCTGGCCGGTGCCCGGCACCATCATGGTGGAACCCACCGAAAGCGAACCGCTGGCCGAACTGGACCGCTTCTGCGAAGCCATGATCGGCATCCATGCCGAAATCCAGGCCATCGAGTCCGGCCAGACCGACCGGCAAAACAACCTCCTCAAACAATCCCCGCACACCGCGGACATGATCGCCATCGGGAAATGGGAGCGGCCCTACTCGCGCGAGCAGGCCTGCTTCCCGGTTCCCGGCCTCCGCGAGCACAAGTTCTGGCCCCCGGTCGGGCGGATTGACAACGTGTACGGCGACCGGAATCTGGTCTGCACCTGCGCGGGAATGGAGGCCTACGGCGCCTGAGAATCAGAAAAACGGGTTGTGGGCCCGTTCCTCGGCCACGGTCGTCAACGGCCCGTGCCCGGGGCAAATCAGGGTGTCAGCCGGCAGCGACAGGATGTGCTCGCGCACTTTGCTCCGCGCCAGCTCCCACGACTGGTTCCCCCGCCCGATGGACCCCGCAAAAATCGCGTCCCCGACCATCGCCACCGGCGGCGCGCCGGCGGGCCAGTTCTCCACAACGTAAGTCGTGCCGTCCGGCGCGTGCCCCGGCGTGTCCCGGGGGCTGACCCGCAAGCCGCCCAGCGCGATGGTTTCCCCCGGCCGCAGCCGCTCGTTCAACGGCGCCCCGCTCGAACCCGAATGCGCCACCGCCCGGGGAAACCGCTGCCGGATGGCCGCAAGCGCGGCCACGTGATCCTCGTGCGAGTGGGTGATGAAGACATGACAAAGCTCGAGCTGATGTTCGGAGATTTCCTTGACAATGGGCTCCGCCGACCACCCGGTGTCGAACAACGCCGCCTCCCGCGTGGCCGGGTCCCACACCAGGTAACAGTTCACCGCCATCCCGCCATCCGTGGTGGTGAGGCATCGAAACTCCCGCCACCTGGCAAGGTCCTGGCCGGCCGGCGCCCAGCCCGCCGCCACCTGCTCGAGCTTCACCCCGTCCACCCCAATCAACCGCGCCAGGCGATGATAATCCGGCTTCCTGACCGCCCGCCCCGTGGCTTCCAACTCCGCTAGGTCGCGCTCGGAAATCCCCGCCGCGCCTGCCGCCGCCCGGGCGGAGACGCCGGACATCGCCCGGGCTTTCCGAATGATGTCGCCCACATGATCTTCCAGGTTCATAGGCAAACGGTAGCCCGGATTTTCCCGCCTTCAAGCGCCGGCGCGCCCCGCCCACTCGCGCGCCACGCGGGCCGCGAGCTGTTCCAGCCACCAGGCCGGCCGGGCCTTGGCCTGCTCGAGCGAGGTCACGTCCGTCAGCGCGTGCACCTCGGTGAAAGGATGCGCCCGCCGGCGGTTCAACCCCATTGCGCCCGCAAACGCCAGACACGGAATCCCCAGCCCGGCGCAACGGGCCGCCACCTGGCCCACCGCCTTGCCCATGAGCGTCGAACGGTCAATCGCCCCCTCGCCGGTGATGACCAGGTCGGCGCGCCGCAACTGGCGCTCGAGCCCCGCATGCCGGGCAAACAGATCAAACCCCGGCTCGAGCCGCGCCCCGACGAAAGCCCTTAAACCAAACCCCAGTCCTCCGGCCGCCCCCGCGCCCGGCTCGGAGGCCGGGGACCACCCGAACTGGGTCTCAAAGACCCGCGCCAGCCGCCGGAGACAGCCCTCCGCCGCCGCCACATCCTCCGGGCGGATGCCCTTTTGCGGACCGTAAATCCGCGTCGCGCCGCGCGCCCCCAGCAACGGATTCTGTACATCCACCGCCACCACCAGTTCCCGAAAACGCAGCGGCCGCTCCGGCGGCCGGATTTGACTCAGCCGCGTCAGCTCCGTCCATCGTTCAATCCGTTTGCCCCCCTTATCAAGGAATTGCCATCCCAAAGCCAGCGCCAGGCCGAACCCGGCATCGTTGGTCGCGCTGCCTCCGATGCCGATCAGGCACCGTCGCGCGCCTTTGGCCGCCGCCGCCTTGAAAACTTTGCCCAGGCCAAACGTGTCCAGCTCGAAGGGGTGATACCGTCCCGGCGGCAGCAATGCCAGGCCGATTGCCGTGGCTGATTCCAGAATGGCCCGCCGTGACTTCGCCTCCCACCACCAGCGCGCCATACACGGGCGGTGCGCCGCATCCACCGTTCGCACCCGTTGCGGCCGCGCCCCCAGCGCCGTGCTGATCAATGCTCCGAAGCCGTCGCCCCCGTCGCTCATGGGCAGCCGCGTCACGGTGTCTGCCGGCCGCCCCCGCCGCCAGCCCCGCGCAAGAGCCGCCGCCACCGCCCCGGCGGCGAGCGTCCCTTTGAATTTGTCCGGGACAATCAAAACCCGCATGCGCCCGTCAGCAAACAGCCAAACCCCGCTCCAAGTCAACCCCGCGCTCGGACTCGGCGCCGGCAGGCGTAAAGACCTCGATGGAACTTCAGAATCGTCTCTCAAGGCTGAAGCCCGAAACCTTCCAGTTCACCAGATCACCGGGACAGGGTATCGTGCAATCTCTTGGTCGTGAGAGACAAAGGAGCAACTCTCGACGATCGCTTGGGCGATCAGCAAGCGGTCAAAAGGGTCTTTGTGGATGGAGGGCAGGGTGTCCAGGCGCAAGGCATGCTCCAAATTGACCGGAAGGATCTCCAGCCCGTTTAGTTGAACCTGGTCGGCGAGCATCTGTCGGAGCGGTTTGGCCAACTGGAGCTTGCCAAGTGCGAGCTTGATTTGAATCTCCCACACGCTCGCGACGCTCAAAATCAATGCGTTGGCAGGGTCGAAGCACGCTCGGTTGGCCGCGGGGCCGAGTCGCGAGGGATTCTCGTCCCACCAGATGAAAGCGTGGGTATCCAGCAGGAGTTTCATGGTTTTCCCAGCCAGAACTCGTCCGGCAATGGCTCATCGAAATCCTCGCTCACCGCCCATGCGCCAGCGTGCAGAGGGGCAACCCGCTGCTTTGATTTCCCCGGCAATGGAATTACCTGTGCCACCGGTTCACCCGATTTGGTGAGGACTACGCCGGCTTCTTTCACAGCCGCTTCCAGCACCGCCTCCAAGCTGGGCGGCTGAATCAACAGTTCAATCGTCTTCATAGGCGCACCTTCGTGCTTTCGTTCACTGCTTTATATTTACCACTTCAGCCTCCGGACCGCTTGGCCTTTTTGTCTGTTGTCGTGAGGATCGCGGCAACCGGGTTCGCTTCATCAAGCAGACTGGCCGGTTTGGCGGCGGGAAGCACGCCGCTTTCCACCGCCAGCTCGAGCCAGGACGCGGTTTCCTCGATTGCTTTGAGCGCCCCCCGGTCTTGGACTTCCGCCATCCGCCTCCCGCCCCGCGGTCTGTCACCTCATCCTTCATCCCTCATCCTTCCTCAAAATGGTGGGCCCAGAGGGATTTGAACCCCCGACCAAGCGATTATGAGTCGCCTGCTCTGACCCCTGAGCTATGGGCCCGGTCCTAAAGGCAATGTGCCTGGCCTGGATGGCCGGGCAAGCCTAAACGAAGGCTGGTTTGAGGCCGCGCCACCCCCCAGGGCCGGAGGCCGTGCGTGGCCAGCCCCATGTCGCTCCCGCAACGCGAGCGCGAGCAACGTCCATCTCAGGGCCAAAGGCCCGTGCGATACCAGCATGGGGCATCGCCCCATGTCACGGATACAACAAAACCCCAAGCGCCAACGGCGCGATCCATCCATTCGTTGCATACCGGTTGGGTGTGGCGGATGTGGATTGCGCGGGGTTATGGAACGGGCCTTCGGCCCTCGTGTCGGGTTGGCGTTCCGTTGCCTGGGGCGTTGCCCCAGGCTGGTTTGAGGCCGCGCCGTTGGCGCTGGCCAGCGCCGCCCGCCCCCCAGGGCCGGAGGCCGTGCGTGGCCAGCCCCATGTCGCTCCCGCAACGCGAGCGCGAGCGACGTCCATCTCAGGGCCAAAGGCCCGTCCGATACCAGCATGGGGCAACGCCCCATGCCACGGGCACAACACGACGCCAAGCGCCAACGGCGCGACCCATCCCGGCACCGCACACCAGTGGGGTGTGGCGGATGTGGATTGCGCGGGATTATGGAACGGGCCTTCGGCCCTCGTGTCGGGTTGGCGTTCCGTTGCCTGGGGCGTCGCCCCAGGCTGGGATGAGGCCGCGCCGTTGGCG
>JARKQH010000367.1 GCA_029974925.1 Verrucomicrobiota bacterium
GTGCCGCCAGACCCACCCCCGCTGCCAAGGGCCAGCCCGGGCAGGCCATTGGCGGAAATGATGCCATTAACGATGAGCTGGCCGGACACGTTCATTCTGATGGCCCCACCCCCGGCGCCGCCGCTGCCATAGGAGCTGTAACCCCCTCCCCCGCTGCCACGATCCAAGGGTGAAGTCGCCGAACCGTACGCGGCGCCGCCGTAGGCCGAGGTGCTGCCGGGCGGTGTTCCACCGAAGCCGCCGTACCCGCCGCCACTGCCGAGCTGCAGCCGGCTGTCGTAACGGCCGGCGCCCGGGCCAGCGGTGCCCGAGTAACCCGTCCCGTCAGCCACGATGGCTCCACCCGTCCCGACCCTGGCACTGCCCGTGATCGTGATCTGTTCGTTGGTGACAACCAGGCATCCGCCGGTCCCCACCTCGAGGTTGTTCAGGGTTGGCCCGGTCGGAAAAGAAAGGAGGGCGCCACCGCGCACCAGCAAGTCCACTGACCCCGCGCCCGGCCAGCTCGTGCCGGCCCCCTGCGGTCCGCCATTATCAATCAACACCAGGCCGTAAGCCTGGTTCGACGCCTTCAGATAAATCGTTCCCGCTCCCCCCCACTGGTAACCCGAGCCGCCCCGAGCCGACACCTCACCGAAGAACAGATTCAAGCCGTAATTGATGGCAACCCGTCCCCCACCGCCCCCGCCGCCGGCATAGGGGCCAAAACCGTTGCCCATGCCGCCGTTGGCGGCGATAACGCCGGCTCCGCTCAAGGTGGCAGCCGTCAACCACACGCTGCCGCCGGCGCCCCCACCGCTGCCGCCGCCAAATCCATCCCCGCCGTTTGCAGAAATCCGGCCGTTGACAACCAAGTGGCCGTTGACCTCCAGCCGCACCACCCCGCCGCCTCGCGCACTGTCGGGAGCCGGGCTGACATTGCTTCCGCCGCCGCTGCCCATCTGATTGGGGAGGGTCAGCGAATCATAAGCCGCGCCACCGGCCGAGTAGCTGTCGGCTCCGCCGTCACCGCCCATCCCGCCATGGCCCCCGCCGCCCCCAAAATAAATGCCGGAATAGGAATAGACCCGGCCCGCGCCCGGTCCCTGATTTGCGCCGTAGCCGGCCTGGTCAGCCAGGATGCCGCCGCCCTCGTCGAGGATGGCGTCCCCCAAAATCCGCAGCGTTTGGTTCGTCAACAGGATATAACTGTTGGAACGAATCACCAACGAAGACAGCACCTTGTCACCGGACACGGCCGCGATGGCTCCGCCTCCCAAATCCAACGCAACTTCTGACACATCCGGCAACAACGCGCTGTATCCGGGCCGTCCGCCATTTTCAATGGTCACGGCGGCGGACGCCGGGATTGCGCTGCGCCGATGAATCGTGCCGGGCCCGCCGGCATTGCGGCCGCTGCCCCCCCGCGCCATCACACTGCCGCTGAAACTGAGGTTTGTGCAGGAGATCGCGATTCGCCCGCCGCCTCCCCCGCCGCCGAAGCCGGGCTCGCCCGCGCCTCCGTTTGCGGAGATTGCACCGGCGCCCCCCAAGGTTTGAGCAACCAGCCAGATGCTGCCGCCCGAACCACCCCCCGAAGCCCGGTTGGTTCCCGCGGCGCCATCCGCAACGATGATTCCATCCACCAGCAGCAGATGCCCGACTTCGAGCCGGACAACCCCGCCCCCGCTTCCGCCCAAGTCGAGGCTCTGGTAGCCGCGTCCGCCCCCGCTGCCAAACAGCGCGGGAGCTGCCATGACGCCATAGACTCCACCGACATTGACCGTGTCGGCATTCGTACCCCCTGCTCCGCCGTAACCGCCATAGCCACCCCCGCTTCCCCCCACGCTCCCGTAAAGGGCGGGTTTGCCTGCGCCCGGTCCGGTGCCGGCCGGATAGCCCCGGCCCGAGACATCCACCCGGGCGCCAGACTCGATCAGCAAATCGCCGTCAACCAAGAGGTTCAGTCCTGCCGGAACCTCCGTGCCGTTATGCGGATGGGTCAACGTGGCGCCCGTGAGCAAGTGAAGCCGGGCGAATCGGTGGGCGCCGCTGACCGTCACCGTGCAATTGCTGATCGAAATCTCCGCGCCGTCGTAGTTCGTATCCATCGCACTGATGACGGTGTCCTGGGTGAACCACACGGTGGCGCCAGGAAGGGTCGCGCCCCCAAGCAAGAGCAGGCTGCAGGTTGAGCATGCGAGGCAAAAGAGAGAGTCGAAAGAGCGGAATCGCTCGAGGGTTTTCATGAGACGGACTGTATGGGTTTTGTTGTCGTCGAGCCGCGCTCGAACGAACAAACGGGTTCACAGTTTTCACAGGCAGCCGGACGCCCCGTGCTCCCGCCGGCGGGCGGAAACGAACGCGTCACAGATTGCCGGGGTCATTCGAAAAGCATTACTTATGCCAGCAGTAAAATTCCGCGAATTCCGCTAAATAGTCAAGATTGGAATCGGCGCCCCGGCGTGAGACTCACGCATCCCGCGCCAAACTCGCGCACCCCCCTGCCTTGGCCCGCCTTTCCCAGCCGCTCGAGGCGGTCTGCGGGCCCCGCCGGCTATTTGCAGCCCAGCCCCAACACTTCCCTGCAATAACGAATGCTGCGCTCCAATTCCTTGCGCTGGTAGGCTTGCTCCGCCCGTTGATCGGGTGATCGGTGGGGCTCGAGGGCCTTGCCCCGCTTCGCCAGGGCGATAAAAGCCGCGAAATCGGAAGCTTTTGCCTTCGGCCAGGCTTCCCAGAACTCGCGTTTGAAGCAGGGAAACGGCCGGGCGAAGCCCGAAATGATTTCGAGGTTCACCGGCGCATTCGGGCAGAGAACCGCGAACCGTTCGAAATACTGCTTCCAGTCAACCAGCCCCTCGCCCATGGCGGTCCATTGCACCTTTGCGCCGTCCTCGTATTCCCAGACCATGGAATCCCGCATGCCGGTCGAGAGGGTGTAAGGCCCCAGGATTTCGAGGTTGGCCATGGGGTCTTCGAGAGCCCAGGTGGCGTTGCCTGAATCCAGCGTGGCGCCCACGTAATCTTTTCCCGCTTCTTCAATCAACCGAACCAGTTCAGCCGCCTGCATGTCCCCGGCATGGTTTTCGATGGCGATTTTCACCCCAGCATCCAGGGCCCGGCTGCGGCAGGCCTGACACACTTTCACGGTGTCGGCAATGCGCGCCTCGATGCCGCCCGGCGTTTTTCGATCTTCCATCGTGCCCAGGACGCAGCGGAGCACCGGCGAGCCCAGCGCCCGAGCCACCCGCAACCCCAGAGCCAGGTGTTCCTCGGCCGTGCCCCATTTGTTTCTGAAGGCTTTGGAGGTCGGGCAAATGCTCCAGGTGCCGGCGTGAATCTGGACGCCGAGGTCGTCGGCTTTGGCTTTGACCTCGCGCAAACGGCTTTCCTCGAGGCTTTCATAGGCGTCCAAGTCCGAGATGAGCAGGGTATCCAGCTTGAGGGAAGCGGCATAATCCAGCAGCGCGGGCGCTTTCCAGCCCATGGCGCGAATCGAGAAGTTGTCCATTCCCAGCTTAAGTTTCGGCTTGGCGGGGGCGGATTGTGCCCAAGCCGCGCCGCCCACGGCCATGCCCGAGCCGGCCACTGCCAGCATTTGGAGGAAACTCCGCCGGTCCATGCTCGTCAAATTCGCATTCATTCTGGATTGCTCACGCAGGTTGCTTTTTTAGGGCAAACCGACTTTACTAGCCAGCAAATGTTTTCCGCGAGTTTGTGCGGCAAGCCGAACCCGTTGCCATGAATGACTATCCGGCGCCCTTGGATTTGACGCGGGTGAAGGTCCATCCGCTGGCCACCCGGCAAAGCCTCAGCGCGATTGAGAAGCTGCTGGTTGACCCGGACCAAGCCGCCCCCCACTGCGCTCCGGCCATCCGGGCGGTTCTGGACGAAGCCGCTCACCGGATTCTGGAGGCCCGGCGGCAAGGGGCCAGCGTGATCCTGATGTACGGCGCGCATCTGATCAAGAATGGCGCCCACCGCCTCGTCAACCGCCTGCTCGAGCGCGGTTGGATCACGCATCTGGCCACCAATGGCGCGGGCACCATCCACGATTGGGAGCTGGCTTTCCTGGGGCGCACCGAGGAGAGTGTGCGCAAGCATGTCGCCGCCGGGTGTTTCGGAACGTGGGACGAGACCGGACGCTATATCCACCTGGCGCTGTTGGCGGGGGCGTTGCGGTCCGAGGGTTATGGTCAAAGCCTTGGCCGGTTCATTGTGGAAGACGGCCTCTCGCTGCCCACGGCCGACGACTTGCAGCGAGCCATCCGCGAAGCCCCGATGGACCCGCTGACTCCGGCCCGGGCGGAGTTGCTGCAAGTCATCGTCGGGCATCGTCTCGATCCGGGACGCCTCGAAGTCCGCCACCCGTGGAAAGGCACTTCGATCCTGGCGCAAGCGTTTCAGCACCGGCTCCCGCTCACTGTC
>JARKQH010000408.1 GCA_029974925.1 Verrucomicrobiota bacterium
ATTCTCGATGAGGCCCAGTTTATCAAAAACCCCGGCGCCCAGGTCACCCAGTCGGTCAAGCAGCTCAAGTCCGAGCACCGGCTGGCGCTGACGGGCACGCCCCTGGAAAACCGGTTGCTGGATTTGTGGAGCATCACGGACTTTGTCCAACCCGGCTACCTGGGCAGTCAGGAACAGTTCACCGAAACTTACGACCCGCGCGGCGAAAACGCCGAGTCCGCCCAGCGCATCGCGCGCAAGCGGTTATCCGCCCGGCTGCGCCCCTTGCTGTTGCGCCGGCTCAAGAAGCATGTCGCCAAGGACCTGCCCGACCGCATCGAGCAACGGCGCGACTGCGAACTGGGCGAGGAACAGCGCAAGCTCTACCTGGCGGAGTTGCGGCGCAGCCGCGAGCAGGTCATGAAGACCGTGGCCGAGAAGGGCTTGAACAAGAGCAAGATTCACGTGCTGGCCGCGCTGACGCGATTGCGCCAGATTTGCTGCCATCCCCGCCTGGTCGGCAGCGATGCGCCTTCCGGAAAAACCGAGACGCTGTTCGAATTGCTGGATTCGCTGGTTGCCGAGGGGCAGAAGGTCCTCCTCTTCAGCCAGTTTGTGCAGATGCTCGAACTGCTGCAGGAGGAATGTCTCCAGCGCCAGTTCCCCACGCACCTGCTCACCGGCCAGACCAAGGACCGGCAGGAAGTGGTTCAGGCGTTTCAGAACGACCCCAACCCCTCGGTTTTCCTGCTCAGTCTTCGGGCCGCGGGCACCGGCCTGAACCTGACCACCGCCAGCTACGTAATCCTTTACGACCCCTGGTGGAATCCCGCCGTCGAAGCCCAGGCCATTGACCGGTCTCATCGCATCGGCCAGACCCAGACCGTCAACGCCTATCGCCTCATTTCCCCGGGCACCGTCGAGGAAAAAATCTGGGAACTCCAGCAAAGCAAAGCCCAAACCATCGCCGACGTCCTGGGCGAGGAAGGGTTCGCGCGCAGCCTGTCCAAGGCCGACCTGGAATATCTCTTCGCGGAAGACTGAAACCGGCCGCGGAGCCTGAAGATTTGGCTGGCGTCGGCGTCTTAATTTTTGAGACTACCAGTCATGAATCCGACTCGGCAGTGTTCTCGCCGCGCCTTCCTCGTGCGCGCCACGGCTTCGGCTTTCGCCGCCACCACGGTTCCCACCCTCATTCCCGCCACCGCCCTGGGCCGCGGAGGCGCCCCGGCGCCCAGCCAGCGCGTGGTGCTCGGCGCGATTGGCACGGGCGACCGCGGGCAGGACGTGCTGCGCCATTTTCTCCAACAGGCCGAGTGCCGGGTGGCCGCCGTCTGCGATGTGCGCCGCGACATGGTCGAACAAGCCAGGGCCCTGGTGGATGGCCGCTACCAGAACCGGGATTGCCGCGCTTACGCGGACTTTCGGGAATTGCTCGCGCGCCCGGATATTGACGCGGTGCTGATTGCCTCGGCCGACCACTGGCATGTGCCCCACGCTTTGGCGGCCGTTCGGGCCGGCAAGGACCTTTATGTGGAGAAACCGCTCGGGCTTTCCCTCGAGGAGGATCAGATCTTGCGGCGCGAGGTGCTCCAGCGCCGCCGCGTGTTTCAGTTCGGCACCCAACAACGGTCGGATCGAAAATTCCGGCTGGCCTGCGAATTGGTGCGCAACGGCTGCATCGGCACGCTCAAACATGTCAACGTCTGGTCGCCGGGTAGTGAGCCGGGCGGGTCCACCCGCCAGGTGCCCGTGCCCGCCACGCTGGATTATGACTTCTGGTTGGGGCCGGCCGCCTGGCGGCCTTACACCGAAAACCTCGTGGCGGTTGGCTGGGCAAAAAGATGGTGGTTCGTCTCGGATTTCGCGGTGGGCTTCATTGCCGGCTGGGGCATCCATCCGATGGACATCGCCCTCTGGGGCGCCGGCGACCGCGCTTCCGGCAAAGTCGAGGTCGAAGGCACGGGAACCTATCCGGCGGAGGGCATCTGTAACACCGCCGCGGAGTGGGACGTGAACTTCAAATTCAGCACCGGCCTGACCCTGCGGTTTTGTGGCCGGCCCGACGGCGCCAAAGCGCCGTACCCCCGGGAGCAGGAATGGCGGCAGCGTTACGGCGCCATCGAGACGCATGGAACCGCCTTCGAGGGAACCGACGGCTGGGTGCATGTGGACCGCAGCCGCCTCCAGGTGCATCCCGAAAGTTTGCTCGATCTGGATCCGGAGAAGTTCGCCGTGAAATTGACCCGCAGCTCGGATCAGGTGAAGAGCTTCCTGGCGGCAGTCCAAAGCCGTCAGGCAACGGTCTCTTCGATTGAGTCGGCGGTGCGGGCCGACGCCTTCTGCCATGTGCCGGACATCGCCCTGCGGCTCAAACGCAAGCTGACTTACGACGTCAAGGCCGAGACTTTCCCGGGGGATGACGCCGCCAACCGGCGGCTTCGTCTCCGCCCCATGCGCCCGCCCTGGCAGGTCTCCTGAACCCCGGCACCGCCGTGCCCGTGAAACCGCCCACTCAACTCCGCCCTCTGGTCGCAGCCATCGCGGCCACGCTGCTGCCCCTCGTTCCGGCCGCCGCCGCCACTCCGTTGCCCGGCAAAGCCGGCGTCTATTGCCGCTTGACCGATGTGATCGAATCGCCCGCCGCTCTCAACCGCACGATGAACGAGATCAAGGCCGCGGGCATTGACTTCATCCTGCCCTACGCCAAGCTCACCAGCGGAAAGGTCAACTGGGACAGCCGGGTCGCCCCCGCCGAACTGGCGGGAAAGACGGACCTGATGGAAAAGGTGGTGAAAGCGGCGCACGCGGCGGGACTGAAGGTGTACCCGGTCTTTTGCGTGGCGACGGAAGGCGGCGATGAGAAGACCAATGAGCTGCTTGAGCGGCATCCCTCCTGGGCTTTTGTCGTGGGCGGACGCCGGGTGGGCTACATTGACCCCGGCAACGCTCAAGCCCGCCGTTATGAAATGGACCTCATGGTCGAGCTGGTCACCCAGTATCCGGTGGACGGCCTGAGCCTGGACTACATGCGGGCGCCCAACCGCGTGGGCTACACGGTCACCGCGCGGGACCACTTTCTCAAAACCCACCAGGTGGACCTGGCCGAACTCACAGCCGCAAGCAGCGAGGCGCTCGACACCGAAGGCGGCAAAAAGGCGGCGGCGACCGCCGCCGCCAAGGCCCGCTCGCACCCGGTCTGGCCGGCTTATCGGGCGTGGCGGCGCGACCAGCTCAACCAATTCATGCGGCAACTGCGCGCCGCCGTGCGCCAGGCCCGGCCGGACCTGCCGCTTTCGAGCTACTGCTGGGGAGCGCATACCTACACCGGCAACTTCGAGACCTGCCAGGATTGGAAAACCTGGATCGCGGAGGGCTGGCTCGATTGGATCAATCCCTCCGGGTACCGTTACACCGACGAGGCCTTCCGCGAAGCGGCCGAGCTCAACCGCCGGAATGTTCCCAAGGGATTTCCCTATTACATTACCATTGGCGTTGCCACCAGCCACGGCAAACTGCCGGACGTGGCCGCCCTCAAAAAACAGCTCGAGTTCTCGCGGCAGGCGCAAGCCGATGGAATCATCTTCTTCACCTGGGAAGCCTTGCGGAGGTTCATGCCCGAAGCCGGGGAGGCCATCCGCCAATGGCAGCCACTTTCAACACCTTCGACCCCATGAATGCCTCACGGATTCTCCTGACCTTTTTGGGCGCGCTGCTGCTGTCGGCGGGCCGGCTCCCGGCGGCGGATGTCGAACCCTCGGCCCGGCCCAACATCCTGTTCTGTTTTGCCGACGATTGGGGTCGTTACGCGGGGGTCTATGCCGCCCATGAAGACCGCCCGTCGGTCAACCAGGTGGTCCGCACCCCCGCCATTGACCGCGTGGCCCGCGAGGGCGTCCTGTTCAAGAACGCCTTCGTCACCGCCCCGAGCTGCACGCCCTGCCGCAGCTCGCTCTTGTCCGGCCAGTATTTCTGGCGCACGGGTCTGGGCGCCATCTTGAACGGGGCGCGCTGGGACGCGGCAATCCCTTCCTATCCGCTGCTCCTGCGCGACGCGGGCTATCACCTGGGCAAAAGCTACAAGGTGTGGAGTCCCGGCACGCCGGCGGATGCGCCTTACGGGGGGCAGGCGCACGCCTTCGAAAAAGCGGGTCGGGATTTCAACAATTTCAGCGAGGTGGCCACCCGCCTGGTGCGGGAGGGCATGGACTTTGAAACCGCCAAAGCGCGCATTCTGGGCCAGGTCCGGCAAAACTTCCTGGATTTTCTCGCCGCGCGAAAACCCGGCCAGCCGTTCTGCTACTGGTTCGGCCCGACCCTGACTCACCGGGCCTACGAGAAGGGCTCCGGCAAGGACCTTTGGGGAATCGAGCCGGAGAGCCTGAAAGGGAAGCTCCCCAAGTTCATTCCGGATGTGCCCGAAGTGCGGGCGGATTTCGCGGATTATCTTGGAGAAATCCAGGCGTGGGACGCGGGGGTGGGCGTGCTGTTGCGCGAGCTCGAGCGGGCGGGCGAGCTCGAGCGCACCCTGGTGGTGATCAGCGGCGATCACGGCATGCCGGGCGTCCCCGGCGGGAAATGCAATCTCTACGACTTTGGCGTCGGCGTCGCCCTCCTCGCCCGCGTGCCGGGCGGCAAGGGCGGGCGGGTGGTCGAGGATTTCGTGAACCTGATGGATTTGGCGCCGACCTTCCTCGAATTTGGCGGTGTCAAGCCGCCGGAGGTCATGACCGGGCGCAGCCTGGCGGGGATTCTGCGGTCCGACAAGTCCGGCCAGGTGGACTCCGACCGCACCTGGGTCGTCACGGGCCGCGAGCGCCACGTCGCGACCGCCCGCGAGGGCAACCTCCCCTATCCTCACCGCGCGCTGCGGACCAAGGACTTTCTTTATGTGCGCAATTTCGCGCCCGACCGTTGGCCCATGGGCCAGCCGAATTTCAGCTCCGACGAGGACGCGCCGTCCGTCGAAGAAATCGAGACGATCACCCGCAGCGCTTTTGCCGACATGGATGCCAGCCCCACCAAGGCCTGGCTCTTCAGTCAGCGGAACGAGCCGCGTTGGAAGTGGCATTACGATTTCGCCTTCGGCAAGCGCCCCGCCGAGGAACTCTATGATCTGCGGCGGGACCCCGATCAGACCCGCAACCTCGCGGCCGATCCCGCTTACGAGGCCACGCGCCGCGACATGGCCGAACGCTTGCTCAAAGTCTTGAAAGAAACGGGGGACCCCCGCGTCACAGGCGACGGAAAAACTTTTGAGCGCCCCCCGTTCACCGACCCCACCCCCGAGCCGCCGCGCAAGACGCCCCCGCGCAAAAAGGCGCTGGCGGCGGCGGCTGGCACGCCGGCTGGCGGCCTGGGATTCTGATTCCCATGCCCTCGCAACTCTGGGGGCTGGTTCCCAGCCCACAAGAAAGAATGCCATGAACCGAAGAACATTCGTCAAAACCCTTCCCGCCGCGGCCGTCCTGGCCAGCACGGTGACGGCGTGGCCGCAGGCCGCCCCGTCCCCTGCCCGCGAGCTCAAACCCCTGCTGCTGCCCAAACCCGAGAAGGAGGGAGGCAAATCTGTCCTGGCCGCACTTCAGGAGCGGAAGACCATTCGAAGCATCAGCGCCCGCGAGCTTCCTCCGCAAATGCTGTCGAATCTGCTCTGGGCCGCGTTCGGGGTGAACCGGGATAAAGCATCGTTCGGCAAACCGGGCCGGACCGCCGCCTCGGCCAGCAACTCGCAGGAAATTGACCTCTACGTCGCGCGGCCCGACGCCGTGTATGTTTACGACGCCACGGCTCACCGATTGAACCCCATTGCAAGCGGGGACTTTCGATCGCTGGCGGGACGCGGGGCGGCTGCTTCCGCGCCCGTGAATATCTTTTATGTGGTTGACCTCACGCGCTATGACACCGGGCCCGGCCAACCGGACCGTCGCATCGGCGACCCGGAGGTTCAGAAGTCTTATTATTACACGGACACCGGCCTGATCGCCGCGAACGTGTATTTGTTTGCGGCTTCCCAAGGCCTGGCGGCGTGGTTCCACAACTGCAACCGCGAGGCGGCCGCGAAGCAATTCCAACTGCGGCCCGACCAACGCGTGCTGTTCGCCCAGACCGTGGGCTATCCGGCCTGAGGCCCGCCCCTGGAAGCGAGTGGCTTGGGACGCGGGACGGCGGAAGTCAGAGCAAGAGGGAACGGGCGCCGGCGGCGAGGAGAGCCCCCACCAGGGGGCCGAGGATGGGAACCCAGGCATAAGACCAGTCGCTGTCGCGTTTGCCGGGGATGGGCAGGAGGGCGGTTCCGATAAACTCGGCAAACAAGGGATTCATAAAGCGAAGGCGCAGGGTCAGTCGGCGGTCTTTTCCCAATCGCGCGCGCGGCGCAGCGCGTCGGTCCAGCGGCCGCGGCGTTCGGCCATTTCCTCAGGCGGGCGCGCGGGTTCAAAGACTCGTTCCGCACCGCCGGCCGGGGAGAGGTCCGACGGGTCTTTCCAGAAGCCCGCAGCCAGACCCGCCAGGCTGGCCGCCCCCAGGGCGGTCGTTTCCAGGACTTTGGGCCGGATGACCGGCACCTGAAGGAGGTCCGCCTGGAACTGCAGGAGAAGGTTGTTGGCAGCCGCGCCGCCGTCCACGCGAAGTTCCTGGAGGGGAATGCCGGAGTCCTCCTTCATCACCTCGAGCACATCGGCCACCTGGAACGCGATGCCTTCCAGCGCGGCGCGCGCCAGGTGGCCGGCGGTGGTGGCGCGCGTGAGCCCGGTGATGGTGCCGCGAGCATATTGGTCCCAATGCGGCGCGCCCAGTCCGGCAAAGGCGGGCACGAGATAAACCCCGCCGCTGTCGGGAACGGTTGCCGCCAGCGCCTCCACCTCCGCGGCGTGCCGGATCAGGCCAAGGCCGTCCCGCAGCCACTGCACGACCGCCCCCCCGATGAACACGCTGCCCTCGAGCGCGAACGTGGTTTGACCGCCGGCCTGCCACGCGACGGTGGTGAGCAGCTTGTGCCGCGAGGGAACAGGCGCGGCGCCAATGTTCATGAGCATGAAACAGCCGGTGCCGTAGGTGTTCTTGGCCATCCCACGCTCGAAACACTGCTGCCCGAACAAGGCCGCCTGCTGGTCGCCCGCGATGCCCCCGATGGGAATGGGCGCGTCGAAAAGGCCGCGAGCCGTCTCCCCGTAAATCTCGCTGGACGGGCGGACCTCAGGGAGCAGGGTGCGCGGAATGTCCAGAATGCCGAGCAACTCCTCGTCCCACGCGCCGGTGTGGAGGTTGAACAGGAGCGTGCGCGACGCGTTGCTCGGGTCGGTGATGTGCAGGGCCCCATTCGTCAGGTTCCAGATCAGCCACGAGTCCACCGTGCCGAAAGCCAGGTCGCCGCGGGCGGCCAGAGCCTTCGCGCCGGGAGCATGGTCCAGCAGCCAGCGAATTTTGCTGCCGGAAAAGTAGGCGTCCAGGACCAAGCCGGCTTTTTCCGCAAAAACAGCCTCGCAACCCCGGCGTTTGAGCGCGTCGCAAATGGCCGCGGTGCGGCGGTCCTGCCAGACGATGGCGTGATAGACCGGTTCGCCCGTGCGCCGGTTCCACAACACGGTGGTTTCCCGCTGGTTGGCAATCCCGATGGCTTTGATGTCGCGGGCCGTCAACCCGGCTTGGGAAAGCGCCGCCCGCGCCACAGCGAGTTGGCTGCTCCAAATCTCACGTGGATCATGCTCCACCCAGCCGGGTTGCGGATAAACCTGCCGGAACTCCTGTTGGGCCACGGCCCGGACCTTTCCTTCCAGGTCGAAAACAATCGCGCGGGAACTCGTCGTGCCTTGGTCGAGAGCCAGGATCATGCCTGGGGCGATACGAGATTCCGCGCCGGATGACAAGGCTTTTGTCCCCCCGGCGGTTCCAAACAACGCCCGAGCGCCCAACCGGCGGCGCAGCAACGGCTTGCTCCTTCCCCACCCATAAGCGGCGTTGAAACCTGTCAGCGCGGAGAGGAAAGCTTGTGGATAAGAACCTGTTGACATTCCGAATCATTCAGCGGAGGGTAGAGCTTAATGACCCACTACTGAGCGAGCCACGCGAGGCTGGTGCCTTTCCATCATGCCCCGTCTATTCCGTGCTTGGTGGACCTCGGTCTTCGGGCAGAGCGAACAACCCTTAACATCAGGAGACGGTCATTATGCGACGAACCATCCTATCACTTGCGGCGGTTTTGGCGACCGCCATGAGCAGTTCCGCGACGGTCACCGTGCAGGCTTGGTATCACTTGGGAGAGATTGCCGACTATTATGCTGACGCGACAGCCAATGCGCGGCGCATTGGTTCGGCCTACTCGCACATTCCGTGGAACAATCCCGCCTACGGCGGCAATTTCAACGGAATCATCACCCCGACCGGCGTGGGAGGGCCGTTGGGCAACAGCGGCTACACCAGCACCACCAGCCTGCGCGCGGGGGCCTGGGGCACCATGATTTGCACCATGTGGAATGCCGCGGGTTACGCCCCGCCGAAAACCAACTACTTCATCGAGATCTGGGTGCAACCCCATGGCAAAGGCTATGTTTACGGCAGTTCCGGCGCGTGGATTTTCGCCGCCAACTCCTCCCGCGGTTATGTGTTGCGGGTCAAGGACGATGGCATGAACTCCTATTTCGTCGGCACCATTCTGGAGGCGAGCAACGTGGATGTCGGGACGCCGGTCTTGATCAACACCAATGCCTGGACGCACCTGGCGATGGTCAACGACAACGGCGTCACCACCTTCTACGTCAACGGCGTGCCCAGCGGGCCCAGTGACCTCACCAGCGCGGTGAGTGCTCCTTCCGGCGATGTCTATTTTGGCAATCCGGGCGCCAGCACCGGCTTTGACGGCCTCATGGACGAAGCCCGCATCTGCACCTTTGAGCCCGGGCAGTTCTCGACCAATGACTTCCTGTTGCGGCCGCCCGGCCCGCAAATCCTCGTCCAGCCCCAGAGTACCGTGGTATGGGATGGCGGCGCGGCGCCCTTTGCCGTCGGCGCGGTGATTGACCCGGCGGTAACCTATCAATGGCAGCGCGAGGGAACGAATCTCCCGGGCGCGACCGCCTCGTCGTTCGTCGTGCCCCTGGTGACCCTGTCTGACAGTGGAAGCCAGTTCCGGTGCATCCTGACGGGAGGCGGCATTTCCGTAACCAGTTCGGTTGCCACGCTCACCGTCGCGCCAATCCGTACCGCCGATGTGAACTTCTATCGGGCGGCGGTGACGGGAGAACCGAGTCTGGCGGCTTACTTTACCGCCGACGGTTGCCTCGGAACAACCCTGACCAATGTTGTGGACCCCACCCGACACGGAACCCTCGAGGGCGTTGTTTCTTATGACGGCCGCACCAACCGCGCCTTCGGCCAGCGCTCGCTGGCCTTCACCGGCGGCGGCGATGTTCAGATTCCCAACAATCCGGCTTTTGAATTCAGCGGCGGCAACGGCACCCTCGAAGCCTTGGTTTATCTCGAGGCGGGCGGCGCCTCCGACGGCACCATCTTCGCCTGGAGCTATGATGGATTCTCTGTCGGCTATGCGCTGCAGGCCAGCCGCGACGGGGCGCAACTGATTTATTCAAACGACTCCCCGGTCCTGCTGACCTGGCCGGCGCCGGTGAACCTGATCGGGCGCCTGGCTCACGTGGCCCTGGTCATTGACAACACGACCAATGTCACCGCCTACCTGGATGGACAGCCCCTCGGCACCAAGGCCCAGCCGAGCCTCGGACCGGCCAATGGCGGGCCGGCGTGGATCGGCGCCCTGGGCAGCGGCGCGGTGCGCCGGTTTAACGGGCGCATTGACGAGGTGGCCGTTTACAACAGCGCGTTGTCGCAAAACACCCTCCAGGTGCACTACTCGCGGTTTGTGTATGGCACCAACGTTTCGCCTCCCAGCATTACCAGTCAGCCCGGCTCCCGGACCGTCCTGGCGGGCGCCGCGCCCATCCTCCAGGTCGGGGTCAGTGGCACCCTGCCCATCACCTACCAATGGTATTCCAACGGCGTCGCCGTTGCCGGCGCCAACGCCGCCTCCCACACCGTCGTGAGTGGCGCCGCCGGCACGGCCGCCACCTACACGCTGTATGCCACCAACGCCATCGGCTGGACCAACTCCCAGCCGATTACGCTCACCTTCGCCGCCGCTCCCGCCGGTTATGCCAGCGCCGTGCTCCAGGACCGGCCCTCCTCCTACTGGCGGTTGGGCGAGCTGAGCGGCACGCTGGCGGCGGATTCCGCCGGCTACAACGATGCCACTTATAGCGGCACCCTCACTCTGGGCCAGCCCGGCGCGGTCACCACCGACCCGGACAAGGCGGTGCTGTTTGGCGGCGGCAGCGCGGCGGCGCCTTACACGCCCGTGCTGAATCCCGCCACTCCCTTCACCATTGAGTTCTTCGCCAAGCCCAACGTCTCGGGCCAGGTCCAGACGTGTGTCATTGGCTCGCAGAACCGCAGCGTCGGCCGGTCCGGCTACGCCATCTACCAGGGCTTGAACGGCGACTTCTGGGAGGTACACATGGGCGACGCCAGTACCGTCCAAATCTGGCTGTTCGGCTCCAGCCCCGTGGTTGCGGGGCGCTGGTATCACGTGGCGCTGGTCTATACGCCGGATGACCCGAACTACGCCGCCCGCATCTACGTCAACGGCGTGGATGACACCTGGTACGAGGAAAGCGACCTGGTGGGCGGTTTCCTCCCGAACAACTCCGTGCCGTTTACCATCGGCAACCGGAACGGGGCCCTCCCCTTCAACGGCACCGTTGACGAAGTCGCATTTTACAACTACGCGCTGACCGGCAGCCAGATATCGAACCACTGGCGCTTTAGCTGGGTCGCGGCCGACATCACCCAACAGCCCGCCAGTGTCACCACCAACGAATGGAGCCCGGTGAACCTCACGGTCGGAGCTTCGGGCTATCCCAACACCTTCCAATGGTACAAGGTGGGGGTCGGAGCGTTGTCCGAAACCTTCAACCCCGACGGCAGCCGGCACTACCCGAATGGGGTGACCAATGCGACGCTGACGATCAGCCAGACGCACCCGGCCGATTCCGGCCAGTACTACGTGGTGGTCCTCAATCCCTTGGGCAACCGAACCTCCGCCAATGCGACGGTCACCATCACCCCCGACACCACTCCGCCCACCGTGGCCTACGCGACCGTGCTGGGGACGCCGAATGCGTTCTCGGGCCCGACCCCCTTCCTGGTGAAGGTCGGCTTCAGTGAGTGGGTGGATCCGGCCACGGCCGGAAACGCCGCCTCGTACGGACTGAGCGGCTCGGTCAGCATCGGCAGTGCCACCGTGGGCGCCAGCGGCAAAGACGTGTTCCTCACCACCAGCGGGTTCACACCGGGACAAAGCTACACGCTGACGGTCAGTGGCGTGAAGGACCAGGCGCAAACTCCCAACACCATGTCGCCGTCGGTCAAGACGGTTTGGGCGCCGGTGATGCAGCAGGGATTGTTGTGGGACTTTTACCCCAACGTCGCCAACGGCATCGCGAATTTGCTGGCCAATCAATACTATCCCATCGCCCCGTACACGAATCTCGCGACCACCGTCTTTGACTCGCAGCAGATCACCGGCGGCGATTTGGCCAACCGCCCGGACTTCGGTTCGCTGGGGGAGAATTACGGGTGCAGCCTGTCGGGTTGGATCACTCCCACGGTGACCACCAACTATTACTTCTTCCTCGCCAGCGATGACGCCTCGGAGTTGTATCTGAGTCCCAACGCCGATCCGTCGCAGGCGCAGCAGATCGCCTATGAATCCGGCTGCTGTCACGGCTTCCAGGAGCCGGGCAACCCCACCACCTCTTCGCCGCAATTCCTCCAGGCGGGGGTCAGTTACTTCATCCGCGCCCTCCAGACCGAAGGCGCGGGCGGCGACTACGTGCGCGTCGCGTGGACGATGGAAGGCGACCCCACGCCGGCGGCCAGCCTCTCGCCGATCAGCGGCAGCGTGCTCAGCGCGTATCTGCCCCTCCCGGCGCCGCGCTTTAACGCGCCCGTCTTGAGCAACGGCCAGCTCACCCTCAGTTGGACCGGCACCGGCACCTTGCTCGAGTCGTCCGACCTGGTGAACTGGAGTCCGGTGGCGGGCAATCCCACCAGCCCATACACCGTGAATGTCACCAGCAGCCCGTTGAAGTTCTATCGCCTGGTGCGGTAACCGGCCGCTGCTGAAGAAGAGCTCACGCGCGGGACCCGCAGGCGGCGCCTCGGGTCTCGCGCCCTTTTTTTAGGGCCGGGCGGCTTGCCCCCCAGTCCCGGGGTGGCGGCCCGCGGCCCGCGCCTCACTGCGAACGCGCCTTTAGAAACTCTGTCGGCGTTAGCGCCGGGACAGGGGAACCGGCAAAATCAGCAACATTCCGGGTCACCACCTGATCGTCTGGTGGCACTAACCCCGCAAGGGCGGGGACTTCAGGATGGATTTCCGGCTCCGCGCCGGACCGCAGTCGTTTCAGGTACCCGGCAACGACTTCCGCCACCGTCAACCCGTGCTGCTGCGCGTACCGTTGCAGGAATTCAATCTCCTCGCTGGGCAAGCTGAGTGTCAATGTGGCTGTCGGCATGGCTCAAGATGGCTCTGGCTTGCTCAACATATCCAAATTCGCCTTTCTGGCAAACCGTACCCCGTCGGTCCATGCTGAACCCATCCCGCGCCGCCGCGAGGCGGATTTTGGACTTTCCCTTTCCTCGGGATTTGATAGACTGGCATTTGTGACTGCAGAGACCTTCAGGAAAGAGATCGGCGAAGCCTTGAAAGTGTACGATCGCTATATCGTGTGCCTTGACAAGACCCCCGACGAGTTTGAGGCGGCGCTGATCTCGCTCCTGAACAAGGCCATCAAGGCCTACGAAACCCGCGGCCCCCAGTTGCGCCATGGCATCGCCCTGGACCGTCACATTACGGTCATTCTCAGCCAGACGGAAGGTCCGCGCCCCTTGTGCGGCATTTATTTCAATCTGCACTCACCCTACCAAAAGTCGCTTCGGGCCAAGACCCCCAAACCCGCCCACGAACCGATCAGTGGCGGAGCCGAAGTCTGAGAGCGGCCCGCCCCCGGGCGCCGGACCGATTTTGCCAGCCCCGACCGCTCCGACCGCTATTGGTCGCGCACCAGGTCGCCGATCGCGACCTCTCCCGCAATCACGTCCGCCACGATGTTGTCATCCAGTTGGGGACCGGTGATGCGCACCTGGCCCACCTTGAGTCCCTGCCGATACACCTCCATCACCAGGTCCACCGGCGGCACCTGCACCACCGGAAAATTGATGACCACAAACCGCCCGCTGGGGTTGTACTTCACAATCTTGCCCGTCCGAACCTCCGAAGGCGTTACGGTGATCTTGTCCGCCGCCGGCGCCGGCGAGGCCGCCCGGGCCTTGGCTGGCGCGGCCGTGAAGGCGGGCTGGGATTTCCGGCCCGCGCACCCGGCGCCCAAGCCAAGCCCCAATGCCATGAAGACCACAAGAAATCGCATGGGGGCAGTTAAGTGAGCCGCGCGGAGAAGTCAAACGCCAAATCGGCGCATCTGAAAAAGGCGCCGGATCGGGTTGACTCTTTTTCAGCCCCCGGGAACAATAGGCAGCATTCGAGTTAAGCATACTCGCGGTGCCTATGGATTTCGATGCCTTAACCTTGTCGCGGCTGCAATTCGCGCTGACGGTCATGTTCCATTACCTCTTCCCGCCGCTGACCATCGGTCTGGGCGGGTTGATGGTTTCACTCGAGGCCATGTACCTCAAGACCGGCGACCGCCAGTATGAACAGGCGGCGCGGTTCTGGACGAAAATTTTCGCGGTCAATTTTGCCATGGGGGTCGCGACCGGCATTGTGATGGAGTTTCAATTCGGCACCAACTGGTCCACCTACTCGCGATTTGTCGGCGATGTGTTCGGGTCCGCGCTGGCGGCCGAGGGCATTTTCGCCTTTTTCCTCGAATCGGGTTTTCTGGCGGTGCTGGTGTTTGGGTGGGACCGGGTCTCGCCGAAGATGCACTTTTTTGCGGCCTGCATGGTGGCGCTGGGAGCGGTTTTTTCCTCCATCTGGATTGTGGTGGCCAATTCGTGGCAACAGACGCCGGCAGGGTTCCATCTGGTGGGCGAAGGGACGGCCATGCGGGCCGAGATTACGGATTTCTGGGCGATGGTGTTCAACCCCTCGAGCGTTCACCGCCTGCTCCACGTGCTGATCGGCTGTTACATCCTCGCCGCGTTTTTCGTGATGAGCATCTCCGCCTACTACCTGCTGCGCGGCCGGCACGTGGATTTCGCAAAGAAAAGCTTCGGCTCGGCCCTCATCCTGGCAACCGGGATGTCCCTGGCCGCTCTGGTCCAGGGCGACATTCAGGCCCGAAAACTCAAGGACACCCAGCCTGCCAAACTGGCGGCCATGGAAGCTCACTTCCACACCGGCACGGGCGGCACCCCCCTGTACGTTTTCGGCCTGCCGGATGAGGAAAAACAGACCGTCAAGTACGGCTTGGCGATTCCCAAGCTGCTCAGCCTCCTGGTGCACGGCAACACCCGCGAGCCCGTCGCCGGGCTGGACCGGATTCCGCGTTCGGACTGGCCGCCGGTGGCGATGACCTTCCATTCCTTCCACCTGATGGTTGGCCTCGGGTTCTTTTTCATCGCCGTCAGCCTCCTGGCCTGCTTCCTGTGGTGGCGCGGCACGTTGTTTCAGACGCGCTGGCTGCTGTGGGTTTTTGTCTGGAGCATTCCCTTGCCCTACCTGGCCAACCAGTTGGGCTGGGTGGCCGCCGAGGTCGGACGGCAGCCCTGGGTGGTCTATGGGCTGATGCGGACCACCGACGGCGTTTCCAAGGTGGTCAGCGCGCCCCAAACCCTCGGCTCGATCATCCTCTTCAGCCTCATTTACGCCCTGCTCTTCGCCGTCTTCCTCTATGTGCTCAACGACAAAATCCAGCACGGACCCGATCCGGTCACACCCGGACGGCCGGGCGGCGACGCCGGCCCGGGCGGCCTGGCGGCCGTCACCGGCCTGCGCGCGGGCACCGGTGGCGCCTCGCTGACCATGCCGGGCGACGGCCCGGCTCCAGCCGATTCCCAATCCTCGAACTGACTATGGACCTGAATCTCTTTTGGTTCGTGCTGCTCGGCGTGTTGCTGGCCGGGTATGCGATTCTCGACGGCTTCGACCTGGGCGTTGGAATTCTGCATCCGTTTGTCCGAACCGATGCTGAGCGCCGCATTTTGATGAATTCCATCGGGCCGCTGTGGGACGGCAACGAGGTTTGGCTGGTGACCTTCGGCGGGGCCTTGTTTGCGGCCTTTCCCGAGGTTTATGCCACCGTGTTCTCGGGATTCTACACCCCCTTCATGGCCCTGCTCTTCGCCCTGATCTTCCGGGCGGTCTCGATGGAGTTTCGCAGCAAGCGCGAGTCGCCTGCCTGGCGGCGGTTTTGGGACTGGTCGTTTTTCGGGGGCAGCGCGCTGGCCACCTTCCTGTTTGGGGTTGCGGTGGGCAACGCGATGCAGGGCATGCCCATCGGGCCGGACCGGGAGTTTCAAGGGGGCACCCTCGACCTGGTGCGGCCGTATCCGCTGTTGATCGGGGCGCTGGCCGTCGCGACGTTCGCGCTGCACGGATCGCTTTACCTGCACCTGAAGACCGAAGGCGAGCTCCAGCAACGGGTGCATCGCTGGAACTGGCGCGCGTTCGGCATTTTCCTCGTCCTCTATCTTTTCGTCACGATTTACACGCTCGTGCAAATCCCCCTCGCGACCCGCAATTTCGAGCGCCAACCGTGGGTCTGGATCGTGGTGGCGCTGAACATCCTCGCGGTCGGCAACATCCCCCGGGCGATTTACCGGGGGCGGCCGCTTGCGGCGTTCTTCAGCTCCTGCGCGACGATTGCAGCCCTGACCTTCTTCTTCGGCGTCGCGCTGTTTCCCGAGCTGGTGCATTCCTCGCTCAATCCGGCATGGAGTCTGGACGTTTACAATGCGGCCTCGTCGCAGAAAACCCTGGCCATCATGCGCAATATCGCCTTCCTCGGCATGCCCTTCGTCCTGGCCTACACCGCTGTCATCTTCTGGGTGTTCCGCGGCAAGGTCAAAATCGGCCACTTCAGCTACTGACCGCGGGCTCGACTTGCCGGCTGCCCGTTTCCGGGCCATGCTGCGGTCATGGATTGGACGGTTTGGATTGTGGCGGCGGCGGTCGTTGCGGCTTTCTTCGCCTGGAAGCGTCTGGCGCTGGTTTCCCCGCGGGAAGCCCGCGCCTGGCTTGCCAAGGGAGCCCGAATCATTGATGTGCGCACGCCGGGCGAATATCAAAGCCGGCATGTGCCGGGCGCGATCAATGTCCCGCTGGGTGACCTGAGCGGCCAGATCGGACGCCATGCGCCCGACAAAACTCAACCCCTGCTGGTCTATTGCCTGAGTGGCGGCCGCAGCGGCGTGGCGCAAAGCCTCCTCAAACGGGCCGGCTATCAGCACGTTTTCAACCTCGGCTCCTACGGACGGGCGGAGAAAATTGTCACCGGCGGCAGGTGAGGCAAACCCCCGCCCGCCGGGCGCGGGTTGGAGAGCAGGCGGACAAGTTCGCGTGGCGAGGACACCACTCCTCCGTCCTCGGCGGCAGCGAGGCATTTCGCACCCCCTCCTCGGCCCGGAACTCAATGGGCACGGGGGAACCCCGTCCCGACCGGCCCCGTTCCCGCCTCGGCCGGGGTGTTACGCCAGGATGCCGCCTTTGCTGGCGTTGGTCACCTGCTTCTGGTACCGGGCCAGCCAGCCGGTCAATTCGCGCCGGACCGGTTGCCACGTTTGGCGGCGCTGAGCCAGCTCGGCCTCGGGCAACAGGATGTCAATCCGCCGGTTGGGGAAATCAATCCGCAAACGGTCGCCGTTGCGCAGCAGGCCGATCGGGCCGCCTTCGGCCGCCTCGGGGGACACATGACCAATGCAGGCGCCCGCCGTGCCGCCGCTGAACCGCCCGTCGGTGATAAGCGCCACCTTGTCGCTCAATCCCATCCCAACGATATAGCTGGTGGGCGAGAGCATTTCCTGCATGCCCGGCCCCCCGCGCGGCCCCTCGTTGCGGATGATGACGATGTCGCCGGCTTTGACTCCGCCGGCCAGAATGCCGGCACACGCTTCTTCCTGGCTTTCGTAAATCACGCAGGGTCCCTCGAACACATACGCCGGGCCGCAAGCCGCCTTGAACGCCTCACTGATGCCGGCGGTCTTCACCACCGCGCCCTCGGGCGCGAGCTGGCCATATAGGATGGCCAGGCCCCCATCCGGCATGTAGGCGGTTTCCTTGGTCCGGATGCAGTCCTTCGGATCAAACCGGAACGCGCTGTCGTGGGGCATGAGCCCGCTGGGCTGGGCTTGCTCGAGCAGGGCGGGGCGGTACTCGTGATACGCCTTGCTGATCTGCCAGTTCCGCAACCGGCCGGTGCGCACCAGGCAGACCCGTTTCTTTTCGCCCCCTTTGCCGTACTGCCAGATGATCAGCACGGGCGTGTTTTTCAGTTGCCCCAGTTCGGCCCGCACCAAACCGCGAAACTCGGCCAGCTTCGCGCTCAGCCCCGCCTGGATTTCCGCCGGCCCTTTCCACGTCACCTGCTCGTCCACCTGGAATTCGGCGTCCGGCGTAAACAGGCCGCCGGCCGCCTCCGCATCCCCGGCGTTAAAGGCCGCGGCGAACCGCCACAGCGTGATGGCGCGCGGGTCGGCGGGGAAGAACAGCAGGGGCTTGGGCGCCAGGTTCCCGCCGGCCGTTCGCGCCGCGGGCCCCAGTTTGTCGGCCGGATCGAGCACCAGGGCCGAACAGCCGGACACCCGGGCGGCCTTGGCCCAGGCGGTGCATTGCGGCGACCGGACATCCCACTCGTCTATGTTCTCGCCGAGGGTTTTTCCCGTCACCGTCTTGCAGTTGACATTCAGCGCGCCCATGCGTTTGAGCTCGCCAAGAATCGTATGGATGCCCCCCGCGCGATGCACATCCTGAACATGATAATTCGAAGAGGGGGAGACTTTGCACAGGCAGGGGATGCGCCTCGAGATTTCGTCAATCCGGCGGATGTCATATTCAATCCCCGCCTCGCGCGCGATGGCGAGGGTGTGCAGAATGGTGTTGGTCGAGCCGCCCATGGCGACATCCAGCATCAGCGCGTTGTCAAAGGCTTCCAGCGTCGCGATGTCGCGCGGCTTCAGGTCGGCCTCCACCAGCTTGATGATGGCCCGGGCCGCGCGCTCATACAGGGCCTCGCGTTCCTTCGACACCGCGAGGATGGTCCCGTTGCCGGGCAGCGCCATGCCCAGGGCTTCGCAAAGGCAGTTCATGGAATTGGCCGTGAACATGCCGGAGCAGGAGCCGCACGTCGGACAGGCGCTCTGTTCGAGCCGTTGCAGGTCTTCGGCGGAGATTTTGCCGGTCTGCAGCTCGCCGACCCCCTTGAACACCGAGATCAGGTCCGATTTCTGCGTGGCGGCCCGCAAGTGTTCGGGCAAGTCACCCTCCGTCTCGACTTGGGCGACCCCGGCGGCCATCGGTCCGCCCGACACAAACACCGTCGGAATGTTGACCCGCATCGCGGCCATCAGCATCCCCGGCACAATCTTGTCGCAGTTCGGGATGCAGATCATCCCGTCAAAACAATGCGCCCGCAGCATGGATTCCACGCAGTCGGCGATCAGTTCGCGCGAGGGCAGCGAATACTTCATCCCGCTGTGGCCCATGGCGATGCCATCGTCTATGCCGATCGTGTTAAAGATGAAAGGCACCCCCCCGGCCTCCCGCACCAGCCGTTTGACCAGTTGCCCAATCTCGTTCAAATGCGCGTGCCCCGGTATGCAGTCGGTGTACGAGTTGGCGATGGCGATGAACGGCTTGTCCCAATCCGCCTCGGATTCGATGGAACCAGTCGCCCGCAACAGCGAACGATGCGGCGCCCGTTCCATGCCTTTCTTGATGATGTCAGATCGCATAGTCTTGCTCCAGTTAACGAAAAAAACCATATCACCCGCCCCCCCGCCTTGTCACGGCCTACTTCCACCGAACGGGCATCTCCCGCCGTCTCCCGCCATCTCCCGGTGTTTCGGGCGACCCCTCCCGCTCCCCCGGGAGCTTCTCCCGGTGTTCCGGGAGCTTCTCCCGACGCTTCGGGAAATTTTCCCTTTAGAGAGAATAGAAGAGAAGAGAATAGAGGGAGGGGAACGAACGGCGCCGGCGTTCCGGCATCCTGGCGGGAGGAATGTCTCCGCCCCCCCGCCCATGGAGGAGGGATGAGAGATGAAGGATGAAGGATGAGATACGGCGCTGCCGCGGCGCTTTGGATTGTCCCTCCACCTGCCCCCATCGCAATCCACGGCTTCTGGGACGAGACGTCCCAGCCCCCATCCCGACCCTCAATGACTTCAGGGGAGGCGACGTCTCGTCGCCGTCACACAGCTCTCCCTCCCCCAGAGCGGTAGGGACGCGTTTCACGGCGTCTCCGTTCTTCCCTTAAATGTCAGGGACCTGGTGGAACAGGTCCCTACCCAATCCCTCGCCCCCCCTCCCAACCCAAAACTTCCTGGGACGAGACGTCCCAGCCCCCATCCAGACTCTCAATCACCTCGGGCCTCGAGACGTCCCGTCTCCACACCTCCCACGCCTTCGAAACCAACACCCCCTGGGACGAGACGTCCCAGCCCCCATCCAGACGCTAATTGTTTCGGGGGTGGAGACCTCTCGTCTCCACCCGCAACGCCCGTCATCAGTTCGAGACTTCCCCTGCGCTTCCCCAACCCGTCTTCAAAACCCTGAAAGGGTTTCAGACAGTAGCCGGGGGTAAGGCCGTCAGGCCGCCACCCCCGGTCCCCCGTCCCCAAAATTCCAGCCCCCTCCGCTTGCGGAGGGGGTTGGGGGTGGCGGCACTCCGGAGTCTCCGCCAGCCGTCAGTCCCGATGAATCGCGATCTTTCGCGATTCCACGGCGGCGAAAGAAAGCTCGTAGAGCGCGCCTCCCTCGGGCGAACGGAGTCTGTGCGGGCCGCCGCTGTGGCTTTCGCTCAGGGGCAGGTCCGCGTCATTGTAGGCCAGGGTGGTGGTGATGCCGCCTTGGGTGACCTGCGCGCGGCGGCCGCGGCGGTCGCAGGTGATTCCGTGAAGAACCTCTTTTTTTTGTGTGCGCCCGGCAGGGCCGAAGAGCATCAACCCGGAAATGCTCGGAAAGCACAAAAGCCTGGCCGCCACCTTGCCCGCTGCGCGCTTGACGGCGCCACGGGCAAAGGTCACTGTTTACTCCCATTTGCAATTCGAATGCTTATGAATCAGGAACATAATGTTTTCGGCGCGCTCCGGCGGTTCGACTGCGGCGAAGGGCGGCAGGCGGCCTTCTATTCGCTGCCCGCTCTCGAAGAGGCCGGCGTGGGGCCCGTCTCGACTTTGCCGGTTTCGCTGCGGCTGGTGCTCGAGTCGGTGCTGCGCAACTGCGACGGCAAGCGCGTAGGGGAAGCGAGTGTGCGGGCCCTGGCCAACTGGCAGCCCCGGGCCGCGCGCACCGAGGAAATCCCGTTCGTGGTGGCGCGGATCGTGCTCCAAGACTTCACGGGGGTGCCGTTGCTGGTGGATTTGGCGGCGATGCGCTCGGCGGTGGCCCGGCTGGGCGGCAACCCGAAACTGATCGAGCCGCTGGTGCCGGTGGACCTGGTGGTGGACCACTCCGTTCAGGTGGATTACGCGGGGACGCCGATGGCGTTCCAGCAGAATCTGGAGCTTGAATTCCGGCGGAACCGGGAGCGTTACCAGTTCCTGAAATGGGGGATGCAGGCGTTTGACACGTTCAAGGTGGTGCCGCCGGGCATCGGCATCGTGCACCAGGTCAACCTCGAGTATCTCGCCAAGGGCGTGCTGTCCCGGCCCGCGTCGGTCGGGGGCGAAACCATGCCGCTGTATTATCCGGACACGCTGGTGGGGACCGACTCGCACACGACCATGATCAACGGGCTGGGGATTGTGGGTTGGGGCGTGGGCGGCATCGAAGCCGAGGCCGGCATGCTCGGGCAGCCGGTCTATTTCCTCACGCCCGACGTGGTGGGGGTGCATCTGACCGGCTCGCTCCGGGAGGGGGTCACGGCAACGGACCTGGCGCTGACGGTAACCCAGATGCTGCGCCAGGCGAAGGTGGTCGGCAAATTCGTCGAGTTTTACGGCCCCGGCGCGGAGGCGTTGCCGGTGGTGGACCGCGCCACGATTGCCAACATGGCGCCCGAGTACGGCGCCACCCTCGGGTTTTTCCCCATTGACCAGGAGTGTGTCAAATACCTGCGCGCCACCGGGCGCAGTGAAGAACATTGCCGCCTTTACGAGAGCTACTACCGGGCGCAGGGCTTGTTCGGCATTCCGCGCAAGGGCCAGGTTCGGTACTCGACCGACCTGGAGCTTGATCTCGGGAGTGTCGTGCCCAGCGTTGCCGGGCCCAAGCGGCCCCAGGACCGCATTCAACTGCCCGACCTCAAGCGCGAGTTCGTCTCGGCTTTTTCGAGGCCGGTGACCGAGAACGGATTTGGCAAGGCGCCGGAGGAGCTGAACCGCACCCACCCGATGGCTGGCGGGCCCGCCGGCGCGGAACTGCGGCACGGCAGCGTGCTGATTGCGGCCATTACGAGCTGCACCAACACGAGCAACCCGTCGGTCATGCTGGCCGCCGGCTTGCTGGCCCGCAAAGCCGTTGAACGCGGTCTGCGGGTGGGTCCCCTGGTCAAGGCGTCGCTGGCGCCGGGCTCGCGGGTGGTCACCGAATACCTGAACCGGACCGGCCTGCAACCTTATCTGGACCAGCTTGGGTTCACCCTGGTCGGTTACGGCTGCACGACCTGCATCGGCAACTCCGGCCCATTGCCTGCCGCCGTCGAGGAAACCATTGGCAAATACGATGTGGTCGCGGCTTCCGTCCTGTCGGGCAACCGGAACTTTGAGGCGCGCGTGCACCAGAGCATCAAGGCCAACTTCCTCATGTCGCCGCCGCTGGTGGTGGCCTTTGCGTTGGCCGGCCGCATTGACATTGACCTGAGCCGGGAGCCGGTCGGCAAGGACCGCGAAGGCCGGGAGGTCTTCCTCAAGGACCTCTGGCCCACGTTGAAGGAGATCAGCGACTTGATGCAAAGCGCGCTCGACCCGGAGACCTTCCGGCAACTGTATCGCAATTTTGCGGATCAGAATCCCAAGTGGAACGAGATTCCGGCCAGCACGGGCAACGTTTACACCTGGGACCCGCGCAGCACTTACATCCAGGAGCCGCCCTTCTTCCAGAACTTCAGCCTGCAACCGGGCGACATCCGCGAAATTCGGGGCGCGCGGGCGCTGGGGATTTTTGGAGACAGTGTCACCACGGACCACATTTCCCCCGCGGGCAGCATCAAGAAGACCTCGCCGGCGGGCCGGTATCTTCTCGAACAGGGCGTGCCGGTCGAGGAATTCAACAGCTACGGCTCGCGCCGGGGCAATGATCGGGTGATGACGCGCGGCACCTTTGCCAATGTGCGCATCAAGAACCTGATGGCGCCCGGCACGGAGGGAGGGGTCACGCGCTGCTTTGCCACGCAGGGCTGCTCCTGCGCGCCGGGGGAGACCGTTTCGATTTACGAGGCCGCGATGGCTTATCAGAAGGAGGGAACGCCGTTGGTCATCCTGGCCGGCCAGGAGTACGGCACCGGCAGCTCGCGGGACTGGGCGGCAAAGGGAACGGCCCTGCTGGGAGTGCGGGCGGTGGTGGCCCAGAGCTTCGAGCGCATTCACCGCTCGAACCTGGTGGGGATGGGCGTGCTGCCGCTGCAGTTCCCCGAGGGGACCAGCGCCCAGAGTTTGAAACTGGATGGAACGGAGCGGTTCGATGTCCTCGGGCTGGATGCGAAGCTCAAGCCGCAGCAGGATTTGACGCTGCGCATCACGCGAGCCGGCGGCCAGGTCGAGACCGTGCCGGTGCGATGCCGCATTGATACCCCGATCGAAATTGAATACTACCAGCATGGCGGCATCCTGCCCTACGTCCTGCGCCAACTCTTGAGGGCGTGAACGCCGCGGCATTGGCTCTTGCCGAGCGCATCGTCGCCCGGGCCGATCGCGCCCACCCGGCGGATGACCTGTTGCGGTCGGAGCTGAAGGCTCAGCGGGGATTATCGCGCGACCAGGCACGCGAGGCCAGCCGGGCGGTTTTTGCCTGCTTCCGCTGGCGCGGCTGGCTCGACTTGCAGTCGCCGTTGCGCGAGCAACTGCAACAGGGGCTGGCCCTGGCTGGGCGCTTCCACCGCCATCCCGCGAGTTTTTCCGATGCCGAGCTCATGGCGCGGGCGCTCCCCCCCTGGGTGTTTGACGAAATGGAGGTCACGGCGCCCTTGGCCCGGGCTTTGCAGGCCGAGCCGATTCTCTGGCTGCGGGCGCGGCCGGGGCAGGGTCCGGCCCTGGCGGCCAAACTTAAAGGAGCTTCAGTGTGGGGCCAGGGGCCCCTGGCGGATATCCTCAAATACACCGGCTCGGAGGACCTCTTTCGCACGCGCGAATTCCATGCGGGCGAATTCGAGCTGCAGGACATCACCTCCCAGGCGGTGGGACTGGCTTGCGGCGCCGCCCCGGGCCAGACCTGGTGGGACGTCTGCGCGGGCGAGGGCGGCAAGACGCTGCACCTCTCGGACTTGATGGCCAATCGGGGTCTGATTTGGGCCAGCGACCGCGCGGCCTGGCGGCTTCAACGGCTTAAACGCCGCGCGGCCCGCGCCCGGGTGTTCAATTACCGGGCCGTTGAGTGGGACGGCGGAGAACGGCTGCCCACGCGCACCCTGTTTGACGGCGTGCTGGTGGATGCCCCTTGCAGCGGCATCGGGACCTGGCACCGGAACCCGCACGCGAGATGGACCACGACGGCGCAGGACGTGCGGGAGCTGAGTCAACTGCAACGAACCTTGCTGGCAAGATGCGCCAAGGCGGTCAAGCCGGGTGGCAAACTCATTTACGCCGTCTGCACGCTCACCCGCGCCGAGACCGCCCAGGTCGCCGATCGGTTTGAAAGGGAGTGTGTGAACTTCGAGCCGTTGCCTGTGCCGCACCCGTTGCAGCCCGGCACCGGGGAGGCGGCGCCGCGCCACCAACTCCTGCCGCAGGACTTCGGCGGCAACGGCATGTTTATCGCCGCCTGGAGGCGAAAAGCCTAGGCCTACTTCTCTTTGCCGGCGCAGCGATACAGGTCGTCAGCGGTCGCGGTGGCGCTGTCCTCCCAAACCCGGTTCGGCCCCGCGGAGCGGATCATGACCTCGTTGTGGGAGAAATAGAACTGGATGGGGGTGCCCCACGGATCGAGGATTTCTCCCTTGTCATTGAGGTCGCTGCGGCGAACGGCCAGGATCAACACCTTCTTCTCGGTTTGTCCCAGCAGGGCTTTGGCGATGGCAATGTTGTTGCCGGTGGGGTAGGCGCCGACGAATTCCTTATACTGCTGAATTCCCAGAATGAGGTTGTCGCAGTCCGAGTGGAATTTGGCAATTTTTGCATCCCCCCGCCGCAACGACCAGGCGCTGGCCACCCACAGCACCCCCGCGACGCCGAGAACGATCAAGGCGATAGTGAGAATTCGTTTCATAACTTCATCATGCGGTCGGCGTCTTCAGACGCTTCAACGCAGATGAAGCAGGAGCGGTGCCGGTACTGTCCCGAACCACCAATTCGGCCGGAATTCTTCTCGAATCAGGCCGCTTGCCGCTCAGCAAAGCCTCCATGGCCTCCATGGCGGCCACCCCCAGCCGGTACTTCGGCTGGCTGATCGTCGTGAGCGGCACCCGAAAATACTCGCTGACCAGGATGTTGCCAAACCCGGCAACGGAGAGGTCCGAGGGGATGGAAAGTCCTTGTTTAATAAGCACTTCTGCACAACCAATGGCCACCAGGTCGTTAATGGCCTGCACCGCCGTGGCCTCGGTCTTCTCCGTGATCATCTGGATGGCCGCCCGGGCGCCATCCTCAATCGTTCGCCCGGCCTGAAACACGAGTTTGTCGTCCACATCCATTCCCGCCTCTCGCAGGGCCCGACGATACCCCTCGAACCGTTCGAGGGTCCATGGGGTGCCGGGCGGGCCGGTGAGAAAGGCGATTCGGCGGTGTCCATTTCTTAGCAGGTGCTGGGTTACAGAATAGGCAGCCTGGAGGTCGTCGGTTTCGACGTTGACAAACTGCGAGCAGAACGGGGCATGATGGCCCAACAGGACGGTGGGCTTGCCGCTATTGGCCAGTTCCTGGTAAACGCGGGCGCTGGAGTCCATGCGATAGACCGGGGAGATGAACAGGCCCTCGACGCGGCGGGAAAGGAGGCGGCGAATGCAGGTTTCCTCCCGCTCCGGGTTGTTGAAGGTGTAAGCCAGCAAGATGTCGTAGCCCAGGTCGTAAGCCCGCTCCTGCAGCGCCAAGACCATCCGCGAGAAGATCGGGTTGGTGAGGGAGGAGATGACGACCCCGAAGAGGCGCGTGGCGCGGGTGCGCAGCCCCTGGGCGGAGGAATCCGGCACGTAGCCGAGCTGTTGGGCCAGGAGTTTGATTCTCGCCTTGGTGGCGGCCGATACGTCGGGCGCGTCGCGCAGGGCCTTCGACACGGTCATCAAGGATACTCCGGCCTGCTGGGCAATGTCTTTGAGGCGAATCATAGTCTCGGCTTCCCGGGCGGATTGACTCATTAGATCGTGGCGCCGCGCCAATGCAGCTTGCGGCGCAACGTCTCGCAAAAGGAACTGCCGGCCAGGTGCATCAGGCGCACCGAACGCCGGCTCCGGCGAATCGTGATCTCGTCGCCCGCCGCCAGCTCGCTGACCACCTGGCCGTCCGCGCTCAGGACGCTGGGGGGACGCGGGCTGATGACTTTGACCTGCAGGGTCGCGCTCGAGGGCAGGATCAGCGCCCGGTTTGACAGGGTGTGCGGGCAGATGGGAGTCAGGGCCAGCACGTGGGCGGTGGGGAAGATGACGGCGCCGCCCGCCGCCAGCGAATAGGCGGTGGACCCGGTGGGGGAGCTGGCAATCAACCCGTCGCACCGATAACGGGTCAGCAATTCGCCGTCCACGCTGACTTCCAACTCGACCAGGCGCGAGGCGATGCCGCGGCTGATCACGATGTCGTTGAGCGCCGCGCAGGCCAGCGCGCGGCCCCCGCCCTGACCGGCGGCTTCGATCAGCGAACGCGACTCGAAGGTGAACTCGCCCCGCCACACGTGGCGCAGCGCGGGCGCCAGGCCGTCGGAAGGCACGGCCGTTAGAAATCCGAGGCTGCCGATGTTGATGCCCAGGATGGGGGTGTGGGCCCCGGCAATTTCCCGGGCCACGCGCAGCAACGTGCCGTCCCCGCCAAACACCAGCAACAGGTCCACCGCTCGAATCAACGCGGCGGCGTCGGGATACAACTCCCCCTTCAACCCGGCGAGCGTCGCCGTGGACTCTTCCAGGCAGAGGGTTCGACCGGCGGCCCGCACCAGCCGCGCCGCCTGCTTCACCGCGTCGGCGCACGAGACCTTCTCGGAGTTGCCGACCAGCCCCACCCGCCTGATTTTGTCAGCTTGTTTTTTCAATCAGCGCAAAAAATTCCTTATTCCCGGCCGGGCCCAGGATGGGCGACTCGGTGGCGCCGCGCCATTGAAGCCCGGGCTGGGCGGCGATAAACGCCTCCATCTCCCGCAGCACCCGCTCGTGCACGGCGGCATCCCGGATCACCCCGCCGCCCCGGTCCGCTTCGGCCTTGCCCGCCTCGAATTGCGGCTTGATCAACGCAAGGATTTTACCCGACGGGCGCAACAATGCAACGGCAGGGGGGAGGATTTTGCGCAGCGAGATGAACGAGCAATCCGCCACCACCAGGTCGGCCAGATCAAACGAAGGCGGGAAGTGGCCCCGCTCGAGGTGGCGCGCGTTGGTCTTTTCCATCACCGTCACACGCGCGTCCTGCCGCAGTTTCCAGGCGAGCTGGCCCTGGCCGACATCCACCGCATAGACATGGCGGGCGCCCCGCTGCAGCAGGCAATCGGTGAACCCCCCGGTCGAAGCCCCCAAATCTATCGCCGTCCGGTCCTTCACTGCCACGCCGAAAAAATCCAGCGCGTGCTCCAGCTTCAGCCCGCCCCGGCTCACATACTTCTCGGGATGGGTCAGCGTCAGCTCATCCCCGGCCCCCACCGTCTCGCTGGCCTTCCGCGCCACCTGCCCGTTGACCCGCACCTGCCCGGCCATCACCGCGCGTTTGGCCTTCTCGCGGCTCTCGCAGAGGCCGCGCTCGACCAGGGCCTGGTCCAGCCGGCTCATAAGACGCCTCCGACCCGCTCCGCCCGCCGAACACCGCAAGCATTCATCGCCCCAGTTTGCACCCCCGTCTCCGGCTGCCGTCAAGCGGGGAAAACGGCCCGCGCCCGCGCCCGCCCCCAGGCCTCCTTCAGGCTCAGAACACCCCTCGCCGGCAACGGAGCGCAGACCGCGCGCCCTGCAACGGGAGGCGAATCCTCAACGGCGCCGGCTCCGGCTGGCGAGGCGAAGGCCGGCAAAAACGAGGAGCAGCGCCAACCCCGCAGGCTCGGGGATCACGAAAAGGTTGAAACTTCGCAGCCCCGCCAGCAGGGCGCGGCGGAGCGTGGCGGCGCCGGCGCTCAGGCGAGCTCGCTCATCACCCGGACCATGGCCAGCGCGGTCTGCGCCGCCTCGGTTCCGCGGTTGTGGCGCGGGTCGAGGCAGCGGACGCGAGCCTGGGCCTCATTCTCGAGCAACAACACCTCGTGAATGATGGGGATTTCGTAGCGCAGTTGGAGGTCCATCAGCGCCCGGCTCACCGCCTCGCCGATATGCGCGGCGTGGGTGGTTTCGCCCCGCAGGATGACGCCCAGACAGAGGATCGCCGCCGGGCCGCCCCGGCCCCCCGAGGCCGAAGCCTGGCGGGCCAGCCGCGCCGCGACGATCGGCACCTCATACGCCCCCGGCACGCGGTGAACGAGAATTTTGCCGGCGCCGGCGCGGCGGAGCTCGGCGCGCGCGGCGCGGACCATGCCGTCCACATAGCGGGCGTTGTATTTTGAGGCGACAATGGCGAAGGTGGCGGGGGCGGCCTGGAGGGAGCGGCGGGCAACGGGTTTGAGCATGGGAATCGGGAATTAAAGCAGATGACCCAGTTTGTCCCGCTTGGTGGCGAGGTACCGGGCGTTGTGTGGATTGGGTTTGACTTTGATGGGGACCTGTTCGACGATTTTGAGGCCGTAGCCTTCGAGTCCGACGATTTTACGCGGGTTGTTGGTCAGCAGGCGGATGGTGCGCAGCCCCAGGTCGGCCAGAATCTGGGCGCCCAGACCGTATTCGCGGAGGTCCATGGGGAACCCGAGTTTCTGGTTGGCCTCGACGGTGTCGTAGCCCTGCTCCTGGAGCTTGTAGGCTTTGATTTTGGGGCCGAGGCCGATGCCGCGGCCCTCCTGCCGCATATAAACAATCACGCCGCAGCCGGCTTCGGCCACCTGGCGCATGGCCTGGTGAAGCTGGGGGCCGCAGTCGCAGCGCCGCGAGCCAAAGACGTCGCCGGTCAGGCATTCGCTGTGGACCCGCACCAGGACGTTGGATTTGCCGGCGGGCTGGCCGCAAACCAGGGCGAGATGATGCCGCCCGTCGAGTTTCGAGCGATAAAGGTGGAGGTCGAACTCGCCGTAGTCGGTCGGCAGCTTCACCACCTCCTCGCGCTCGACGAGTTTTTCCCGCGTGCGGCGGTACTCGATCAGGTCGGCGATGGTGCAAATCTTGAGCCGGTGTTTGCGGGCGAACTTGAGCAACTCCGGCAGCCGGGCCATCGAGCCGTCGTCGCTCATAATCTCGCAAATCACGCCGATGGGACGGCACCCCGCCAACTGAACGAGGTCCACCGCGGCTTCGGTGTGGCCGGCGCGCTGCAGCACGCCGCCGGGGCGCGCCCGCAGCGGAAAGACGTGGCCGGGCGCCACCAGGTCCTCCGGCACCGCCGTGGGATCGGCCATGATCCGGATCGTCTCGGCGCGGTCGGCCGCCGAGATGCCGGTGGTGATGCCGCGGGCGGCATCCACGCTCACCTGAAAGTCCGTCTTGAAGCTCTCGCGATTCTGCCGCACCATGCGTTCGATCCCCAACTGCTGCAGGCGCTCGGACGTCGTGGGCACACAAATCAAGCCCCGGCCGTGCTTGGCCATGAAATTGACCGCGGCGGGCGTGACAAATTGCGCCGCCATGATGAGGTCCCCCTCATTCTCCCGGTCGGCATCGTCCACCACGATCACCATCCGGCCCTTCTGCAGGTCGGCGACCACGGCGTTGATGGAATGAAACCTTCGCGTCATATCAGGCCGGTCAGTTTACCGGGCGCCGGGCCAAACTCCAGCCCGGAGATTTCCGCCGAAGGTTCGCAATGGGCGCGGGCGCCCGGGCGCGGGGCGGCGGAGGGGAATCAGGCCTCGAAGACGCGACGGACAAACTCGCGGCTGCGCCGGTGGTTTTCCACCGCTGAGCGCGTGATCTGGGTGCCGGGCTCGAGCGCCAGTTCGACGGTGAACCGGCGCGGCAGCCGGTGTTCCCTCGCGTAAGCCGCCACCGCGGCGTAATCCACGTCCCCCGTGTCCAGGTCCTCCCACCAGACCCCGTCGCGGCTTTGACGCAAATGCCAGCTCACCACCCGCTGGCCATATTCGCGCAAGGCGTCCAGCGGCTGGATGCCGCCCTTCCATACCCAGTGCACGTCATAGCAAAAGCCGACCCGTTCGGCGCGGGTGTTGCGGAAATTGTAATGGAACTCCCGCGCCTGGTCCGCCATTTCGGGCAGGTGATGGTGAATGCCCAGGCGAATGCCCAGGTCTTTCAAGCCGCCCCCCAGCTTCTCCAGGGCCGCCGCCTGATGCTTTAATTCCTCGTCCGTCTTGGCCCGGCCAATCGGGTCGGGGTTGCAGCTCAGCACTTCGAATCCGGCCTTTTGACAAACCGCGGCCGCGGCGAGGATGCGGCGGATGGCGTCGTCGGATTTGCCCGGCTCATGCAGCCTTGCGCCGGTGTAAAGACTGACCGGGCGGAGCCCCTTGGCGCGAAGCCGGTCGGCGAACCGGGCATTCTCCTCCGGCTGGTCCAGGTTCATGAAGTTCTCAAGGTAGTCGTAACCGGCGTCCGCCAGCGCCGCAATCACCTCGCCGATGTCGAGGGGCTTCTTGTCGCGCGCCGCGTATTGCGTCCAACCATAAATATTGGAGCCCACCAGCGTTTCCTTGGGCTTGTCCACCCCCGCCGCGTTGCCCTCCTGGCCGCCGGGGAACAAGGCCGCCCCCGCCGCCGCCAGCCCGGCCAGGCACACAAAATCACGACGATTCAGGGCCCGCCTGGCCCCGCAACCCACCGGCACAGTGTTCATGCGCGAATTGAAAACCGGTCCGCACGCAAAGGCGAGGAAAAAAGGCGGAGACGGGGGGGCGGGGGCCTTGGTTGCCACGCCCGCGCCGGTTCAGTCGAACCGCTCCCTGGCGCAGGACGTGGCGTTGACGTTCGCGACCCAGATTCGGGCCGGAACCGCTTTCCCGCCGCAGCCCGCGCCGACGCGGGAACACCGAATCCGCTTGCAGCCCGCGCCAGTTGGGGCAACATTTGTCCCGCTTGGGGCGCAACCCAGCAAGCAAGCCAGACCGTTGCGGTCAACGAGCGGAAGGGTGGCTGAGTGGTTAAAGGCACCTGACTCGAAATCAGGCGTACGGGTAACCGTACCGGGGGTTCGAATCCCTCCCCTTCCGCCACGCAAGCCCTTCTCACGAGCCTTGCGGATTATTCTGACGACTCCTTTGCAGCTTGCCTTGCAGGCCCTGCCTTTGGACTCACCCGGGGAATTGCAGTGGAGGCGAGGGTCGGAATCGGCCGTTTTTTTGTATCTGGCGGCCACTCTGGCCACGCTTCCCGATTCCGCGCCGACTTTCGGCGATGCCCACGCAACTACCTGTAAATACGATGGTTTCGCATTCCGCTCTATCGAATTCGGACTCAACAACAGCCGAGCGAGCGGCGGCCGTCAAATCACGACTCGCAGGCGCTTTTGCATACCCCTCCACTGCTCGATACTGGAAGTTTCACTGGAAGTTAAAGGAATGTCTTCGCCCCCATTTCAAGTTCCCATCGCGGGCGCCAGGAGGCAGCTTCCGATGGCTCAAAGGCCGGGGAGCGCCCTTTTCAAGGGCTGCCACCTCGGGAATCAATCCCCACTTGCATTCCACCGTGTGAAATGATTTATTTCACGATATGAACGGCATTCGCAATCGCTGGTTCAGTCGCAATCTGGAGTCGGCCTTGAAAGTGCTGCCGGTCACTGTCGTGACGGGGGCTCGCCAGACCGGCAAGACCACCCTGGTAAGGATGTTGGGCGCCAAGCGAAGTTTCTTCACGTTGGATGACTTTGGCGTGCTGGATCAGGCCGAGCGCAATCCAGATTCACTGCTGGACTCCCGTCCGGTCACGCTGGATGAGGTTCAGCGCGCGCCGCAACTGTTGTTGGCCGTGAAACGGGCCGTGGATGAACAACGCCGGGCGGGTGACTTTGTCCTCACCGGGTCGGCCAATCTCCTCTTGATGGGCCGAGTGGCGGACACGCTGGCGGGCCGGGCGATTTATCTGGAGTTGCCCCCGTTCTGCCCTGCGGAGTGGTCGCAGCGTAAAGGAGCACTGGAGCCGGTCAACCGTCTCTTCGCGCCGGATTTCGACCTGGGCGACTGGCCCGACAAAAAGGGGAATTGGCAGCGGTGGCTGCTGCGCGGTGGTTTTCCTCCCGCGTTGGCCATCGAAAGTGATCGCGATCGCGGCCTGTGGTTCGCGGCCTATGTGCAGACCTATCTGGAGCGCGACCTGCGACAGCTCAGCGATGTTGCCAGCCTGCCTGACTTTCAACGCTTGATGGCCCTGGCGGCCAATCGAACCGGCAAACTCCTCAATCAAGCCGACCTCGCCCGGGACGCGGCGTTGAGCCATCCCACGGCACATCGTTATCTCAATCTGCTGGAAACGGGTTGCCTGATAACCCGCATCAGACCTCTTGCGGCGAACCCTTCCTCTTCGATGGTCAAAGCGCCGAAACTGCTTTGGTCGGACTGCGGGCTCGCCGCCTGGCTGGCGGGCATTCGCAGTGCTGAGGAAATCGGCAAGCGGCTGGACTCGGGTTTCTGGCTGGAGCAAACGATATACCAAACGCTTCAGTCCTGGCGTGCCCTGGACCCGACCAATCGCCGGATACACTATTGGCGCGACCGTGCGGGTCATGAAGTGGATTTCATCCTGGAGCGGGACGGAAAGCTGGTGGCCGTCGAAATCAAGGCGAGCCATCAGGCCAACCTGTCAGACGCAGCGGGGATTCAAACGCTCAAGAGCGTGCTAACAAAGAAACAGAGTCTGGTGCGCAGTGTGGTGCTGCACGCGGGCAAGGCGAGGCCTCTGGACAAAGACGTTTTTGCTTTGCCCTGGGGCTGGCTGGTTGAGGATTGAGCGAGGGAGAGCAACGCTTCCACCATGCAATCCGGATATTTGCATTTGAGTCACCTGCCACCCTAAAAGAAGGGTTCTTCACGGAATTCCGGGGAAGGCCTGACGAATCTTGAGGAAGCAATAATCGTTATCGCGGAAGCCGTAGGCGGCGCGTTTGATGACCTTGATCCTATTGTTGATTCCTTCGCGCAGGCTGGTGTGTCAGGGCCAGCGGCAGTGGGCGAGGATGCCGGCGGGTTTCTCTCTGGGGTTGCGGGCGAACTTCTTCAGCGGTTCGATGCGGCTGCGCATGGCCCGGCCATACCATTCGTCCCAACAGCGTTTGGCGGCGCCTTCGCAGGTATAATCCCAGAGCCGCTTTCGGGTTCGCTCGCTCGTCTTGTCCTGCAATTCAGGGGTTAGCTTTCTTGGCTTAACCACTGGTCGGATTTTTGGGGAGCACCTCATCGGGAGACACTGCTCGCCGGGGCACGCCAAGGCCGGAACCGACCATAGCTGCGATGGCTGGTGGATTCGGGAGAACGAAAAATCCTTGGCCAGAACGGCGTGTGTAATTGTATTGTCAGCCACGTTTAACTGTATATCGTTTTACACATGCGGCGAACGACGACCAAACAAGACCGGGTGCTGTCCCTAGCGCGAAAGAAGAAGATTCTGCGCCTGAAGGATGTCACAGACGAGGGACTACACCCGGAACATCTCCGACGACTTCACCGCAAAGGTCTGCTGGTGCGAAGCGACCGGGGCGTGTATCGGCTGGCCAAGGCTGAGTTTTCAGAGAAGCTGAGTCTGGCCGAGGTCGCCAAGCGCGTCCCGAATGCCGTGGTGTGCCTGCTGAGCGCCCTGCTTTACCACGAGATCGGCACCCAACTGCCCCATGAGGTCTGGCTGGCGGTCAAACGCCGCGCCGCGCTGCCTCGTGGCGTCCATACCCGGCTGCGGATCGTGACGGTCTCCGAACCATCCTACGGGGCGGGAATCGAGGAGCACGAGATCGACGGCGTTCCGGTGAGGGTCTATTGCCCGGCCAAGACCGTCGCCGACTGCTTCCGATTCAGGAATAGGGTCGGACTGGACGTGGCTCTGGAGGCCCTCCGGGACGCCTGGCGCAAGCGCAAGGTGACGATGGCCGACCTGGAACGGTTCGCCAAGATCAACCGGGTAACGACCGTGATACGCCCCTACCTGGAGATGCTTACGTGAAAGGGAAGCCCATCCAGAACCTCGCCGCTTCGGTTTACGCCCGGCTGTTGAAACGCACCGACCTGGGTGATGAGGACTTCCAGTTCGTGCTGATGCGCTACGGCGCAGAGCGACTGATGTATCGGCTCAGCCAGTCCGAGCACGCCGCCAATTTCGTGCTGAAGGGGCAAATGTGTTCCAAAAACATGAAATCGGATTTGATCAACGCAACGCGCGGGGTTGAATATCCTCCCGCCCCTTCAGGGCGGGGAATGGTGGTGGATGTTCATCGCCCCGGGGCCTTGCCCCGCAAACCCAGGGCGATGCCCTGGGACGCAATGTCGTGCCGCTGTGTGTTCCAAAAACATGAAATCGGATTTGATCAACGCAACGCGCGGGGTTGAATACCCTCCCGCCCCTTCAGGGCGGGGAATGGTGGTGGATGTTCATCGCCCCGGGGCCTTGCCCCGCAAACCCAGGGCGATGCCCTGGGGCGCAATGTCGTGCCGCAATGTGTTCCAAAAACATGAAATCGGACTTGATCAACGCAACGCGCGGGGTTTAATACCCTCCCGCCCCTTCAGGGCGGGGAATGTTGGTGGATGTTCATCGCCCCGGGGCGTCGCCCCGCAAACCCAGGGCGATGCCCTGGGCTATCTCCTTGTGCTCCGTTGGAGCACCAAACCATTGCGGCATCCACGGGGCTTTGAGGGATTTGTTCTGGACCCTGCCAAACGGGTTGAAACCGCCACGCCCCCATGCCCCGAAGGGGCATTTTGTGATAGCCCAGGGCAACGCCCTGGGACTGGAGTTTGGCTCAGTTGGTGGCGTAGAAGGTGGCGCTGGCGAGGTGGGGCGAGAGTTTTTCGGGCTTCGGGTCCGGGGCACCGGGCGACGTGAAGCCGGCTAAACTCTCCGGGCGCAGGGCGCTGGCCCACAATTCGT
>JARKQH010000422.1 GCA_029974925.1 Verrucomicrobiota bacterium
CGCTTGATGCATTACGGCCAGATGCTGCAGAGCCATGCCCTGCATTTCTTCCACCTCTCCAGTCCCGACCTGCTGTTCGGCACCGACGGCACCGCCACCAGCGCCTTCTCCGCCCCGGTCGAGCAACGCCACGTGCTCGCCGTCGCCGCCAAATATCCCGACCTCGCCGTGCAGGGAGTCCGGTTGCGCAAATTCGGCCAGGAGGTCATCGAGGCCACCGCCGGCAAGAAAATTCACGGAACCGGCGCCGTGCCGGGCGGGGTGAACAAGAACCTTTCGATCCGGCAGCGGGACGCCCTGCTCAAGGACGTCCCCCGCATCCTCGAGTGGGCCCGCGGCGCGCTCAAGATCGCCCGGGATTTCACCATGAGCCATCTGGTGGAATTGCTGACCTTTGGCTCGTTCGATTCGAACCACCTGTCCCTGGTGCGGAGCGGCGACGGCGCGCTGGACTTTTACGACGGCGTGCTCCGGGCGGTGGACAAGGACGGCCGGCGGATCGTCAACGACGTGGACTATCAGCGCTACCTCGAAGTGGTCAATGAGGAAGTCCGGTCGTGGTCCTACATGAAATTCCCCTTCCTCAAGACCCTGGGACCGGAGAAAGGCTGGTACCGGGTGGGGCCGTTGGCGCGTTTGAACACCTGCTCCTTCATCCCCACCCCCGAAGCCGAGGCGGCCCGGCAGGAGTTCCTGGCGCTGACCCACGGCCGGACCAACAATGTCACCATGTGCTATCACTGGGCCCGCATGGTCGAGCTCCTCCACGCCGCGGAAGTGATCCGCGACCTCTTGCACGACCCGGACCTCCAGGGCACGGACCTTCTCACGAGCGGGCCGCGCCGCGAGGAAGCCGTCGGCGTCGTCGAGGCGCCGCGCGGCACGCTCTTCCATCATTACCGCGTCAACGCGCGCGACGAAGTCACCCTCTGCAACCTCATCGTCTCCACCACCAACAACAATGAGCCGATGAACCAGGCGGTCACCAAGGTCGCCCGGGATTTCCTCACGGGTAAAGCCGAGATTCCCGAAGGCTTGCTCAACCACATCGAAGTGGCCATCCGCGCCTATGACCCCTGCCTGTCCTGCGCCACCCA
>JARKQH010000458.1 GCA_029974925.1 Verrucomicrobiota bacterium
AACAGGAACAGCGCCAGCACCAGCCCCAGCGCCAGCATGGCGCAGCTCTTGAACAACAGCCACGCCGTCACCCGCCGCGAGCACAGCATCGGCCGGTTGTAGAATCCCTGCGCCTCCAGCACCATGGGCGCCGCCGGGATCAAGATCAGGTAAAGCCACACGTACCCCTCGAACGGCACCACCGGCTTCAGGCTGAACAAATCAATGATGTCGGGGTTGGACCGCAGGGCGTACGCCAGCCAGAAGCTGACCGCGAAAATGCACGCGTCCAGCAGTTGGTGGATTTGCATCCGGATGAGGCGGTCGCGACGCAGCATGATTCACTCCGTTCTGGTCGGCATACCCCCCGTGACCCGGCCGCGCGGCGGGCCTTCTCCTCGGGAAATCTCACTCCACAACAGGCTCATGGCGTGGGAGCTGAAGCGGTTTGACTTGTGCCGGGGGCCAGGTGCAGGTCCGGCACCACCGCCGCGACGAACTGCTTCAGCCGCTGGTAGGTGGCCTCCTCCTGGCCCGGTTCGCACACCGAGAAACAACTCACATACGCCCATCGCTGCAAAATCCCCGTCCGGATCAGGCGGCTGGCCATCAGCCACATTCGCTCGAGCCCCGACACGCTGGCGCTTACCGCATCATCCGCCACAAACCAATAGACATAGACGCCCCGCGCCAGCGTGGACTGGCCCTGGTTCTCCAACTGTTTGCTGGCCACCAGCCGCACAATCGGCATCTCGTACCGATGGGGTCTTTCAATGACCACCTTGTCCTCCAGCGAAGCATTGGCGTCTATGTTCCAGCCCTGCCCGGTTAAACAAAACTGCGGCTTGTGCAGGCTGCTGCGGTCCCGGCCCATCAACACCACATTCATCAGGGTCCAAAACCCGTCCGGCGCCGTGTAGCGCCGCTGGCCAAAACTGGTGTCCGCCGGCAGCGTCCCCAAAGTCACTTCATCCACCTCCACCCATTCGGATTCATACCCTCCCACCCGCTCCGGCACCTCGACCCGCAACCGAATGGACCCCTCGATCGGCGTCGTCCGGACCCCCGGCGCCCCCAGCTTCTGGCTGCTCTGCAAATGCGCCAGCAAACCGGCCGTGCCCCCCATCAAAACCAGGGCGACGCCCAGCAGAATCCACTTCTGTTTGTTCATCTTGCTTTTCTAGCTGACAGCCAGCGATCGGAGATTGTTCATACCAAATTCAGCTTCAAAAGGAAAGCCTTTTGCGCCGGCTTACCGGATTTTGCGCTCCCAAACCTCAAAAGCGGGCCATCGGCGCACGGAAACGTAACCCCCGGCCGCCAGCCATTGGGCCAGGCTGCCCTGCACGTCATACACATCCGGCTTGGAAGCAATGACCACATCCGGCCGGGAACGGCCCTCGAGGTCGCCAGGGGTGGGATTCATCAGGAACTCTGCGCCGCCGGGACCCAGGGGGACGCGGTAGTAAATGGCGCCTTGCTCGGCCGCATTCCACCAGACGGAACGCCCCGACCTCAGCGCCTCCTGGGCATAGGCCGCCGCCGACCGGTAATCGTCTTTGGCGTGGCGGTCCGCCCACCGCAAGGTCAGGCAGGACATTACATTCAAAGCCAGGAAGGCCACGCTTATCCCTTTGCCCAACCCGCCGCCGCGTTCCCAAAGCCGTCGCAGCCCGGCGAGGAAAACGACCCAAATCAACGGTAGCAGCGGCATCAGGTGCCGGCCCAGGACCCGAAAATGCATCGCCAGACCCGCCGCCAGGATCAACACCGCCGGGATCAGGGAAATTGCCCCCGCCAGCCAGGGCTTCCAGCCGCCGCCCCGGCACGTCGTCTGGTTTCCAGGTTCTTTTGAAACCCTCCAGTCCAGCAGCTCGATCAACCCGGCCGCCAGGACCACGCCCAACACTGCCGCGTAGGCCCCCACCCAGCCCCATACACCCCCAAAGGCCCCCAACCCGCCATGCCTCAGTTCCAAGCGCCCCGGCCCAAGCCCCCCGAATCCCAATAATTCGTAGAAAACAAAGGCGGTGGTTTTGAGACTGGTGGTTGCGCCAGCCGATGCCCGCGCCCCGATGGCCACGGACCAGCAATAGTAAACCCCAAGTAACAACAGAAGCACGCCCGCCACCCCCCACGCCGCGGCTGATTGTCGCACCCGCCGGAGAGTCTCCTGAACGCCCGCCAGCAGGATGAACAATCCGAGCCCGCCGGCAGCGAAGATCATCCCCAACAGACTGCTGCCGGAAAGAATCACCAGCCCCACCAGAAATACCAAGTCGCCCTGGCGCTCCTCCCGGCTCTGCGCCGCGGCGCCGCGCCGCAACAGCGAACCGGCGATCAGCAAAGCCCCGCTCAACTGCATCGTGTAGGGTCTGGCCTCATCGAGATAATACCAGGCCATCGAGGAAAACAACGCCACCAGCAGCGCCAACCCCCGTTGCCCGCCGCGCGGAAACGCGAGGACAAACCAGGCAACCCCCGCTCCAAACCATGGAAGATTGGCCGCGCGCAACGCCCATTCGCCCGAGCCGAAGAGTTTCTCCCAACCCCAAAGATAAACCATGTACAGCGGCATCTGCAGGTCGGAGGCCTTTTCCTGGACCATCCCCCGCCACCAGTCCCCGAGGGTCGGCATCAGGGCCTTGAGCGCCGAGAGGGTTTCGTCAATCCAAAAACTCCGGTTGCTGATCGCCAGGCACCCCACGGCCACGGCCAGCGCAAAGACTCCCCATCCGTTCAGCAGCCGGGCACGGGTCGAAGCCGGCAAGGGGTCCGCGGCGGGAGTGTCCATGGCGTGACGGCGCGTCCGGCCGCGCCCCTCATCGGGCCAACGCCTCGCGGCCGGGCGGGACCGGGCCGGACGACTTCGGCTTGGAGAGCGGCCGGGGGCGGTCATCCAGGTAACGTTCCAACATCAGCAGGCCAATGAAGGCCGCGATATAAGGCAGGAGGCTGAAGATGCCCATCGGCCCGCCGTCGTGGATGTATTCCCCCCACTTTTGTCCGCCGGCCTGGAGCGCCACCTCCAGCGGGATGTTGAAGAATTTGGCGGTGTAAGGCGCCAGCCAGGCCTGGCTGCCGAATTCGGCCGCCACCACAATCGAAAGCATCCGCAGCAGATTGCCCAGCACCGCCAGGGGGAAAGCCGCCGCAATCATCAGCCCCCGCCGCCACCAGGCCCGCATCGAAACAAAGGCCAGGATGATCGCCAGCGCCACCGTCGCCACCAAGCTCCGAATGCCGCTGCACGCCGCCGCCACCTCGTAATGATAGCGGCCCGCCGGTTCCGTCAGCATCGTTCCCTCCCGCACCACATCAATCGCCAGGAAGTAGTGACAGATGATCTCCACCAGTTTCGTCACCAGAAGCCGCAGCCGGAAAGTGATCGGCTCCGCCAGCGACCCCAGCGGCACACAAAACGCAAACAGAAAAAATGGAAAGAAACTCGCCCGCAGCCAGCCCGGTCCCCACGCCAGCCCCATCAACCCGTAGATGCCCGTGAAGAGCCCCACAATCGAAATCCGCGGCTGCTGCACCAGAAAACCCAGCAGATGAATCACCAGCCCCATCGCCACCAGAATCAAGCCCGGCCACCACGTTCGCAAATCCTGCGCCAGCAATTCCTCGCGTTTGGACCACATCAAGGCCAGCACGATGATCGGGATCAGCAGCGCGAATGCGTCGTCCGACGCCACCACGTCCCGCCCCCCCGCCGTGTAAGCCGAATACATCCATTGCAGCAGCGAGTGCGTGTCTATGTAACCAAGGGTCGAATTGCCCAGCACCTGGAACAACAACAGCCAGGCCCCCAATAATACCAAAAACAGCCCCTTGTTCGGCAGACGCTCCCACACCCGCCAAAACTCGAGCCTGAATTCCTCTAGCACCCCGACGTTGGATGAACTGTCCATGCGCGCGATTACGAGCCTATTACATACCCGATCCACCGCCGCGGCTCAATGAAAATCGCCCGCGAATCCGCGCATTCACAGGGCGCGCGCGCTGCTGCGCGCCTCGATTTCATTGGTCGGGGGGGGGCAACGTCCCGTCGCCACACCTGCCTACCCCCTCGCAACCCAAAACTTTCTGGGACGAGACGTCCCAGCCCCCATCCTCACCCTCAATTACTTCGGGGTTGGAGACGTCCCGTCTCCACACCTCCCATGTCCGAAACCAGCAAACCCTCTTGGGGCGGCGCCGTCTCGTCTCCACACCTCCCATGCCCGAAACCAGCAGACGCTCTTGGGGGGGCGCTGTCCCGTCGCCCCTTCCACCCCCGGTCCGTTCCCCGGCGGCTTTTCAAAGATCCTCCTCCGCCTTGGGCGCCGGCTTAAGTTGGTCCAGCATCGGCTTGACCTTGGCCCAAACTTCGGGCGGCACCTTGGCCTGCTGTTCGCTGGTTTCGATCTCCCCCTCGAAGAGGAGCTTGCCTTCCTTGTCGTGCGCCGTCAGCCGCTTGGCGGGGTTGGCAATGACGACGTAGGTGCCCGATTCGTCGGTCTTGACCACGGTGGCAACCGAATTCGCGCTCCGCTTGATCGTCACCACCGATTGGTTGTCCAGATGCACGCCGCTCCGAGCCAGGTCCCTCAAAATGCCCGCCACGGGGCCGACGGAACGGCCGGCGTTGGTGGCCTCGCGCAGCGCCTTTTCCAGCGCCTTGCGCGCCTCCTCGAGGCTGCGCTTGATCTCGGCACCCAGCTTGTCGCCGTCGAACCCGGACCGCCCGAGCGATTGTCTCAGCTCTTTGAGCTGCTCCCGAATGGCTTCCCCGATCGGCAATTCACGCCAGCGCTGCCGCAGCTCCAACAGGTTCCGATCCCAATCCCCCGCTTCGCCCAACAACCCCGACAGCTTCGTTTGCCCGAGGGTGGCCGTAACTTCCTGTTTCCTCCCCGCCCGGTAGAAGACCAGCCGGACTTCGTCCCCTGGCTTTCGCATCCGGACCAGCTTGCGCAGTTGGGCTGGCAACACCAGTGTCTGGCCCTCGAACTCGGTCAAAACATCGTTTTTCTGAAGACCCGCTTTCGCTGCCGGGCTGTCTTCGGTCACCACGGTCACCACCAAGCCCTCGCCGGGCTTGAGCCCGAGCTGGACCGACAGAGCTTCAGGGGCCTCTTCCACCCCCACACCCAACCACGTTGCCTCTTCACTCCCACCCTCTGGCTCGATGGCTTTGATCACAATGCCCTGCCTGTCCCCCCGCCCCACCTTCGCCGAACCCGCCCCGGCTTCGGCCACCTCCACCGTCGAACTGCCGGAGCCGGTCTCACCTTGAACCACCGCTCCGCCAGCCGCGGGCGATTTCACGACTGCAGCGCTGACTCCCGGGGCCAGGGACAACATCGCCCCCAGCAGTAACACGCCCCGGCGCCAGCCGCTTAACGGATTCCTTGAATCCAGCCTCTTAGCTTTGGTTTGCATAACATTCTTCTCCACTTTCAACTTTATATAGTATCTAATATGTCTCAAAGCGCACCGGCACGACCTCCATCCTCGGTTTCCTTTGCTCGATCGTGACCTCCTTCCCGCCGATCCGCACCACGACGTGGTCCACCCACTCGCGGCACCGCACCCGCACGGGCTCGCCTCCGGGCAACTCCGCCACGGCGTCAAATGAACTCACCAACTCGCTCGCGACCGTCACATCATCCGCAATCACCGGCGACAAACCCTCAGCCCCGGGTGGGGCCGCCGGCTTCCGGCCGTGCAGCACCATCCCCGCCGCCACCAGCACCGCCACCGCCGAGACCGGCGCCAAGACCCGCAGCAACACCTTCATCCAGTCCCGGCTTGCCACACCCCTTGGGGGTTCAGGTCCCGCCGCCGCCCCCCGCAGGGGGCACGTCGCCCTCAGGCGGTCCATGAGCTCGGTCGGGGGCTGCGCCGGCCGGAGGCGCCGCAGTTCCTGTTCGAGCGGGTCCTGGGCCAAATCGTTCATGTCACCGCCTCTTTCATCCGCTTGCGCAATTCCGCCAGACCATACCGATACCGCGAAGCCGCCGTGTTGGCCGGAATGCCCAGCACCGTGGCAATCTCTTTGAACGTGAGTTCCCCCCAGATTTTCAGGGTGATCACCTCGCGATAAATGGCCGGCAAACCCCGCATGGCATCCTCAATCAACCGCTGCCGTTCCCGCTCCTCAATGGAGCCATCAAACCACGGCTCGGGGTTGCCGCCGGCCGCCGCCGATTCCCGAGCCGCCCGCCGGTCGGCCGCCCGGGCCTGGTCCATCGCCCGCAACCGGATCCGACTGAAAACCAAGGCAGGTGGCGGCGGACGGCCGTCGCCCTGCCGCTGCCAGGCCTCCACCACCGCTTCCTGCACCAAGTCCCGGGCATCCGCCTCGCACCGCGCCTGTTGCCGGGCGAAAAGCAGAAACCGTCCGCCGTAGGCCGCCAGCCACTCCTCCCAGTCCAATGGGTTCGCAGTGTCATTATCGCCATCGCTTTTCACGCGATCCATCTTTATAGCGCCGCCGGACGCATCTTTTGTCTAACCAAGTCGCCTGATTAAATAAAGCGCGGCTTCGGCTGAAAGCGCCCCGGCCGGCAGCATGGATTGAGGTGGCGGGTTGACAAATGGCCGCCGCCGGCATGAACTGGGCCACGGTATATGACAACCGCAGATGGCTGCCACACGTTCGGTTGCTCCCCCGCCGGGGCCTTGACCTGGCTGTGCGCCGGGTCTGTCTTGTCCTTCACCCGAATGGCGCTTCTTCTCGCGGGATTGCTGGCCTGCGTTTGGGTGGTTTCGTCGGTTGCCGCCGTGCCCGAAATTGGGGCGGACCCGGCCACCCGCCGATTCCGGGCTGGGGCGGCGGCCAGCAACATCTCGCCCCCCTTGGGCGTCTCCATCAACGGCTATTTCACAGACCGAACTGCCACTCATATCCATGACGAACTGCACGCCCGGTGCCTGGTGCTGGACAATGGAGAAAGCCGGCTCGCCATCGTCGTGTGTGATAGCTGCATGATCCCTCGGGAAATCACCGACGCAGCCAAGCTTCTCATCCAGCAACGCAGCGGCTTGCCGCCCGATCACGTCTTGATCTCGGCCACCCATACCCATACCGCTCCGACCTGCGCCGGAGTGTTTCAGAGCGAGCCAGACCCGGAGTATGGCCGGTTCCTGACGGTCCGCATCGCAGACGCTGTTGCTCGGGGCATCAACAACCTGGCGCCCGCCCGCATCGGCTGGGGGCGGGGTCAGGAACCAAACCAGGTTTTTAATCGCCGGTGGAAAATGAGGCCCGGCGCCATTCCTCCCAACCCGTTCGGTGGGACCAACGATCAGGTTCGGATGAATCCCCCGATGGAGAGCCCCGACTTGATCGAGCCCGCGGGGCCCACCGATCCCGAAATCACGGTCGTTTCTGTGCAGACTGCGGAGGGGCGGCCGCTGGCCTTGCTGGCCACCTATGCGCTCCACTACGTGGGCACCACCAAAGGCAATGACATTTCAGCCGACTATTTCGGGGTCTTTGCCGACCGCATCCAGCATTTGCTGGGCGCCGACCGTCTGGACCCGCCTTTTGTCGCCCTGCTGGCCAACGGCGCCAGTGGGGATATTAACAACATCAACTTCCGCCAAAAACGGCCACCTTCCGGCCCTTACGACCAGATGCGAGCGGTGGCGGATGCGGTGGCAGCCGAGGTGCATCGCGTGTGCCAGACGCTGGAATACCATGCATGGGTCCCCTTGGTGGCGCGCCAGACTGAATTGAAGCTGGGCGTGCGCAAGCCCTCCCAGAGCGAGGTGACCAAGGCCCAGGCGTTGCTAGCCGGCGCGAGCCGGCCTTTGCGAACCCCGCAGGAGATTTATGCCCGCGAAACCCTGCTGCTCCGCGACTTTCCCGATCAGGTGCCGCTTTCCCTTCAGGTCCTGCGCATCGGAGACCTGGGCCTTGCGGCCATTCCGTGCGAAGTCTTCGTCGAGATAGGCCTTGAAATCAAAGCGCGCAGCCCGCTGCCGCAAACCTGCATCATCGAACTGGCCAACGGCTATAATGGCTACCTCCCCACCCCCGCGCAGCACCGGTTGGGCGGCTACGAAACATGGCGGGCCCGCTCCAGCTATCTGGAAACCGAGGCCTCGCCAAAAATCGTTTCAGCACTGCTTGGTTTGTTTCAGCAGGTGGTGGATTAGTTCGAATCCCGCTCCTGCGCGGCCGGATTCAGGAGGGCGTCAAGGGGGCCGGGCGGCTCGCCCAGCGAGAAAAGCCGGTCCGCAATGTCGTTCAGTGCCTGGCGGGCGGTTTCAAACCGGTCTGAAAGAGTATTAAGCACTCCGGCCAGTTCGTAGCGATGCGCCAGCCGGTGGTCGCTGGCCAGGCGGTATTGCTCGCGCCCGAGCCCCTCATAGTACTTTAGGTCAGGAAAACCACGGACCTCGGCACGGAAGCGAATGCGGTCTGGAAACACACCGGAAAGGAACAGGGAGTAGTTTCCCATGTGGACCCGGAGCAGGAATCCCACCCGTTCGTCGGCGGTTTGCAGGGCCGCCAACATTTCAAAAAAGTACTCCAGGGGATTGTCCTGACCTGGCAGTACGCAGCGGGAGCGCTCCGTCCGCGCAAATTCGGCGAGCATTTCCGAAATATAATCCGCCACCGCGCGGTCCCGAATGTCGGAGCGCAACAGCATGTGCCGGACAAGGATATAGAAATAGAACCGGGTGCTGACCCTCAAGCACCCTCCGCGCTCCAGCAGGGCGTGCAGCAGGGCTTCGTCGTCGAGGATCAAATCCCGCGCCTCCTCATCCGCCAGGAGTCTGATCAGGCAATCCGCATTGCCCGTCTTGCGGCCCAGCACCGATACAATGAACTCAATATCTGCCGCCGCAAACCGGGCTCGGCAATTGGGTTGTATCAGTCTCATATCACAACACCGGGC
>JARKQH010000487.1 GCA_029974925.1 Verrucomicrobiota bacterium
GGAATGTTCCAGACCAGCTTTTCCCAATGCGCCCTGGCCAGGTCAGGCGTAACCTCGCAAGGGACGCCCCCTTCGCGGAAAGCGGTCGCAAGCCGGTGCGTTCGGTCCCGCGGAGGACCTTTGAATTCGCCCAGCACAATCTGGCCATGGTCGAGGTGCAGAATGCGGCCCGGGGCGATGCGGTTCAGGCAGACAAAACATAGCGCGCCCAGCACCTGTTCCGGGCCGAAAAGCTGCGCGAGAAGCTCCTCATTGCCGAGCCCGTTTTGCAGGGTCAGGACGGCAGTCTGCGGGCCAACCAGTGGCGGAAGCAGGACGCGAAACTGATCATTTGCCGTCGTCTTCAAGGCGATCAACACCAGGTCGCTCGGCCCGATTTCATTCGGAGCCATGGCCGGCCGGGGATGAAAGTGGAAGCTGCCCCGCGGGCTTTGCACCGACACCCCGTTGCGGCGGACAACCTCGTAATCGCTGCGCAGGAGGAAATGGACGTCGTGACCCGCCTGCGCGAGTCTGCCTCCATAGTAACTGCCCACGGCGCCGCACCCCACAACCGCGATTTTCATGCGGACATTATTGGGACGCCGCGGGGAAGGGCGCCAACAAAAAAGGCGCCCTGGATGAACCGGGGCGCCGGTCGGAATGCTACCGGATTACTTGGCGCCAAGGATGGCGTCCTTGGCGGCTTTGGCGACGCGGAACTTGACGACGCGCTTGGCGGGAATGTTGATCTGCTCGCCCGTCGCGGGGTTGCGTCCGACGCGGGCCGCGCGATTCACCAGGACCAGTTTGCCCAGGCCGGGGAGGGTGAAGGTGTTCTTGGCCTGCTTGTAGGCCAGTTGGGCGATGGTGTCGAGCACCTCGGCCGCCTGCTTCTTGGTGAGACCGCATTTCTCGGCGATTGCCGCCGCGATTTGGGACTTGGACATTGCTTTAGCCATAGGAGAGTTTTGTTTGTTTGTTGTTAATGTTCGGTCAACGGAAAGTCATTCGACTCGGCCCGATTAAACCCTGTGGGCGGAACGCCGCAAGCAGAAAATCACAACGTTTTTTGCGCGCAAACCGCATTTTGTGGTTGCCGGCCAGCCGGGCAGGGGACAAGGTCGGAGCATGGCAGGAACGTCCAAGTCCCGCGTGATCGTGCCGGGCGCGGGCGGCGTGGCCGCCGCCGCCACGGCCGCCGGAACGCCCTCGCCCGAGTCGGTCCAGCGGGCGGGAATTGCCTGCGTCAAACGGCTGCCGGCTTACCTGCAATTGCTGCGGGTCCTGCAAGCGGAAGGCCGCGAGTATGTGTCAGGCACCGTGCTGGCCAGCACCCACCGCCTGGAGCCGGTCATTGTGCGCAAAGACCTCGCCGTCACGGGCGTCGTCGGCACGCCGCGCCGCGGCTTTCCGGTCGGCGAGCTCATCCAGGCCATCGAACGTTTCCTGGGCTGGCAGCACCAGACCAAGGCCGTGCTGGTGGGCGTGGGCAATCTCGGCGCCGCGCTCCTGGGCTACCGCGGGTTCGAAAACTATGGACTGCGCATCACCGGGGCGTTCGACCGGGACCCGGCAAAGGTCGGCAAGTGGATTCAGGGCCGCAAGGTGCAGCCCCTGAGCCGGTTGCCCGCCTTTGTAAAGCGGGACGACATTCGGCTCGGGGTGCTTACCGTGACCGCTGAAGCCGCCCAGGAAGCGGCGGACTTGATGATCCAGGCCGGCATCCGCGGCATCTGGAATTTCACCCCCGTCAATCTGAAGCTCCCCGAAGGCGTGGTCAGTCAGAAGGAGGATTTGGCCGAAGGACTGGCTTTGCTATCGAGGCGCCTGCTGCATCTGTCCAGCACCAGTGAAGCTGGAACCGGCGGTTAGAAACCCAAGCGGCTTCTGTGGCCCTACCCAGCGTTGCCCCTGTCCACTGCGTCCACCCTGTCCACAGAAGGGTCAGCGCCTCCACCCGCGCCGCGCGCTGCAACCCCTGCTTAACCGAAAATCATGGCCGCCTAATCACTTCGGCGTCCGCTGCACCGCCACGTGGTAGTCGAAGAATAGGTAATTGCGCAGGGCGGGTCGCACACTGCCGTGGACCGGTTGCGCGGGAATATAATCGTAGTAGGTGGCGCCAGTGGGCACGTTCTGACGGTCGGCATCCGTCATCGCCCACACCCCCGCCGGGTTCTTGATGGTAGCCGCCTTCTTGGGTGAAGAGGCCGGGCCGCCGCCCGGCGGACGTCCAAACGGATAATCCCAGGCCCAATCCGCGCTGGGGGAGTTCGATTCCGAATAATAGCTGAGCGGGACATAGGGGGGCGCGCCCGGAGTCTTGTTGGGCAGTTTAAGCACCGAAGCCGGGCACATGGTCACTTTGGCCGTTTGAACCTGGGACACCGGCGCCGGAATGCTGAAATACGTGGTCAGGTAGTAGGCCATGGACCCGTCGTGATAAGGGGGGTTCTGCCGATACGTGAAGAAAATCCCGCTCCACAGCGGGCCCGGATAGAAATCCCCATTGTCCTGGGTGTACATGTTGAGCGCGTACCCGAATTGCTTCAGGTTGCTGGTACAATTGGCCTGATAGGCCTTTTGCCGGGCGCGGGCGAGAGCGGGAAGCAACATGGCGGCCAGGATCGCGATGATGGCAATCACCACCAGGAGCTCGATCAGCGTAAACGCCGCCGCCCCATGACCTTCCGACCCGGGCCTTTTATCAAAAGCCTTCATGTCATCAATTTGCCGTATGCGAAGCGTTCCGGCAATGAGAAAAGGGACTGTACAGCCGCCCGTTCTCCTTTGACTTTTTGCCGGCGTCCCGGCATTCTACCGGCCCGTAGTCGCATTGGGTTGCAGGTCGAGTCAGGGCCATTCCGAACGGGCGGGGTGGTGGTTGCGCGCCGGACAAGCGATTCCCGGGGAATCTCTTGCTTGCGCTGCGGCCAGGGCGATGGCATCGAAATCCTGCAGCAGTCAGAAGCAATATGCCGCACCGAATTCTGTTCGTGGATGATGAGGCCCCCATTCGGGAGTTGCTGACGCTTTTCTTCAAGAAAAAGGGCATCGAAGTCACTTCCGCCGTTTCCGCCCGTGAAGGACTCGAATTAACCCGCGGAAGCGGTTACGACCTGGCCATTGTGGACGTGAACCTCGGGGGGGAAAACGGCCTCGAGCTGATGGCCCATCTCAAGCGCGAGCATCCGGCCATGCCCGTGATCATGTTCACGGGATTGACCGGCGACGAGAATCTGCTGCAGGAAGCCTTGGCGCGGGGAGCGGACGGATTCATGCGAAAAACCGAGCCGCTCAGCGCCCTGTATGACGAGGTTCAGCGCCACCTGCCGCAGTAACCCCCTCGGAGCCCCGGCGCCCGTCCGCTCGCCTGCGTAGAACTCGTGGCCGAAAAGGACTCAGCGTGCCGCTTCGAGCTGCTCCAAATCGAACCGTCGTCCCAGCTCGCGGACCAAACGGTCCTCGAGCTGCTTCATCCGCCGGCGGTCCCGCGCGCGGCGGTCGTCGTGCCCCAGCAAATGCAGCACCCCGTGAACCGCGTAGCGTGCCAGTTCCACCGGCCACGGGGTGTGGAACCGCCGCGCCTGGACCACGGACTCGGCCGCGCAAATCACAATGTCACCCACCAACCCGCCGCCGGCCTCGGGCCGGGCATAGTCGAAAGTGATGACGTCGGTGACCCCCTGATGGCCGAGGTAGGTTTCATTGATGCGAGTGATTTCCGTCGCGGACACCAGGCGGATGGCCAGCTCGTAGTCGCGCTGGTTCAGCAGGTCGCCCAGCAGGGTCTCCATCATCCGCCGCAGCCGGCGGGCGTTGACGCGGACATCCCGCTGGCGGTTCTGGATGCTCAAGGTCCCGTTCACGCTTCGTCGCGGGGCCGCGAGGTGGTGGCTTTGCCCCGGTACTCCTCGTAGGCTGCGATGATGCGCTGAACCAGGGCATGCCGGACCACGTCCCGGCGGGTGAGCTCGACAATGGCGATGCCATCAATCCCGCGCAGGATGCGGTGAGCCTCCAGCAGGCCGGACCGCTTGTGCCCGGGAAGGTCAATCTGGGTTTCGTCGCCGGTCACCACCGCCTTGGAATTGATGCCCAGCCGGGTCAGGAACATGAACATTTGCTCGGTGGTCGAGTTCTGGGCCTCATCCAGAATGATGAAGGCGTGGTTCAGCGTGCGGCCGCGCATGTAGGCCAGCGGCGCGATTTCAATGATCCCGCGCTCCGTATGCTTTTGAATCTCCTCGGCCGGCAGCATGTCGTGAAGCGCGTCGTGCAGCGGGCGCAAATACGGCATGATCTTCTCGTAAAGGTCGCCCGGCAGAAAGCCCAGCGCCTCCCCCGCCTCCACCGCCGGACGGGTGAGGATGATGCGGGAGACCCGCCCCTCCCGAAGCGCAGCCCGCGCCAGCGCCACCGCCAGGTAGGTCTTGCCGGTGCCCGCCGGCCCGATGCCAAAGGTCACGTCGTGCTGGCGGATGGCGTCGAGGTATTTCTTCTGCCCCACCGTCTTGGCGGTGACGGTGGGCTTTTTCTCGGAGGTGAGGATGCGGTCGGAGAGGATGTCCTTGAGGGCGGAGACGCCTTCTTGCTTGACTATGCCCAGCGCGTGCGTGAATTCCCGCTGCCGGATGGGCGTGCCGGCCTTCAGCGAGTGCTCGAGCATCAGGAACAGGTGCTTGGCGCGGTTGAGCGCCTCGGCTTCGCCCTCGAGTTTGATCCAGCCCTCGCGGGAGGTGGCTTTGACGCCGAGCTGGGACTCGACGGCCTGAAGGTTGCGGGGGTCGTTGTTGTAAAGCTGTTGCGCGACGCGGTCGTTTTCGAAATGGAGCGTTTCAGTCGCCATAAGCGGGGCGGGGGAGGGGTCAGCCGGCCGCGAGCGCCGCGCGCAGCCTGGCGGCCACGTCGCGGAGCGCCTCGGGCAGCACGCGGGTGTCCGCCAGAACGGGCATGAAATTGGTGTCGCCCTCCCACCGGGGCACCACGTGGATGTGCAGATGCCCCAGGATGCCCGCGCCGGCCACTTTGCCGAGGTTCATCCCGATGTTGAAGCCATCCGGGCGCATCACCCGCGTCAGCGCCTGCTGACACCGCCGCGTCAGCCGCATCAAATCGGTGAGTTCCTCATCGGTGAGTTCCGTCAGGTCTTTGGCCGCCTTGTAGGGCACCACCATCAAATGGCCGCCGGTGTAGGGATAGGCGTTCAACAGGGCATAACAGGACCGCTCCCGCGCGATCACGTAATTGGCTTCGTCATCGCTGGATTGGCCGATGCGAGTGAACAGGCCTTCCTCGTTGGCCGGCTTGGGCGCCAGAATGTAGCTAATCCGCCACGGGGCGTGCAGCAATTCCATGGGCTCAGAGTAGCCATGCCCGGACCGAAAGTCAAAAGCGGTTGCGGACACCAGAACACGCCGTCCGAAGAAACATTTCAGGGGAAAGAGCGGAAAAAACGGGCCGCCGAACTCGGAAGACGTGGAAACCGGCCTGCCGGGCATGGAACCACAAGGCATCCGGCGGCGTCCAGGCGCTGCTTGAATGGATTTCGAATGAACTCCCGGATTCTCATGTCTTCAATTCCTCCGCCATGCGGCCCAGCCGTTCCACCAGATGCAGGATGGACACCACTTCGACTTTCGGCCCCAGGTCGTAGGACTCCTTGCCCGGCACGACCACCAGCAGCCGGTCCAGCTTCAGGTCCGCCATCGCCACGTGGATGGATTTGGTGATGCCCGGCGCATCGCCGAACTTGAACTCAAAGCCGATCCGCCGGCCTTGCCACAACACCATCAAATCCAGTTCTGCCCTGCCGTGCGTGGCCCAGAAATAGGCATCGCGGTCACCGGTGATTTGCAGCACCTGCTCCAGCGCGAATCCTTCCCACGACGCGCCCAGCTTGGGATGTTCCTCCAGCCGCTGGGGGCTGGCCAGATGCAGCAACCCGTGCAGCATCCCCGAATCGCGGATATAGACCTTCGGCGCTTTGACCTGACGGTTGCCGAGATTCTCGAACCACGGCGGCAACTGCCGCACCAGAAACGTCGCCGCCAGCGCATCCAGATACCGCCGCGCCGTCTTCTCCGTGACGCCCAGCGAGCGCCCGATCTCCGAGCTGTTCCAAGTCTGCCCGTGGTAGTGCGCCACCATCGCCCAGAGCCGCCGCATCACGCCGGGCGTCTCGCTCACCCCGAACTGTGCCAAGTCCCGCTCGATGACCGTGCGCTCCAAATCGTCCTGCCACTGCCGCGCCTGCTCATCCGTCTCGGCCAGTTACCTAAAGTGAAAAACCGGAATGTCATTCCGAAAATTCACGCCATGCCACCAATTACCTCGATTCCAATGACTTGCGAGCTTGAAGCCTTGCGTAAAACGACACCGAAACCCTCCTCCTTGAAAAACCGGCGTCCAGATTTCGATTTTCAAGTATGTCGAAATCAGCGCTCGCCACCAACGACTTGCCGCAAAAAGCTTCTTGGCAAACCATTTCAGCCTTCAGCCTCTCGACTTCAGCCTTCTCCATCGGCAAGCCCTGTGCGTCCTGCAAATAGCCGGGTGGACACACCAGCAACGGCGCAAACGGGTCGGGCTGTCGTTTAAGCCAGGCGTTGAGGCGGGGAAAGGCCGCCCACACGGTGCGGATCAGGCCTCAGGCGGCGGCGGCGGCAGCCGCGGCGGGGTGCGGTGCGGGCGCGGGCTTGTGAGCCTTGTGGCCGGCCTGGAGCCTGCCTCGCAGCACATAAACCAGCGCGCGCACGGCCAGTTCAATAAACAGGAAGGGCTTGGCGATGAAGTCATTTCCACCGCTCATGGTAGAGTTGGTGCGGCTTTCGAAGTCCGTCAGGCTGGTGACGAAGACGACCGGAGTCTTCTTGTGATGGGCCAGTTTTCGCAGCTTCGCGCAAAGCTCATAGCCGTTCATGCCCGGCATGTCCACGTCCAGAAAAACCAGGTCGAAGGCATTTTCGGTCAGGAGGGTGTAAGCCAGTTGCGGGTCCTCGACATTGACCGACTTGAGTTTGGCCTTTTCCAGGGAGTAGGTGATGGCACGGCGGGAGATGGGCTCGTCATCCACCACCAGAATATTGGCCTGGGGCTGCTCGGCCCGGTCGGTCAGGCGCCCGCGGTCGAACAGCAGGCCGAGAAAATCAATCGCCAGCGCCACCGTGCGGAGCGTGGACCGATTAATGTTTTTGGGTTTCTCGTACAGCTCCTTGAGCAGCGCCTCCAGCGCATCAGACATCTGGGCGATTTCCCCCAGTCCCGTCAGCCCGGCATTGCCCGTCAGGGCATGGATGCGCCGATACAGGTCCTGCACCACCTTCAGCCGGACCATTTCGTTCTCGGCCTTGACCAACATTTGCAGCAACCCGCGCAGCGTGGCCAGCGTCCCGGGCAGCCCTTCGATGAACGAACTCCGCAAGTCGGCCTGAAATTCCGCATCGGCGTCCTGGGTCGTCAAGGTGGGCGACGGCTCGCGGGCCGGCTGCGGCGGGGGGACGGACTCGGAATTCACCGGGGCCGAAACAGGAGCGGCGGGGGCTTTTGGAGCCTCCGGCTCGGGCGAGGCCGGCGCCCCCCCGGCAGTCTGGGCGTTGGCCAGCATGTTTTTCATCGCCTCGATGACCTGTTTCGGGCTGCAACTGGCCTTCGAGAGGCACTTGGTTGCGCCGGCTTTCCAAGCCTCCTGGACCATGTTCGCAAGGTAGGTGTTGGAAAACACCAGAACCGGCAGCGCCTGGAATTCCGGCTGGCTCCGAAGCCGTTTCAGGACTTCCACACCGCTCATCTTGGGCAGCATCAAGTCCAGGACGATGGCGTCCGGGCGGAACGTGCGCGACAGCTCAAGGCCCGCCTCGCCGTCCAGGGCGATTTCCACCCCGTACCCCTCGAGCGAAAACTTGTTGCGATAGATGTTGGCGACGATCTGGTCGTCCTCGATGATCAGAATCTTTTTCATGTCGAGTGAGTGACAGTCAGTTCCGGCTGGCAGGACAAATGCGACTGCAGAAAGGATTCAATCCGCTGGAATTCGCGCTTGGCGCCTTGCAGGAGTTTGTCCGCGTCCCGCAGCACCCCCTCGGCGCCCTGCCGCTCGAGTTCGCGCAGCAGCGGCACCAGGTCGCGCATGCCGCAGGTCGCGCTGGCGCCGGCGCAACTGTGAGCCAGCCGCCGCACTTCGCCGGCCTTCCCCGCCTCAACGGCGGCTTCCAGTTGCTCGAACTGCTCGCCCGTCTGCTGAAGATACAATGTGACCAGCTCCCGCAGGCTGTCGGGGTTGCCGTCCGTGAATTCCAACAGCCGGTCCATGTCCACCGGGGCATTCCCGCCCGCGGCCGGCGGCGCTGGTTCGCCACCGCGGTCGGCGCCGCGGCAATCCGCGGCCGCCGGGGCCGGCTCGGCCAGGTTCGCAGCGACCTTGGGCCCCCAGCGCTCGATGACGTTCCGAATGTCCTCGAGCCGTACGGGCTTGGCAAGGTAGTCATCCATGCCCGCGGCGAGACATTTTT
>JARKQH010000008.1 GCA_029974925.1 Verrucomicrobiota bacterium
GCCCTGGATGAAGACCAGCACCTTCAGGCTCTCGTCGGCGTCTTCGACCTCCGACTCCTGAAGGCGCGCGTATTTCTCCGCCCGCTGGGCCAGGGTGCGCTCGACGTTTTCGTCCTGGTCGGCGCTGCCCCAGTTGAGACTCTGCCAGACTGCATCCCAATTAATTCTGGACACGGGTTCCCCTGCCGGTTAATTCTATCACTATTTGTACCACATTCTCGCCATTCAGTATACATGCGAAGCGCAATCCGGGATAGCGCGCCAGCGGCTTTCCGGGCAGGTCGCATGGACACCTTTCAATTCAACACGGATTGAACGGATATCACGGATTTGCACGGTCTCTCCAAACGAAAATCCGTGCAAATCCATTCAATCTGCGCCATCCGTAGTGATTCAACGAAAACAATCACACGAATGATGACGGGAGCGACATCGCGGCGCGGCCCGCCGCGCCGCCGTCCTCGCGTCCAGTGAGCAACCGGGGCCGGGCCACCGAGGCAGGGTGTCTGAGGGGGACTCCGGCGTCGCCCGCGACGCCGCTACGAAGGCGGCCCATGCGTGTCATTGATTTCGGTCACCGGCTGTGGCGCATCGAAACGTGTCCGAGCGTGAACGTGGTCCGGCTTGCATTCAGACTTTTGACACTCCCCCCGAATGGGGGTATCCTGCATTTGACACGGTGTTGTGACCAGGGAGAGTGAGTCCATGTCGTTGTTTGGTGGACGCCGCCAACAGGAACCCGAAGAGAAACCCGCTGCCCCCAAGGCCGCCCCGCCGCCAGCCCCCCGCCAGCCTATTGGCTTCGAGACCGTGCTTGGCATCAGCGCCACCCTGCACGGCGACCTGCGCAGCCAGGGCAACATCCGGCTGGATGGTATTTTTGAAGGCACGCTGCACATTGACGGCAATGTGCTTGTCGGAGAAACGGCCCGGATCACGGCCGATATCAACGCCCGCAACATCTCCATCGCCGGGGCCGTGCGCGGCAACGTGAACGGCAACAAGGTCCAGCTTCTGCGCACCGGGCGCGTGTGGGGCGACATCAACGCCGCCGCGATCACCACCGAGGAAGGGGCCTTCATCGACGGCAAGATCACCATGGTCAGCCACGAGGCCGCCTTGCAGGGCTTCGAGCCGCCCTCGCTGCCGGAGCCGGAAGTCAAGGTACCCGATTTCCTGGCCGCGCCGGAGCCTGAACTGGCACCGGAGCCGGAGCCCGCGCAGGAATGGGGCGAGGAAGCCGCCGAAGTCGTCGCCGCCGACTTCGAGGACGAGGTCGACACCCTGCACATGCCGATCGACTTCACCCCGGCCGATTACCCCGCCGACAACTTCGATCAGGACGAGGAGCGTCCCCAGGATGAGGACAACCCCATCGCCTGAGTGCGCCTTGCCCCTGCATTCACTTTCGCGCCCCCGGCCAATCACCGGGGGTGTTTTTTTGAAAGGCGGCTGTTGGCTATTGGCTGTTGGCTATTAGCCACAAGCCAGAGGTCAAGAGCTAATAGCCAGGGGCGCTCCTGGCCTTCTGGATGGCCCAGGTCACGGCATAGCCGCTCAACAGAAAGAGGAAGGGATCGGCGGGCATCCGGTAGCGGGTCGACGGGTGGAAGATCAGGTAGGCGACCGTGATCGCCGCCAGCACGGCCAGCAGCGGGCCGATCGGCTCTCCGCGCCGGGCGGCCAGCACCCAGCCCGCCACGCCCAACAGCAGCAGCGGCGCGAAATAGATCGCGAGCACCGTCCGCGCGATCTGGAAGACCGGGGTCTCGTACTGGTAGACGGCGGAGTCCACGAACGCCGCCTCGCTGGTCGCCTCCAGCGGGGGGACCTGGGAGGGGGTCAGGCTCGGATTCCACCGGGTCAGGAACTTCTGGCCGAAGTGGCGCGGCCACTGGTCGGGGTGGGCCGCCAGCCAGGCCAGCGCCTGGTCGCGGTGCCAGCGTGATTCGCCTGTCTCGCCGAGGCCTTCCGGCATGGGGGGATAGCAATCGCCGCCGATCCAC
>JARKQH010000032.1 GCA_029974925.1 Verrucomicrobiota bacterium
CCCGGGGCGCTGCCCCGGGCTGGAATGTCGCCGCACCGTTGGTGCTCCCGGCACGGTTGCGTCGGCCAGTGCCAGCGCGGTCGCCTTGCGCCGCGGCCGTGTGACCGCTTGCTTTGGCGCTCCGGCTGCAGTAAGTTTCGAGTCGTGAAAGCACCGGTCAAGACCCGCAAACGCCAAAAGGCAGAGAGCGAACTTGCTTTCGACCCCGTGCTGTTCGCGGCTTCCGTCCCCTCGCGCAAGCCAACCCCCAAAGACCTCCGGGATGCCGCCGCTCACGAAAACGACCCCATTGAACCGCGGGAATACGACGACCCCGGGGAAATGTTGGACGCGCCATGACCTTCCGGCGCACCGTTGGTTTCAAACGCGAATTCCGTTCCCTCCCCGCTGAAGTCCAGCGGATCGCGCGCGCCAAATTCCGCCTGTTCCGAAACAACTGGCGACACCCCTCGCTCCATGTCCACAAACTCGAAGGCCTCCTCTGGCACGGCCACCAAGTGTTCGACCTCCACCTCACCGACCGCTACCGGGTGCTGTTTGTGATTGACCACGATGTGATCGTCTCCTTCGCCGCCGGCCCGCACCGCATCGTCTCAAAATAGGGGTTCGTTCGCCGCCCCTCATCCAGCAGACGCTTGACCCTCCCGTCCAGCGACTGCCCGCCCGGCACGGGCGCAGTCGCCGTTGCTCCCCGCTTCGTCAAAGGGGCCGTGCGGCCGCCTCACCTCGTTTCCGGGCCAACGGCCCGACCTATTCCAGCCCAGGGCAACGCCTTGGGGCTGGATGGCATAACCTCCCAGCCCTGAAAGGGCGCGCCAACCCGAGCGCCGCGATTGGTTTCGCCCCTTCAGGGCTTCGACGGTGTGTGCGCCCGACCCGGGGCGCTGCCCCGGGCTGGAATGTCACCGCACCGTTGGCGCTCCCGGGACGGTTGCGGTCCTGCCGCCGGCCCGCGCCCATACCGCCAGGGGCGGCACACCCGTTGCCGGGCGGTTGGTGCTCACGGGACGGTTGCTCTGCCGGGCGGCCGGGCCGCCGTTACTGCTCGGCGCCGCGCTGATGATAGGGCTCGCCGCGGCGGTAATACTGCAGCAACTGCAGGTTGCGTTCGACCAGGACTTCGGCCCCGGCCTCGCGCGCGAACTTGATGGCCTGTTGGGCGGTCTGAATGGCCTCCTCGAATCGCCCGGCTTCCGCGTAGGCCGCGGCCAGCGTGGTCAACATGACCGGGTTGCGGTTCGCCGTCAGGGCGCACGCCCGCTCGGCCAGTTGCACCGCCTCGGCGCCGTTGCGCAAACCCGCCTCGGGTGCCGTGGCCAGCAGCACCGCCAGGTTGTTGAGCGCCATCGCCGAGTCCGGATTCCGGCTCAGCTCCTCGCGGAGCAACGCGATGGTCCCGGCCAGGTTCGTCCCGCCGGCCAGGGTGGCGGCGGACTGCGCCTGGAACACCATGGCCTTGGCCGGCCCGCCGCGAACCCCCGGCCATCGCAGAATCGGAAACAGCGCGCTGAAGTCGTCCGTCCAAAGCGGCCCGGCGGCGGCCAGCGGGCCCGGCTTGGCGGCTTCGCGCACGGCCGGCCGCTGGACAAAATCCGGTTGTTTGGCCAGCAGGACCCAGATCGAAGGCAGGATGCCCGCCTCGTAATCGGTTCGCGGCTGCTCGATCACCGCCGCCGTCCAGCCCCCTTCGGCCGCCAGCCGGAGCACCACCGGCTCGAGGTCCAGGCTCATGTTCGAAATGTGCGCGGCCAGGACTCCGTCCGCCTTCAAATGCCGCTCGTACAGCTCGAACGCCTCCCGCGTCAGCAAATGGATCGGGATCGCGTCGCTGTTGAAGGCGTCCAGAACCAGCAAATCAAACTCCTGCGGCGGCTCCCGCTCGAGCGACAGCCGGGCGTCGCCCAGCACCACCGTCACCGCCGCCGCCGAACGGCTCAGGTAACTGAAATGCCGCCGCGCCGCCAGCTCGACATCCGGATTGATCTCGTAAAACCGGATGCGGTCCCCGGGCTGGCCATAAGCCGCCAGCGTTCCGGCGCCCAGCCCCACCACCCCGATATGCCGGTTGGTGCCGCCCAGCGCCGCAAACGCCCGGCCCACGCCGCTCTCGGGGCTGAAATAAAGCGTGGGCTGGCTGGAGCGGCTGGGGTGCAAATACTGCATCCCGTGCGCGATCCGCCCATGCATCATCTCCACCTGGCTGCGCGTCGCCTCCGGCAGTTCATGGCGGTAAACGCTCAGCACGCCGTAAAAGTTGCGCTGGCGAAACACCCGCCCCGGGCTCGTCCGGGCCGCATCCCGCCCCAGCAGGCCGGCGCACACCCCAAACACCGCCGCGCAGGCCGCCCACCGCACCCACCCGCCCCGGCTGCGCGAAACCCGCAACTCCCTCATCCATAAACCCAGGAACAAACCGCCCGCCAGCAACAACCCCCAATGCAGCTCGAAGTAGTCCGAAAAGACCCGCGGCGCCACCAGCGCCACAAACACGCCCCCGAGCGCGCCGCCCGCCGCAATCATCAGGTAAAACGCCGTCAAAAACCGCGGGTGCGGCCTCAGGCGGTACACCTCCCCGTGGCACACCATGCAACAGACAAACAACCCCGCGGCATACACCGCGATTTGCACCGGCACCGACAAGGCCAGCCGTTGCGACAGCAGCAGCGCCAGCACCGGCAGCCCCACCATCAAGGCCGGCCCAAACCACCGCCGCCGATACCACGCCGGCCGCTCGAAACAGACGATGAAACTCAACAGGTAAATCCCCAGCGGCAGCACCCACAAAAACGCAATGACCGCCACATCCTGGCAAATCTTGTTCGTAATCGCCAACAGCAGCACCGACGCGCTGAACGGCAGCAACACCCACATCACCCTCGCCAGACCCCCCGGTTTCTCCGGCGTCAAATCGCCGGCCTCCCCCTCCCCCCTTCCCGGGTTGGCGCCCCACACTTTCCACCCCGCCCACGCGCAACCCAAAAAATACAGCCCCAGCCCCGCCGCCCAGACCGTCGCCTGCTCCGCCCGCGTAAAACGGGTTTCCATCACCGCCGGGAAACTCACCAACGCCAACAGCGACCCGGCATTGGACAGCGCGTAAAGGCGGTAGGGCGACCGCCCCGGCAGCGCCCGGTTGAACCAGCTCTGCAACAGAGGCGTCGTCGCCGACAGCACGAAGTAGGGCAGGCCCACACTGGCGGCCAGCAGCCCCAGAATGCGCAGCGTCGGAGGCTCCAGCCCCGCCGGCTTCCACACCGGATCGGGCGTGATCGGCAGCGTCATCAACCCCAGCGCGGCCAGCGCCAGATGCACCCCCACCTGGGCCCGCGGCTTCAACCACCGGCTGCTGAGGTGCGCATAGGCGTAACCCCCCAGCAACAGCACCTGAAAAAACAGCAGGCACGTCGTCCACACCGCCGGCGCCCCCCCAAACCACGGCAGGATGTACTTCCCCATGAGCGGCTGCACCTGAAACAACAGGAACGCGCCGAAAAAAATTGCCACACCGTAGGCAGCCATTGGCCCGAGCCTGAAACGTGCCAGCCACCCGGGCAAGCGCTTTTTAACGCCGGCCTTGCACACCTGGGCGCGCCGCCTGAAATCGTGGCGGCCCGCGTGCCGCCGGCGGGGGCGTTGCCGGTCCCGGCGAGCCACCCCCAGGCGGTGACGGGGGCGGGACTCCGGCGGTCACTGAACCGTTGGCCGCCGAGAAATTGCGAGTGGCGGAATGTCTAAAAAAAATCTTGTCAGGTTCGGCGGCTCGTGGTAAGAGACTCTTAAAAGAGACTCTTAATCCACGCATGTCTTGGCAACGAACTTCTACTTCCAACCCAGGCTCCCTATGCAAAACACAAACATTCAGCAACGAGGTTACTTCCCGGCTCTCCTGCAATGCACCGCCTTGCTCCTGCTGCTGGGGCTGAACGCCCAGGCGGCGGTGAAGACCTGGGACGGCAGTTCCAGCGGCAACTGGGCGACAGCGGCCAACTGGACCGGCAACGTCGCCCCGGTGGATGGGGATGATTTGGTGTTCCCGTCAGGGGCAGCCAACTTGCTCAATACCAACAACCTCACCGCGCTGAGGTTGAACTCCATCATCTTCACCGGCTCGGGCTACACGCTCCGCGGCAACGCCCTCACGGTCACCAACGGGATCAGCGGCCAGCAGGCGGCCGGGGCCAACGCGGTCGAGTGCAATCTCACCCTCGGAGCGGCGCAGACATTCGACTGCGTCAACGCCGGGGCGGGGCAGACCTTCAGCCACATCACCAACAGCGGCTTTGCCCTCACGTTCTCCGGCAGCGGCAATTTGACCGCCTCGGGCCTGATCAGCGGCGCCGGCGGCGTGACCAAGAACGGCGCCGGCACCCTGACCTACTCGGGCTTGCGCAATACCTACACCGGCACCACCCGCGTGAACCGCGGCACGCTGGCGCTGAATTGCAGTCCCTTTAACGACGCCTTTCGCGGCCCGCTCATCATCAGCGACGGCACCGGCCCGGCCGAGGTGCGCCTGCTGCTGGCCGAGGAAATCCCGGACGCAACCGCCGTGACCGTCCAAGCCGGCGGCACGTTGAATCTCGACAGCCATAATGAAACCATTGGCGAGTTGACGTTGCAGGGCGGAACCGTCAGCAGCGGCACCGCAACGTTGACGCTGGGGGGGGACGTCACGGTGCTGGCGTCGTCCTCCACCGCCACCATCAACGGCAACCTGGCCTTCACCGGCGGCCTGCGGACCATCAGGGTGGCCGACGGCAGCGTGTTTTACGATCTGAATCTCAATGCCAACATCCGGGATGCCGGGGGCGGGTTGTTGTTCACCAACGCCGCGCCAGTCTCAAACTTCGTGCGGCTGCTGGGCAGCAACAGTTTCACCGGACCGCTCACCGTGGCCAACATCCGCCTGTCGGCCGAGACGCCCTGGGCCTTGGGCGCCACCAACAACGGCACAACCGTCAAAACCAACGCCACACTCTGGTTGTACCAAACCAGCATCACCAACGAGGCGTTGACCCTGGAAGGGGGCGCCACTTGGGTAAGCCAACTCAATTGCACGTGGGCCGGGCCGGTGACGTTCCTGGGCGGAACGGCGACACTCAATCCCTATCCCGAAGCCAACACCCTCGACATCATCGGCTCGATTACCGGTGCGGGGGGCTGCACCAAGATCGGGGCGGGCAAACTGCGTTATTCGGGCGCCACGGACAACTTGTACTCGGGGCCCACAGAGGTGCGGGAAGGCACGCTGGAATTGAACAAGTCCAGCTACTGGTGGGCAATCGGCCACGGGTCGCTGACCATCGGCGACGGCTCCGGCGGGGCGAACGCCGATGTGGTGCGCTATGTCAGCGCCGGCACCAGTCAACTCAACACCTCCGTTCCCATCACCATCAACAGCTCCGGCCTCCTGGATTTGAACAACCATTCCGACGACGTCGGGCCCATCACAATGGTGGCCGGCGCCATCACCACCGGCACGGGCGTGCTCACCCCCGGCAACATCACCGCCACCGCCGGCACCTCGACCACCGCCACCATCGCCGGCCGCCTCCAGCTTTCCACCACCCGCACCTTTGAGATGTTGCCCGGACCCCTTTCTCCCAGTTTGAGGATCTCGGCGGCCATTTCCGGCTCCGGCGGCCTGACCAAAACCGGCCCGTCCGGATTGGACCTCCTGGCTTCAAACTCCTATTCCGGCTTGACCGTCGTCTCCCAGGGGCAGTTGTTCGTGGGCGATTCGTACTCGCTCGGCGCCACCAACAGCGGCACCGTGGTGAGCAACGGGGCCGGTCTCATCCTCTCATTCGACGTCAACGTCGGCGAGGAGTCCTTGAGCCTGGCCGGCGCCGGCGTGAGCGACCAAGGCGCCCTCTGGAGTGCGAACAACACCACCGCCTCGTGGGCCGGCCCCATTACTTTTGCCAGTGACACCGTCATCGGCGTGGTCGGACCGTCGGGAAAGCTAACCTTGAGCGGAACGCTCTCCGGCCCGGGTGGCTTCACCAAAGTGGCCGAAGGCACGCTGGTCATTGCCGGCAGCACCGATAATTCTTACGATGGCCTCACGACCGTCAAGGCGGGCCAACTGCATTTCAACAAGACGGGCTATTCAAATGCACTCAAATCTTATGGGCCGGGGCTGGTGGTCGGCGAGGGCGCCGAATCCGCCACGGTTCGGTGGCTGAACAACTACCAGTTGTGGTCCGTCGTGACGCCCGTGACCGTCAACCGTTTGGGAGTCCTGGACCTCAACGGCTACGACGACACCGTGGCGCCGCTTACGCTGGCTGGCGGCCAGGTGGTCACTGGCGCGGGGCGCGTCCGCCTGTCGGGCATGCTCACCGTCCTGACCAATGCGCAAACGGCCACCATCAGCGGGAATGCCTATCTGATTGATCCGCTCGTCATTACCAATGCCGGTCACTTCAGTTCGCCGGACCTCAGGATCAACGCGAGCATCGGCGGCGGCGCGGGCCATGGCATTACCAAGACCGGCCCGGGCGATGTCGAGTTGATGGTGTCGAACAGCTTCAGCGGACCGGTCACCATCAACAACGGCGAACTTGAAATCCGCGATGCCTGGGCCCTGGGCAACACGAACACGCCGGTGACCGTCAATAGCGGGGGCACCTTGCATCTGTTTGGCAGCCTGACGATGGGAGAGAAGCCCCTGGTCTTGAACGGACCCGGCTGGCCTGGCGCCAGCTTTGTCGGCGCCCTGGCGGTCAGCGACGGCAACAGTTCCTGGGCCGGACCCATTACCAACGCCAGCGACAGCACTGTCTATGTCTATAGCAGCCGGACGATGGACCTCGGCGGTCTGATCACCGGCCCCGGGGGGCTGACCAAGACCGGCGGGGGCACGCTGATCTTCTCCGGGAGCAGAGCCAACACCTACGCCGGCGTCACCCGCCTGAACGCCGGCACACTGCTGCTGAACAAATCCGGGACCGACGGCGCCATCCCGGGAGACCTGATCATCGGTGACGGCACCGGCGGCGCCAACGCCGACGTGTTGCGGCTGGCAGCCAATAATCAGATCAACAATAACGCCAACGTCACCCTCAACAGCTCCGGCTTGCTGGACATGGACGGTCGGTATGACCGCTTCAACGCCCTGAGCGGCAGCGGCAACATCCAGTTCGGCGCTGGCGGCTACGTCATTCCGGGCGATGCGGGGGCCTCCTCCACCTTCAGCGGCGTGGCCTCGGGCGCCGGTTACGTCTGGAAAGTCGGCAACGGGGTGTTGACCCTATCGGGGAACAACAGCTACACCGGGCAGACGCGCGTGCAGGGAGGCACGCTCCTGGTCAACGGCAGCCAGCCTCAAAGCAACGTGCGCGTCGAAACCGGCGCCACCTTGGGCGGCAGCGGCACGGTGGGCGACATCCTCGGCGAGGGCATCGTCGCCCCCGGCGCCAGCCCCGGCTGCCTGACCAGCAGCAACCTGACGTTTGCGGCCACCGGCAATTACCGGGTGGAACTCAACGGCACGACGCCGTGCAGCGGTTACGACCAGATGATCGTGCGCGGCACCAACGCCCTGGCCAACGCCACCCTCACCGTGATCCCCGCCTTCCCCCCGGGTCAACCGGCCGTCGGCGACCAGTTCGTCATCCTCAACAATGACGGCGCCGATCCCATCACCGGCACCTTCGCCGGCCTGCCCAACGGCGCCACCTTCAACGTGGGCGACATCGGCTTCCGCATCAACTATAACGGCGGCACGGGCAACGACGTGGTGCTGACCGTCCAGAGTGTCACCGTGCCCAGTGTGCCGGGCACGGCGGTGACGCTCAACAGTGCCGACCGCGGCTGGTACAACGACATCGGCTATCACGATCCAGATAATCAAAACTATTACGTCGGGGATCTCGACACGGGCACAAACACGCTCCGGAACTGGTTCGTCTTCAATGTGCCGGTCTTCACCGGCACCGTTGCCAAAGCGGAACTGCTGATCAACTGTTTCAGTAACCTCAGCCCGCACCCTGACGAAACCTATGTCCTACGCCATGTGTCCACGCCCATCGCCACCTTGACCGCCGGCGGCTCGGGTCTGACCAACATCTACAAGGACCTGGCGGACGGCCCGGTCTATGCCGTTCGCAAGGTGTACATGGTCGAGACTGGCCAGCGCGCCATCATTCCGCTGAACGTCACCTTCCTCAATGACGTGACCGCGGCCAAGGGCAGCCAGATTGCCTTGGGCGGCGCCCTCGCCACTCTGGACGACCAGCCCTATGACCAACAGTTGTTTGGCTGGAGCGGGTTGGAGGTGAATGACGTGCAATTGCGGCTGACCTTCGGCACCTCCACGCTCGTCAACGCCTCCAAAACGGGCTGGTACGATCACTTGGGCAGTCATAACGCGGCCAACAGCAACTACTTTGTCGGCGAAACCGGCGGCAAAATCTATCGCAACTTCTTTGTCTTCAACCTGCCGGCAATGTCCGCCCCGCCGGCCGGCGCCGAAGTGCTGGCCATACCGGGTCGGATTTTCAGCCCGACCAACTGGGTGGATTATCACCTCCACGAGGTCACGACCCCAATCTCCACCCTGACCAACAACGCCACCGGCGCGACCGGCGTCTTCGCCGACCTGGGCGATGGCCTTATCTACGGCGGGCGACCCCTCTATGTCAGCGAGTCCAACTTTACTACCCGCGTGAGCATCCCCCTCAACAGTTCGTTCGCCGGCGCCGCCTTCGCCCACGCCGGCAGTCCGTTTGCGCTGGGAGGAGCGCTCACGCTGGGGCCGGGCACTAACAACGAAGGGGCTTTTGCCGCCACCTCGGGCGACCCCGGCGACGTCCAGCTCTGGCTGGGCTTCCTGCCCTCCTCGCTGCCGGTGGCAACCTTCGCCGCCGGCTCGCCCACGCCATTGGATACGAATCGCTTCCAGTTCCAGCTCGTCGGCACCATCGGCACGAAGCAAGAAATCCAGGCCTCATTCGACTTCGAAAACTGGGACGTGGTGGGCACACTCCTCATGACCAACACAACCAGCACGTTCTACTACACCAATACCGTGTTCCCGTATCGGTTCTTCCGCGCGCGGCTGCTGCAATAAACCGCCCGGCCGGCCGGGCCCCCGCGTCGGCCAACCGCATTCCCCCTCCTCGCCTCGAGCGGGGAGGGGGACCTTGGTTCATGCCTTCAAACCGGTGGCGCACCCACTTCGCCGCCTGGCGGCGCACCCCGCGGTCACGAACCCCCCGCCTTGGCCACCAGCTCGGCTTTCCACTTTTCCCCCAGCTCCTCCACCGTGTGGCCCGTGTAATCCTTCCACAGCGACTCGCTGTACTTCCCTTCCCGAATCGCCGCGTTCAACTTGCGCACCAGGTCCTTGTCATAATGGTTCACCACCCAATTCAGGAAATTGGCCGACACCCGGTAACTGGCATCGTAACGGGCGCGTTCGAGGTTGCGCGCCGAAATTTCGGCGCCCCGGCTTTCCGGCTCATACAGGAACCAGCGGATGTAATCGGGGATGCCCTCCACCAGCCAGCCCGGCGGTCGCGTCGCCGAGGGATTGGTCCGCCGCGCCCGGCCATATTGTTGCACCACATGCACCAGCTCGTGCAGCACCGACCCGACCGCCTCCCGGTTAAGCTCGCGCCGCATCCAGTTCGCCGCGCAGTTGATGCGCGTGCCGCTGGTGGCCGCCACGCCCTGCATGTCCTTGCGAATGTTGATGGTCACGCGTTGGGGCGCCGTGTAACCCTCGCTGGGCAGCATGGCGACAAGCTTCGGATACCATTCCTCGATCATCGGCACCAGTTTTCGCTCCGCCCACTCCGTCAAATCAGGGGCCTCCGACGTGTCCAACACAATCTCATACCCCCCTTCCGGCCGGATCGTCCGCCGGTGCGGCCCCGCCTCGCCCGCCACCGCCTCGGCCGCGGGCTCGGGTGGCGCGTTCGGCGCCACCACGTCAATCTCCGAGTAAAAGGTGTGCCCGAAGGGGTCCGCCGCATCCGTCGGCTCAATGTCGAATAACAGGTGACGAAACACGCCCAGCGCCCCGCCGCGCCCCGCAATACTCACCCCATACTGGCCGCCCATCATCGCCGCCGCGGTCCGGGTGTCCACCCGGGCCAGTCGCACCCACCCGTTCGTGCTCGGGTCCGCCGGCCGCGCCGGCGCCGCCACAAATCCCGCGTTCGTCCCCGCCGAACCGTACAGCGTATAGACTTGCGGCCCCCGCCCGCCCGGATGCCACGAATAGGTGTTCACCGCCCCCACTTCAATCGCCGCCCCCAAGTCCACCCCAATCCGCCCGCCCCGGCTCCCCGCCCGGAAAAAGAAATTGGCCGAGGGCTGGTCCTCTTCCGTCGGCAGCAGCCCGTCATGCAGGGCCTCCAGCCCTGCCCCGTTGGCGTCCGCCCGGCCATCCACCAGCGTAAACGTGGCCTTCGCCGCCGCATCCTGCCGCCGCGGACCCGGCACTTGCTCGAATCGAAACCCGGGCGCCGCATCCTCGCCCCGATGATTCACCACCACCACCGCCTCGTCCGCGGCAAAACCGGACGACGCCAGGACCACCATGCCCAAACAAGCAAGCCATGCGCGCAAAGACATCATCATCATGCCCAAGGGTCGGGAATCCCGCCTGCGACGACAACGCAAAAACGCCGCAACCCAGAATCCCCGGGCTGCGGCTCGCGGCGGCGCGGTTGTCTTGAACACCCGCGCCGCGCGTCTTCCAGGGCCGCCCGCGCTTAACTCGCCGCGGTCAGCAACGCGGCCGTGGCGTCCACCGCCGCGTAATCGAAGTCAATTTCTTCGATGAACCGGACCGCCAACTGGTCATTGGCGAACCAGACATGCTCCGAGGTGTCCATGCGCGGACTGCCATGCTCGCCGAACCACCAGAACGACAGCGCGCCAAACACGGCAATCGGCTTGTCCGGGGCCGCGCCGGTCCCGTACGGCTCCAGCACGTCCGTCCAGACAATCGGGTAGCCGTCCAGCAGCGCCGTACCGTCCGCCAGCCGCCGATACACGTTCGGCTCGGCCGCGGTGCAGAACGACGGCAGCCGCGTCTCCCACGTCGTGTCCAGGTAGTAGGCCGACAGCCGGCCGTTCAGCGCCGCCTTGTTCACCAGCCGCCGCACCGCGCGAAAATCCTCGAGCGTGGCGTCACTGGGCTTGGTCTTGGTCGCCGCCAGCGACACGGTCTTGCCCGCCTCCCGGGCCGTCTGCACAATTCCGCGCACCGATTCATAAGTGCCGCTCCCGTCGGCCAGAAACGCCCAGGTGTCTTCTGCCCTGGCGAACTCCACTGCGCCGTACCGCGCCAAAAACTGGCCCATCGGCACGATGCTCTGCTCGTCCAGCTCCCGCGGCACGCGCACCACGCCGCCCAGCTTGTGCGACTCCAGCGACCCGAAGCTCAGCGTGGGCGACTTCTCGCCGAACGTGCCGGACAGGGCGATGGCCCCGAACGCCGGCCGGGTTCCCATTCGCGCCGGCCGCGCCGTGCCCAGCCCGATCGGATACGGAAACATCCGGCGCCGCACCACCCCGTACTCCGCGGTCAATTCCCTCAGCTCGCTGCTGAACTGCACCGGCAGCGGAATGTCGCTGCTCGTCAGCGCCGCCCGCGTGCTGAGCTGCAGCGTGTTCCGCGCAAACTCGACGAGCGAGTCGCGCTGGGACGGGATCGAACAAAGCGCCTCGAGCTTCCCGCTGCGCTCGCAATGCGCCACAAACTGCGCCGCCAGGTGCCGCGCGCACTCCTCGCTCACCATCCCCGGTGCCCGGACCCGCGGCCCGCCGCCTCCCCGCGCCGCCAGCAGCCGGCGCACGTCGCTCAACTGCTGCGCCAGCCGCGCGGCCTCCCCTTGCAGCCCCGCCACGCTCTCCGGCAGCCCCTTCACCTGCCCCCACCGCGCCTTGATGTCCCCGACGATCCCCTCGAATTCCCGAAGCTGCTCCTCGGTCAGCGCCAGGGGCGCCAGCGCCAGCGCCAGCCCGGAGACCGCCCCGGCGCCTGCCTCATACACGCCGCCGGCCAGCGCGGCCGCGGCGACCACCAGCCCCAGCCCCACGAGGCTGAAGCCCACGATTCGTTTCTGGTTCATGTGTTTTTCACCTTTCCTTTTGGATGCGGCCGCGCGAGCGTGCGGCCATTCTTTATGTTTGTCTTGGGTTTGCAACCGGCCCGCTCGCGCGCCGGTCGAAAGGAAGTTCGGAGTGAAAGCCCGCCTCCGGAAAAAGGGTCTCCCCCGCCTCAGGCGCCCCGCAGCGCCGCCCCCACCAGCCGCGCCAGCCGCAGCCAGCGCTCCGACTCGGGGCCCGCCGCCCGGGCGGCCCCGCCGGCCCCGCCCTCTCGCAGCAACTCGAGCACCGCCTGCAAATCCGCCTTCTCGACTGCGCCGGCCTTGAGCCCCACTTGCAGCGCGTTCGGATTGGCGGGAATGCCCACGGCGGAGACCTCCAGCAGCTCCTGCTCGAGGTACCGCCGCCGGAAGCCCGAGTCCGGCCCGCCCGTCTCCCAGCGCAACGGGATGAAGCCCACGCTCACCGCGTTCAGGAAATGGCCGCGATACAGCCCGTAGGCAATGCGCGCCATCGGATTCACCTCCGTGGCGAACTGCACCCGCTGATACAGCCGCCCCTCCCGCACCTCCGTCACCAGCGCCCGGCCCAGCGTGAACACAATGTCCCCATACTGATGCGCGTTTTGAAACACCGGGTTGCGCCGGTAACTCTCCAGCCGCCAGCCGGCCGAGCACAAAATCTCGTCGTAACGGTCCAGCGTCTCGTCGCTGGCCACGAAATCAATGATCGCCGGCGCCGGCGCCGCTTCTCCCGCGCCGGCTGAAAGGGTGGGGACCGTCGTCTCGACGCGCATCCCTCCGCGCAGGCCGGCCCGGCCGTCGCTCAATGTGACCACGCGTTCGCCAAAGGTGGAGGACAGTTCTGTCTTCTTCATAGTTCATCTCTTCCACCTTATATAGTTGGACAAACCCCGTCCGAACTCGGACAACTCCTGTCCAACGTTCAAAAATTTTATCTCCCGCGCCGGCAAGGCTCAAAAGGGTGCGGCCCGCAGACCACGCAGACGGACGCAGAACCGGGCGGGCTCAGGCTGCGCCTCAACCCACAGCCTTCTCCCTGCAACCGGTTTGACTGCGGATAGCGCGGATGACACTGATAGGCAAGACCGGGAGAGCATCCCGGCAAGCATGGCGCTGTCAGGGACCGGCGACTTTGCCCCCCCACCCCAAGCCCTGCGCGGCCTCTCCCTCATCCGCGAAATCCGCGAAATCCGCGGTCTCTTCTTTGCTCGGTCACGCGCACGGCGTCCTCTTTGGGACGGCTGAAGCGGGGCGTGGGAACGGAAATGGCCTGCCGTGCAATGCCGGAGCTCTGCGTCCCTTCGGGCCTCTGCGGTTCTCCTCACCCCTCCGGATTCGGCCGCCTCCAAAAAACCGCCGAGACGCCAAATCCGCAGCGCTCCCCCATCGTCTTCCTAAGCCAAATCCAGACACAGCTTTTCCCGGCCCCAGCAGACCAAAAGTCTTGAGGCGGCGCAAACGCATACCGCCCCAAAACCTCCGCACCCTCAGGGGGCGGTCACCCTTGGATTCCCGAGTCCAAACCGGCCTGGCCCCAAGCCAAAAGCCGCGGTTTTCCTCATCATCAGCCCCCCAAATAACGCCGCCGGACTCTTGTTTCGCTGTTGACCCGCCGCGGCGGGCCGTTATGATGGGCGTTCAAATTTTGGAACTAGAAACTGGAGAAATTGAACTATGGCAGTAAAAGTCGCAATTAACGGGTTCGGACGCATCGGGCGCCTGGTGTTTCGCGCCATCGCCGAACAAGGCATGATCGGCAAAGACGTGGAAGTCGTCGCGGTGGGCGATATCGTCCCCGCGGACAACCTGGCGTATTTGCTCAAGTACGACTCCACCCAGGGCCGCTTCAACGGCCAGGTCAGCTCCAGGAAGTCTTCCGCGGACAAAGCCGAGGACGACATCCTCGTGGTCAATGGCAAGGAAATGAAGGTCGTGAGCGCCAAGACGCCGGCCGAGCTGCCTTGGAAAGCCATGGGCGTGGACGTCGTCATCGAATCCACCGGCCTGTTCACCGACGCTGCCAAGGACAATCCCAAGTCCTCCTACGGTCATATTGCCGCCGGCGCCAAGAAGGTCATCATCAGCGCCCCGGCCAAGAACGAAGACATCACCATGGTGATGGGCGTCAACGATGGCAAGTATGACCCGGCCAGGCACCACATCATCTCCAACGCCTCCTGCACCACCAACTGTCTGGCCCCCGTGGTGCACGTGCTGCTCAAGGAAGGCTTCGGCGTCGAGGAAGGCCTGATGACCACCATCCACGCCTACACCGCCACCCAGAAAACCGTGGACGGCCCCAGCAAGAAGGACTGGAAGGGCGGGCGCAGCGCGGCCATCAACATCATTCCCTCGACCACCGGCGCTGCCAAGGCTGTCGGCCTGGTCATCCCCGAGGTCAAAGGCAAGCTTACCGGCATGGCCTTCCGCGTCCCGACCCCGACCGTCTCGGTCGTGGACCTCACGGTGCGCACGGTCAAGGAGACCAGTTATGACGAAATCTCGGCGGCAATGAAGAAAGCCAGCCAGACCTATTTGAAGGGCATCCTCGAATACACCGAAGAACAAGTGGTCAGCACCGACTTCATTCACAGCAACGCCTCGTCCATCTATGACCAGGGCTCGGGCATCGGGCTGAGCAAGCGCTTTTTCAAGCTGGTGAGCTGGTACGACAACGAGTGGGGTTATAGCTGCCGCGTGGCCGACCTGCTCAAGTTCATGATCCAGAAAGGAATTTAGTTCCTCCTGTTGGTTGTTGTTGTTTCGCTCGGCGGCCCGGAAACGGGCCGCCGTTTTTTTCTCCACGGCCTTACGCCGGCCCCAGCGAGGCCAGAATGCGTTCCGCCGCCGCCCGCGGGTCCGCCGCCGCGTAAATCGGCCGCCCGATCACCAGCCAGCTCGCCCCCGCCTCCAGCGCCTCGCGCGGACTCAGCGTCCGCCGCTGGTCATCCGCCTTTTCCGCCCCCGTTCGAATGCCGGGCGTTACAAGCTGCATGGCCGCCGGCAGCGTCTGGCGGAGCGCGGCAATCTCGAGCGGAGAACACACCAGCCCGCGCAACCCCGCCCGCACCGCCAAAGCGGCCAGACGCTCGACTTGCCGCCCCACATTCGGTTCCCAACCCACCTCCGCCAGCGTATTGCTGTCCAGGCTCGTCAACACCGTCACCCCCAGCACCAACGGCGCCTCCCGCCCCGCCGGCCGCGCCGTCGCCTGCGCCGCGTCCTCCGCCGCCCGCATCATCTCCAATCCCCCGCTCGTATGGATGGTCAGCATCTGCACGTCCAGCCTCGTGGCCGCCGCAACCGCCCTCGCCACCGTGTTCGGAATGTCGTGAAACTTCAGGTCCAAAAACACCGCCGCGCCCATCTCCCGAATCCGGCGCACGATGTCCGGCCCCGCGCTCGTAAATAATTCCTTCCCAATTTTGAAAGCGCCCACCGCCGGCGCCACCGTTCGCGCCAGCGCAAGCGCCGCTTCCGCGTCGGCTACATCCAGCGCCACAATGATCGGATTACGCATCGCCCCATTAAATCGCCCCCGGCCTCGCCCAACAAGCGCCAAACAAGTCCAGACTCTCCAACCCCTTTCCACCCTGCCGCCAGACCACCCCGGCTAACCCCGCTCCTGGCGGTGCCGCGCAGAGCGCGCGCGGCGGAATGAACCCCAGACCGGCTCGGACTATTCCCGGGGACGGAAGGAGGACTCGCGGGCAAGTTTTTCCCAGAGCTGGCGTTCGGTTTCGGTCACGCGCTCGGGCACCTGGATTTTGGCGACCACAATCAGGTCGCCTCGGCCGCCGTCCCGATGCGGCAGCCCGCGGCCGCGCAAGCGCAGCTTGCGGCCATTCTGCATTCCGGGCGGAATGCGAATGCTGACGTCGCCCTCGGGCGTGGGCACGGAAATGTTGGCGCCCAGGACCGCTTCCCAGGGCGCTAGGTCGGCCTCATGGACGAGGTTGTGGCCGTCCACGTCGAAATCGGGATGTTTGGCGAACCGGACGCGGAGAAAGAGGTCGCCGGCGGCGGCGCCCCCGGTTCCCGCCTGGCCGCGGCCGGCCACGCGGAGGCGCTGGCCCTCAGTCACGCCGGGAGGGACTTTGACTTTATAGGTGTCGGTTCGGGTCACGCGGCCGGTTCCACTGCAAGCCTGGCAGAAGCGTCCCAACCGGCTGCCCGCGCCCCGGCAATGGTCACAAGTCACGCCGTGCCGGACCGACACCGAGCGCACGGAGCCCTTGAGCGCCTCGTCCAGGGTGACCAGAATGTCGCCTTCGATGTCCTGGCCGCGTTCCACGCCGACATCCGAATCCCCAAAGCCGCCACCCATGCCGCCAAACCCGCCGTCAGACCGCCGGCCGTGCCCGCCGAAAATCTGCTCGAAGAAGTCGCTGAATCCCGTCCCCCCAAACTGGAATTCGAACGCGTCGCCGCGCCCGCCGCGGCTGGAGAAACCTCCCGGGCCGCCGAATCCCTCCCAGCCCGGCGGCGGTCGGAATTCCGCGCCGGAGGACCAATGGGCGCCGAGCTGGTCGTATTTTCGGCGCTTGGCGGGATCGCTCAAAACTTCGTAGGCCTCGTTGATCTCCTTGAATTTCTCCTCCGAGAGCCGTTTGTTCCGGGCCACGTCGGGGTGGTGCTCGCGCGCCAGCTTGCGAAACGCCCGCTTGATTTCGGCGTCGCTGGCCGACCGGGGCACCCCAAGGATTTCGTAATAATCTCGGTATTTGACCGGCATATCGTTGGCCCGGGCGGGGGATCATCCCGTCCTCCCCCAATGATGCCCCCCCCGACGGTTTTGTCAAAGCTCCCGACCGCCGGCGTGGGGAGCGGAGGGGGCTGGATGTTTTGGAGGCGTGGAACCCGGGGTGGCGGCCCGACGGACTGACCCCGGCCTGCTATCTGGAACCCCGTCCGGAGTTCTGAAGCGCCCCTCCCCGTCCCGGAGGCACCGCTGAAGCGGGGCGTAGGGACGGAAATGGCTTGGCGTGCAATCCCGGAGCTCTGTGCATTTTTGCGTCCCGGCGGTTCGACGGAGGGGGCCCGCAGACCACGCAGACGGACGCAGAACCGGGCGGGACCGGGCTGCGTCTCAACCCGCAGCCGTTTCCATGCGGTGGATCTGACCGCGGATGGCGCGGATGGCACGGATAAGAAACAGCCGGAGAAAATGGCGGCAAGGATGGTGGTGTCAGGGACGGGTGAGTGGGGTCGGTCACGCCACAGGCCGTCTGGCCTGCACCTCATCCGCGAAATCCGCGAAATCCGTGGTCTGGCGCGCAATGCCGGAGCTCTGCGTCCTTTTGCGCCCCGGCGCTTCGACGGAAGGGGCCGGCAGAGCACGCAGAAGGACGCAGAAATGGGCGGGGCCGGGCGGCGCCTCAAAGCACCGGCCCTATTCCTGCGGTTGGCTTGACCGCGGATGGCGCGGATGGCACGGATAAGAAAGAGCGGGGGAGCATGGCGGCAGGGATGGCGCTGTCCCGGACGAGCGACTTCGCCCCGCCACCGGGAGCCCTGCGCGACGTCTCCCCCCATCCGTGAAATCCGCGAAATCCGTGGTCGGTTCGTTTGCTCGGTCACACCTTGGGCTTCTTCCTTGGCTCTGCGCTTCCCCGCGTCCCCGTCCCGAAGGCACAACCGAGACAGGGAGGGGGATATTCCATTTTCCGGAGGCCCGAGGATGGCAATGTCCCTTCGGGTCACGGCGGGTGGGTGCTCATCAGGGCCGGGGCAACGAAGTTCCCGACTCACTTTGCCGCCTGATGCGCCGTGGATTCAACCGGGCCTTTTTCCCGCGGGAAAAAGGGGACGCGGCAGCCGGTGGCAACCCGGGTTTGGGTCAGGCCTTGGGCTTGTTGTTGACGAAATGGCTGAAGAGGTCAATCGGGATGGGCAGGAAGGTGGTGGTGTTGTTTTCGTTGGCGATTTCGCGCATGGTCTGGAGGAAGCGCAGTTGGAGGGCGATGGGCTCGTGGCTGATCATGGCGGCGGCCTGGACCATCTTTTCGGCGGCCTGATACTCGCCCTCGGCATTGACGATTTTGGCGCGGCGTTCGCGTTCGGCCTCGGCCTGTTTGGCCATCGCGCGCTTCATCCCCTCGGGAAGCGAGACGTCCTTGACCTCGACGGCGGTGACCTTGACGCCCCACGGGTCGGTCTGCCGGTCAATGATTTCCTGCAAGGTCTGGTTGATTTTCTCGCGGTGGGCGAGCAATTCATCGAGCTCCGCCTGGCCCAGCACGCTGCGCAAGGTGGTTTGCGAAATCAGCGAGGTGGCCTTCCAGAAGTTTTCGACTTTGACCACCGACGCGATGGGGTCAATGACGCGGAAATAAACCACGGCGTCCACGGTGACGGGGACATTGTCGCGGGTCATGATTTCCTGCTTGGTGACGTCAATGGTGACGACGCGCAGGTCCATTTTGACCATGCGGTCCACGACGGGGATGAGGAAGATGAGCCCCGGGCCTTTGGCGCCGAGGAGTTTGCCGAGGCGGAAGATGACGCCGCGCTCGTATTCGCGCAGAACCCGGATCGCCTGGGGCAGGACGATGGAGAGAATGATGATGAGGGGAATGATCCAAGCCGTGAGGTTGAAGATGCGACGAATGAACTCTTCCATAAGGATTCCTGGGGTTAAGGGTTAAGGGTTAACGGTTGAGGGGGGAAGCGGGTCCGGAGCCGCCGGGCCGAGCCGGCGCGGGTTTGACTTTCAGGGTGAGGCCGTCAATGCCAATGATCTCGACGCGCTGGCCGGCCTCGACGGGCGAATCGCTGCGGGCGTTCCAGTATTCGCCCTCGATAAAAACCTTGCCCGAATTCTCGTCAATGCGGCTGAGCGCGGGAACGACCTTGCCGAACATGGTTTCCTTGCCGGCGCGAATGGGGCGCAACTGGGCCTTGAGGCCGGCGCCAATCACGAACATGAAGAACGCGGCCGTCAGAATGGTGGCGGGGATGATATAGGCCAGCGACAGGCGGAAGCCCGGCTCGGCGCGGTTGAAGAGCATGATGGCGCCGAGGAAGAAGGAGACGACGCCGCCGAAGGTGAGCACGCCGTGGGTGGGCGCGAAAATGTCGGCAATAAACAGGACCAGCGCCAGGCCGATCAACGCCAGGCCGGCGATGTTGACCGGCAGGATCGCCGACATGTACAGCACCAGAATCAAGGCAATCGCGCCCAGCACCCCCGGCAAAATCGCCCCCGGGTTGCTCAGTTCGCCGATGATGCCGTAAATGGCCACCAGCATCAGGATCAGCATGACCTCGGGGCGCCAGAGCAGTTGAAAAATCCGCTCGCGCAGGACCATGGGGATTTCGACGGTTCGCGCCCCGGCGGTGCGCAAGGTGTGCTCGCCCACCTCGCGGCCGTCCAGTTTTTCGAGCAGGTCGGCGCGGTCGTCGGCGATGAGGTCAATGACCTTCAGCTCGAGGGCTTTCTCGGCGGTAATGGACTGGCTCTCGACCACGGCGGACCTGGCCCACTCGACGTTGCGCCCGCGTTTTTGGGCGATGGATTCGATGTAACTGCTGGCGAAGTTCTGCAACTTCTGCTTCATCACCTCGTCGGTCTTTTGTTCGCCGCCGGTGCCAATCGAGACGGGGTGGGCGGCGCCGATGCTGGTGTTGGGCGCCATGGCGGCGACGTCGGCCGCCAGGGTGATGAAGGTGCCGGCGCTGCCCGCGTTGGCGCCGGAAGGGGACACATACACCACGGTGGGGACTTTGGAGGCGTAAAAGGTTTGAACAATCTCCTTGGTCGAATCCAGCAGGCCTCCCGGGGTGTCCAGTTCGATGATCAGGCACGCGTGGTTCGCGGCGGCGGCCACGTTGACCGCCCGGGCGATGTAGTCCGCCGTGGCGGGACCGATGGCGCCGGCTATCCGAATCACCCCGACCTCCGCCTGCCTGGACGCGGCCGGAGCGGCGAGGGCAAGTGCGGAAAAAATTATGGGCAGCCAGCGTTTCATAAGAATCCCACGACAACCTACGGTAGCAGATGTTTGCCCCGGCGCAAAGTCGAAAGCGACGGGCGGGGGGAATTTTCCGCCCGGCCCGCTCCCGGCGCCGGGGCGCCGGCGCGGAATTTTTTGCAGGGGTGACAGTGGATGTCAAACCGCGCCGGCGATGCTGGAGGAAAAATGATCGAGTATGGCACACGTGAATCCGGGCAAGTTTGCGCATCCGGAAATGCTGGGCCGGATGCGGCGGGATTTGTTGTTGGGGTGGCTGGCGCCGGCGCGGGAATATCTGGCGGGGCGGGGATTGGTCCTGCCGGCGGTCGCGGACGCGGCGGCGGTGCCGTGCGAGGCGCTGGCGCGGGTGCTGCTGGAGCCCACGCCGGAGATGCCCCCCGAGCTGCTGGAGTCGCTGCACGTGTTTCACGAACTGGATGACGAGGCGGGGATGGAGGCGTTGCGGCGGGCGGCGCGGCAGGCGGGGTGGGCGCTGGGGGACAATCCGGAGGCGACGCCGCTGGACGTGGTGATGGAAGCGTGGCTGCGCGACCGCCAGTTGGTCGAGGAAGTGCATTTGCGGGTCGAGCTGAACCGGCCCCGGTCGTTCCGGTATTATTCAACGCTGGAGGAACCGCCGCCCCCGTTCCACGGGCCGGCGCCGGAGCAGGTGGCCTGGCTCGAGCAGCGGCTGAACCGGTTTTATGAGGCGTGGAAACGCGGCCGGGGGGTTCGGGTGTTTGTGTATCCGCAGGAGGGGGAATGGTGGTTCCTGGTCCGGCACGGCGCGCCGTGCCGCCGCGAAGCCGTCCTCGAGGGGGACCAGCCGGGAACGGTGTTTTTCCGGCCCCAATGCCACGACGTGGTGGTTTACAACCCGCAGCGGGGCGAATTGCGCTTGAACGATTGCGGCGAGCGCGAGCGGCGGGTGCTGCTGCGCGCGTTCGGGCGCTGCCTGTTTGGCCGGGCGGATTTCTTCCCTTCAACCGCCAAGTACACGCTTGCCCCGCTGGTGCAGCGGGGTCGCGGAGCCCTGGCCTGCGGGGACGTGCCGGGCATCGAACGCGTCACGCTCAAGGCCGTCGAGTTTCATTACCGGCGGGCGCCGTGGCGGCGCGAGCTGCACGAGGCGGACGACATTTTCGAGCAGATCGAAATGGGCAAAATTCGGTGGCCGGGGACCCTCGAGGAAATCACGCAGGCCCGGTTCGAGGTGCGGCTGCGGCGGGGCAAACGGCCGCGGCGCCTGGCCATCGTCCCCTGCAACAAGGCGCTCTACACCCGCGATGCGGACAGCCATTACCTCGAACGCTTTGTGGCCGCCCGCGGCTTCGCCCGCCCGGCGGAGTCGGGGGACCGAAGCAACGGGGATTTCTGACGATTGGGTTGGTTAAATCTTATGAAACGACATCTCACGCAATTCAGTGCTTTGCCGGTTGGCGCCCGGTTCGAATTCCGGGGCCGCCGTTACGAAAAACTGGCCTTGAGCCTCGCGCGCGACGAGGACTGCTGCGGGAACGTGTTCCAGGACCAAACCGAGGTGTGGGCCGACCTGCCGCCTCCCCCGCGAGTCCTCGAGCCTCGCCGGCAGCCCGCGCGGCCTTGGACCGAGCACCTCTGTCCCGCGCCCCAGCCGGCGCCGACGCGACGCGCGCCCCATGAGCACGCTCTGGGCACAGTTTGACGCCTTTGCCACCGGCCGGGGATTGCTGGCCGACTGGGAGGCGGTTTTTGGGGATGATTTCGAGCGGGTGAAGTGCTGGCTGAAGCCAACCGGCGAGCGGGTTGAAAGCCATCCCTGCGTTCGGAAACCGCCCTGCGGCTGCCGGCACGAGCTGCGCGCGGCGCGGGCCGGGCCGGTGGCGGTGTGCGTTTGCGGGGATGGCCGGTGCGACGCGTTTCCGGTGGAAGGGGCCCGCGCGTTGATTCACGAGCTGGACCGGTCGCGTTTCCGCCGGAGGTTGTGCGACACCCTGGGGCTGGCGCCAGCCGGCGGGCCGCCGCCCGCCAGCGGCGGACGGAGTGATTTCGTGGGGACCTACCTCCCGATTCAGGCGCCGGTTTACCTGGCGTTCGTGGAAGGCGAGGCGGAACTGGTGTGTGAAATCGAGCGGTTGAGGCTTCAGCGGCCGGGTCCGTTCGTCTTGCTGACCCCCACCCGCCGTTTTTACAGCGCGGAAGCCGAGTCGGCGCTGGGGGCCGCCGGCGCGTTGGGGCTGGCTTTGACGGGTTTGGTGGAACTCGAGCGGGGCGGGGGCCTGCGTCTGAGCCAGCCGTTGGAGCCGCTGCTGGCGCCGTGGCGGGCGCGCGTGGCGGCGGAGGGGGTGGGGGCGGTCCTGCGGCGGATTCATCACGAGCTGGCCGCCACCCGGCGCGAGTTCGGCCAGCGCCCCTCCTGCCCCGAGCCGTTGCCCGAGCCGGATGCCCTGCGGCTCTTCGCCCTGGTTCGGGAACTCGAGCCGGGCGGGGCGGTCCGCAAGGCGCCGCTGCTGCAGGTGTTCCGGCTCTATTGCCTGGAGGGGCTGGCGGCCGAGGGGGTGGCGAGGCGGTGCGGCTGCAGCAAGGCGCTGATTATTCAGCGGCTGGGCCAGTTGCGGCGCAAGCTGGGGCGCCACCCGGCCGAGTTGCGGGCCTTCGCCAGCCAGTTCGAGGCGATTGAAAAATCGGTGGGGGAGTTCCGGGGACGGCGGCTCAGCCGGCAGTCCATGCTTTACGGAGACTAATTCCGTAAAAGTTCGTTTGAAAAAAACTTAAAATAACTTGCTTTACAAGCGGCTTGCTTGTATCAGGGTGTTGAAAACCCGGTGGCTCCTTGTGGACCGGCGCGGGTCGAAGGCCAAAAGGCTGATCGGCCGGCGGCGGAGCTGTGAAGTGGATTCGCGGCAGCCTGGCCCGGGCAGAACTGCTAACAACACATCTGGGTACCTATGAAACGAACCTTCAAGACAGTATGTCTGTGCGCCGTCATGGCGTCGGCGCTGGCAGTGCAGGCGGCCGACGTGGAGAAGACCAGCTATTTCAAGCTTGATGCTGGCCTGTCCATCGTGAACGACATTGACATCAAGAACCCGCAGGATCTTGATTTCTTCGACTTGGGCGTCACCGACGTTAAGCTGAAGACCGATCCCGGCGTGCGGGTGGACCTGGCCGGCGGTTACAACTTCAGCAAGTGCTGGGCGCTGGAGATCGAGGCGGGCTTCACGTTCAATTCCATCAAAGAGCTGGAAGCCTCGGCTTTTGGCATCTCGGGCACGGAAGAGCTCGACATGAACCTCTTCCAGATTCCGTTGCTGGTGAATGTGATCTATCGCCTTCCGCTGGACTCGAAGTTCAAGCCCTATATCGGCGCGGGCGCGGGCGGGGTCTGGAGCATCATCTCCGGCGACGACGTGGACAGCGAGAACGACATTGCCTTCGCCTTCCAAGGCATGGCGGGCGTTGACTACGAGCTCAACGACAAGACCGACATCGGCATTGGCTACAAGTTCCTCGGCGCCCTGGAGCAGGACTTCGGCGGCGTGAAGACCGAGAACATTTACACGCACGCGATCCTCGCGACGTTCAACTTCCGCTTCTAAACTGGATCCCCAGGCCGGGTTTTGCCCGGCGCTCTTGTGACCTCCGCACAAGAGACTGGCCTCCAACCGCCCCGCGGGCGCCAGCCGGCGGGGCGGTTTGGCTTTTGACGGGGGCCATTTTTGGCTGTGCGCGGCGGCGGGTTTGGGTCAAAGTAGGGCCATGAAATGTCCAGCTTGCTCGCGGGAGTTGGTGGAATTGCGCCTGGGCGGCCTGACGGTGGATGTGTGCCGCGGGGGCTGCGGGGGGATTTGGTTTGACGCCTTCGAGCTGCAGCAGGTGGACGACAAGCACGAGGTCGAGGGCAATCCCTTGTTCCACCTGGAGCGCGACCCGGACGTGGTGGCGGACCCGGCGCGCAAACGCGAGTGTCCGCGGTGCCCGGGCATCAAGCTCAAGCGCCAGCTTTTCAGCCCCAGGATCAAGGTGCCGGTGGACCACTGCCCGAACTGCGCGGGTTATTGGCTGGATGCCGGCGAGCTGGCGCAAATCCAGGCTGGGAAAAGTCTCGCCGGGGGGCCCGCCATTCCCCCGTCAGGCAACATTTCCCGGGACTTCATCCGGTACCTGTACCGCTTGCGGACCGAGTCCGGATCGGAGGACGTCTAGCACCCCCCCCATGACCGTGGTCACGATCCGCGCCGGCCTCGCGCGCGCCCGAGGAGTGAATTTGTGAGCCCCAGGTTCTTCTTTGTTCAAGGTCTGACCCTCATCCGGGCGCCGCTGATCTTCGTGTTTTTGGCCGTCAGCGTCTTCTGCGGCCATCCGCCGTCGCCCGGCTGGTTCGTGGTCGCGTTTCTGGCGATGCTGTTATCGGCCCTGACGGACCTGTTTGACGGATACCTGGCGCGCAAATGGCAGGTAACCTCGCGGCTCGGAAGCTACGCCGACCCGATGCTGGACAAGATTTTCTATCTGACCACGTTTCCGACCCTGGTTTATCTGGCCTCGCGGGCGGGGCAGGACGGGCACGCGCGGACGCTGCTGGTGATGGCGATCCTGTTTTTGTTTCGGGACCAATGGGTGTCGTTTTTGCGCTCGCTGGGGGCGCTGCACCAGATTGATGCCAAGGCCAACTGGTCGGGCAAGGCGCGAACGGTGATTTCCTTCCCGACGATTTGCGTGGTCTATTACTATTTGCAGGCTCCCGCCCACTGGTTCCTTCAACTTCCCTTCTCGTTGGTTTATGCGCTGGAGGCCGCCAGCATTGGCATCAACCTGGTTTCCATCTGGGTCTATACCCGCCGCTTCTGGCCGGCGCTTCGCCAGGAGATGAAACCTCCCCCGGGCGGGGAGGGGGACCGGCTTTGAGACAAGCTCCGCATGGGGGCTGCGGGCGCGCGCGGCGAAGCCACCGCGGGGCAGCCCCGGCCGGGGCGAAGCGGGCGCGCTGACGGACCACCGGGACTCTGGCGGCGGATGCCGCCTGCTCCCCGCCGGGTCACGGGGTCAGAATTTCAATGTCCGGCGCCACATGTTGAAAATGAGACGGGTTGCGTGTCACGATCCGGACCGCTTTCCTGCGGCGGGCGAAGGTTGCGTGCAGGGAATCATAGATGCCCCCGCCCATGACTCCTCGACTGCGGGCTTGCCGAATCGCCGTTTCGTAGTCCGCCAACGCCAGCGCCTCCACCGCAACCGCGTTTCGAACACTCGAAATCAACTCCGCGGCGGCGTCGGCCGGCACCTTGTAAAAACCGGTGAGCGTGGCGAAGGTTTCGGCCAGCACGTGGGCATTGGTGAAGGGACGCGCGGACTCTTCCAGCGCGGCGAGGCACGCCGCGTGTTCGGGGTGCGCCTCCAATACCGCCCCAACCAGGATCCCCGTGTCCAGGAACGTCATCGGGTGTAATGGCGCGATTGTTCAACCGCCTCCTCCACCGGCGTTGCCGGCACCGCACCCGTCCAGACCTTGAGTTTGCCGCGCGGGATGAGGCGTCCGGACGTGTTGGCCGGCATTTCCAGAACGATGCGCCCGGGTGTGGCGGAGACCAGGAGTTTCTGCTTCCGGGGAATCCCGGCCGCCCGCCGGAGTTCCCGCGAGAGCACGATCCGGTTGGAGGCATCCAGTTCAACGGTCGTTTTCATGGCATGACCATGGCATGGTTATGGCGTGATTGCAAGTGCCCCGGCCGCCCCGTTGAGCCTGGCGTGACCGGCCAGGCCGGCGCCGGGAGAGCGGAAACCGGTGACGCTCATTTCGCCCTGTTGGGTGAGGGTGACGGTGACGGCGCCCTCGGCGCGGGTGGAAACAACGCGGGCGCGGCTGCGGGCGAGGCGCTCGAGCAGGGGGGCCCTGGCGCGCTCGGAAGCGGGATATTCGCTGTCGGCCACGACGATGACGGCGGGATTGATGGCCTCCAGCAGGGCATCACACAGCGGTTCGCCGGTCGAGGGCAGGCCGGTTACCACCACGTCGGCGCGCAGCGCGGGCCCGTAACGCTGCAGCAGCGTCTCCTGGCCGGACCGCCCCAGGTCGGAAAGCAGCAGGACCCCTCGCCCGTAAAACTCGCCCCGAACAACCAGCGCCGCGTCGTCGGCCCGGCTGAACCGGTCGGTGGCGGCCGGGTGCAGGACGGTCCAGCCGGCGAAGGTGTCGCCGCGGTCGAGCTGGCGGAGGAGGCGGGCCTCCTGGCCGAAGGTTTGCACCAGGCGCCGGTAGGTGGGGGAGCGGAAGCGGGGGGCGCTGGTGAGGACGGAGCGGGCGTTGAATTGATGGACAATCCACTCCGCGCCGCCGACATGGCGGAGGTCGCCATGCGTGAGGACCAGGTGAGAAAGGCGGTTCACGCCCCGGGCGCGCAAGTGGGGCTCGACCACGTATTGGACGACGTTGCTGTCGCCGGGGTCAAATAAGACACTGCCATGACCGGCGGCGGGCGCGCAATAAACGGCGGCGCAACCGTTTTGGGCGAGGACTGTCAGCGTGACCTCGTGCCGGGCTTTGAACCATTGAAGGGCCGGGACGGCGAGAAGCACGGCGGCGCCGGGCAGCAGCCAGCGCCGGCGGCTGGGGGCGAGCAGCCAGCCGGAAACCAGGCCGAGACCCAGCCCGTAGTAGAGCACGAAATGGAAGAGGCTGGGCCGGGGCACGTGGAACCAGCCGGCGGGCAGGCCGGCGGCCAGGTCGCTGACCCACAGCATGAGGCGCATCCAGCCCCAGGCGCTGAAGTTGAGCAACTCGGTCAGGCCGGGCAGCCAGGTTCCGGAGAAGAGGCTGCCCAGACTTGCGGCCAGCGCGGCGCCACTGGCGGGAACGATGAACAGGTTGGCCAGCAGGGCCACCGGGCTGACCAGGTGGAAATAGAAGGCAATGAGAGGGAGCGAACCCAACCAGGCGGCGGTCGAGGCGGCGGAAAAGGTCCAGAGCCAGCGTGCAGCCCGGAGACCGAACTTCTGCCACGGACTGGCAAGCTGTTCGGGGAGCCAGGGGTCCAGGCGGAGGAAGCGGTCACGGAGTTGCTCGAGCACCGGCACCACCAGGGCGATGCTCAGAACCACAAAAAAGGACAATTGA
>JARKQH010000056.1 GCA_029974925.1 Verrucomicrobiota bacterium
GGGAAACCGGGGAACGAGACAATCCATGACCAAGACCCACCTGCCCCGTTTCCTTCGCGCCGGCGGCCGGCTCATGGCGCAAACACGAGTCAACCGGCTTTCCCGCGACGGGCGTGGCTGGTTGCTCCGCGCCACGCGGATCAGAGCCGGTGAAGTGCGCATCCGCGCGGGAACGGTTTTTCTCTGCGCCGGGGCAGTCCAGACCCCCGCCCTGCTTCGGCGCAGCGGGCTCAAACAGAATATCGGAGACTCGCTCAGGCTGCATCCGACGGTGAAAGTGGCCGCCCAGTTTGCCGAGCCGGTGAATGCCGCGGACATGGGGGTGCCGGTGCATCAGGTCAAGGAGTTCTCGCCGCGGCTGAGTTTTGGCTGTTCCATCAGTCATCCGGCGTATGTGGCGCTGGGGTTGCTGGATTACCCACAAGCCTTGCGCGAGGCGGGCCGGACCTGGCCTCATATAGCCAATTATTATGCCATGACCGCTGGTGGTGGGCACGGCACGGTGCGCTGCCTGGGACCTTTCCGGGACCCGGTCGTGCGTTATCACTTGCCCGAAGAGGACCGGCGGTCTCTGGCCGAAGGGTTGCGCAAGCTGACGGAACTGTTGTTCGAAGCCGGAGCGGTGAAGGTGTTCCCGGGAACCAGCCGGGCCGGCATCGTGCGGTCACGCGAGGAAGCTTGGAGGCTGCCCGAAATTCTCCCGCGCGGGCTGGCCAATCTGATGACCATTCACCTGTTTTCCTCCTGCCCCATGGGCGAGGACCCGCGCCGATGCGCCACCGACTCCTTTGGCCGCGTGCGGGGGGCGGACCATTTGTTTGTCAACGATGCGAGCCTCCTGTGCACGGCGCCCGGTGTGAACCCGCAGGGCACCATCTTGGCCCTGGCGCGGCGGAATGCGCTGCATTTTTTGAACCGGCTCTGATCGTCTCGCATGAGCGCTGTTCCATGTCACTCTATCTCGTAACCGGAGCCGCCGGGTGGCTGGGGTCCCGGCTGGTCGAATGCCTCGCGCGCGGGCTGCCGGACCATCCGGCCTTGAGCTCGCCGCCTCACGACTGGCGCATCCGGTGCCTGGTCCTGCCGGGCCAGAACGCCGCTCCGCTCCGGGCTGTGTCGGACCGGGTCGAGGTGGTCGCCGGCGACCTCCAGAATCCGGCGGATTGCGCAAGGTTGTGCGAGGGCGCCCGGGGCGCGGTGTTGTTCCACACCGCTGGCATCATCCATCCGCGCCGGGTCGCGGAGTTCTATCGGGTCAATG
>JARKQH010000104.1 GCA_029974925.1 Verrucomicrobiota bacterium
GGCGCGACGCCAACTCGGCGGCTGGCATCACCCAGTACTTCATCTCGGACCGCGCCCCCACCGGCTCGCTCGATCCCGAGGCGGACGACCTGGCCACGTTCAACCCGTACAGCCTCTGGCGGACCTCCACCCCGTCGGGACTGGTGGCCAGGATCGGCGCGGACGCCGGGAACAGTCTCTACGTGGCCGTGCCGAAGCTGCGCACGACGTCCGTGGCCGAGCGCGACCGCGACGGCGTCGGGACCTACGACCTGGGGTTCGAGCCGTCCCTCGACACCGTGGGCGACGACGAATTCCGGCTGTTTTTCTGCTGATCCGTTCAACCCTGTTCAACGAAAGGAGCTCCGAGATGCCTTGCAACCTTACCGCCACGCGCCAGGTTCTGGTGATGACCGACCAGGCCGGGGAAACCTACGAGCTGTATTTCCGCATGCCCACCAACGACGAGCGCGTCTGGCACTCGAACCGGCTCCTCGAGCGCAAGGGCAAGAAGACGGTCATCAGGCAGAACATCTTCGCCGAGCAGGTTGCCCTCGGGCGCAAGCTGATCATCGGATTCAGCGAAGGCTACTTCATGGACGGCGACCTGTTCATCTCCTCGGACCCCTCCAAGCCCTACTACCGCAAGGACTGGCGCGAGCTGCTCGAGCAGGCCAGGCCGACGGACCTCCAGGGCGTGGCTCTCGCGGCGCTGCGCCCGGCCCTGGCGGGCGGCGGCGATGACGCTGAGGAGGAGCCCGTCGAGATGGCCGAGCCGTCCGAGGATAGCGAAGTCGCGGCCCCCACCGACCCCGCCGAGGCGGCGGAGCAGGTCCCTTTGGCGAGCAGCTCCGAGCCCTCCTAGAGGGCTGCACGCAGGCAGACAAGAAGGAGTGCGCCCGCAACAACGGCGACTGGCTGGCGGAGGCGTGCAAGGGGTGCGCGAAGAGCAAGGCCCGCGCGCCTTCGCCGTACTTGTCGCACCTGCTCTCGCTCCGGCAGCTTCAGCGGGGCGGGTACCGGCTGGCAGCTGACAGCATGCCTTTGTGGATGTGGTTGGACCTGGGCACCGTGAACGAACACCTTGAAAACTACGCACGGCGAAGCAGCCTCTTTTAGCGAGTAACGATGGCCGGAGAAAACCGCATCCAGATCACCATTTCCGCCACCGCCGCCGACGCAAAATCGGCGGTGGCGGATTTGGAGCGCCAGTTGACCGGCCTGGGGGGGAGTGTCGCCGCGACCGACCGTGCCATGGGCGGGCTCGGCGGGACCCTGGGATCGATGAAGGGACTCCTGGCCAGCTTGGGCGTGGCCGCCGTGGTCAACGAGATCAAGAATCTTAATGTGGCCACTTTCGAGACGGGACGACAGCTGGAATCCTTGGGGTTGTCGCTCAAGGCGATCACCGGCAGCTCAGCCGGGGCACAAGCGGAGTTGGCTTCGATCACGCGGCTAGCCAAGGAATACGGGCAGGACTTCATGTCCATGGCCCAATCCACAAAGAGCTTCCTGGCCGCCTCAAGGGACACTGCCCTTGCGGGCAGTGGCGCGAGGGACGTGATCAGGGGCGTTTCTGCCGCCGTGGCCGCCCTGGGGCTGTCCAGTCAGGACGCTCAGGGCGTGTTCCTTGCGCTTGGCCAGATGATGAGCAAGGGCACGGTCCAGGCTGAGGAATTGAGAGGTCAGCTGGGTGAGCGTCTGCCTGGTGCGTTTGGCTTGGCGGCCAGGGCCATGGGCGTTTCTGCCGCCGAGCTAGGCAAGATGCTGGAGCAAGGCCAGGTGCTGGCCACGGATATGGTTCCCAAGCTCGCCAGGGCGCTTGAGCAGGAATACGGCCAGGCCGCGAAGGAGGCCGGAAGCACGGGGGCGGCGGCTTGGAACTCCATGACTTCGGCCGTGACGGATTTCTACCATGCGCTCGGTGATGCCGGTGCATATGATTTTGCCAAGCGTGCGCTGAGAGAATTGGCTGCTCTAGCCAGTCAGACCGCGCACAGCATCCGGGCCGCCACAGGCACTCTGGTCGGAGAGGCCAAACTCGCGTGGTTGAATGAGCGGATTGCCCACCTTGAATCTCCCGAGGCGCTCCAGTCATCAGGACTGACGGTCGATGATTCGCTCCTAGGCGGCACGGAAACGATAACTGCGGAACTGAAGCGGCTCCGAACTGAGCGCTCTTTACTCCAGACCGACCTTTTGGAAGCGCAACGTACTGATTCGTCCAGGGGGTGGTCGGCTGCCCGTGAGCGTGACCAAGAAAAAGCGAACGCCCTGTTGAAGGCCAGCCAACAGGCCACGATGGAATCCTGGAGCAAGTCCAAAGACCCCGAAGTCGCGGCGTGGGCGAAGTTTGAGCTCGCTCGTGCCAAGAGCTGGAAGGATGTCTATTCCGGAAAAATCAACCACGGCGCGTTCGAGCAGGAAATGGCCTCCCACGAAAGCGCCCTGCGCGACGCACAGGAGAAAGCCGCCAAGCGCGGAGCTGCCGGGGGCAATGCCGCCGCTCGCGCCGACATCCGTGGTCAGGGGGTTCTCCAACGTGTTGAAGACGAGATCGCGGCGTTGGAGGAGAGCCTGGGGGGCGACCGCTTGGGAGCTGCCATCGCTCGGATCGAGCGCGATCACAACCGGGCGTTGACGCAGATCCGCGCGGACCTGGTCGGAGCCAAGGGGGGCGTCGAAGATCTTCGCGAGGCCGAGGCACGGTTGGGCGAATTGAAGGCGCTGAAGACGAAACAGGCTGAGCTGCGTGCTTTTGACGAGGAGCTGGGCCAAGCCGCGCGTCAGATGCAGGAAATGGCCCAGTGGACCGGTGGATCGGATCTGGGGGCCAAGTGGATCGAGGCATACCGGCAGTACGTCAAGGAACTGCAAGACGCCGGGATTCAAACCGACGCGGCGGACGAGGAGCGCATCGCCCGTGCCGATGAGCGGTTCCAGGCGCACGTGGACTTTCTGCTCGGGGAGGATGTGCGCCGCCTCGGCGAGGGGGGGAAGCTCTCCGATGCCTACTGGACTACCGAGTCCAAGCGTCTGGACGCGCACCTGGAGCAGGTACGCAAGTACGCCTCGAGCGAGACGGCGTACAACGTCTACGCCAGCCAGAAGCGTAGCGAATTGCGCCGCCAGGAACTTGAGGCCCGACTGGGGTACGAGGAGGATTTCCTCTCCTACCTCCGTGACTACCTGACTATCGAATTTAAGCTCTACCAGGACGCTACGACCCGTCAGCGCGAAATGTGGCGGGAACTGGCCAGCAGCACCGCCAATTTCGTGCGCTCCATCGGGCAGGACCTCCAGGAGGGCCTGACCAGCTACCTGGACGCCCTGCTCACGAACGACGCCAAAAAGCGGGAAGAAGCCTGGCGGGACATGCTGAAGCAGATGCTTCAGGACACCATCCGCTGGGTCGCGGACATGGCCGTGACGTTGGCCAGGCAGACGCTTTTCCTGCCCATCATGGCCAGCATCGTGGGGGTGGACTCCTCGGGCCTGGAGGGCCTGGGGCTGTCCGTGGCGGGCGGAAAGGGCCAGGGCGGCGGGTTCAGCCTGGGGCAGGTCAGCAAGTACGCGGGCTATGCGAAGGACGCCTATGGAGCCCTGGGTGGCGGGGGCGGCTGGATCAATACGCTGGACTCCTGGGGCCTCGACGTCCTGGGCATAGGGTCCGCAGGGTATTCTGGCTCCGCGCTGAGCGCCGCGTCCGGCGCGTTCAGCTCCACCTATGGAGCCTCCGGTATGACGGGCTACCAAGCCCTCCATGTGGCGGATGCCGCAGCGGCGAAATCGCTGGCCGGGGCGTCCGGCGTCACGGGTGGTCTCGGGTCCGCTTTGTCCGCTGGCGGGCTGGGCCTCGCTGGCGGGTGGCTCGCGGGGCAGTTTTTCCGCCCTGACGACTCCACGTCCTCGGTTGTCGGCGGCGGGCTCGGCGCGCTGGGCGGCGGTGCGGCCGCTCTCCTAGGGGCTGGGAGTTGGGCCGGACCGATCGGCATAGCCGTGGGCGCGATCGCGGCCGGGATCACGGCGGCCATGACCGAGCCGAGCAAATCCTACAGTTGGGGCGTGCCGAAAGCCTCGCAGCCCGCCGTCTGGATCGTGGACGGCGAGGCGGTGCCCGCGTCCTACGGCGTGATCAAGACGACTTCGAGCGGATTTGGCGGCAGCCAGTCCACCTCCCACTCGACGATCTACGACCTGGCCAGCTCGGAGATCACCGCCCAGGTCACGGCCGGGATGGCGGCGGCCACGGCCGGGCTCAAGTCGTTCGCGCACAGCCTCGGCCAGTCCGACCAGGAATTCCGCGAAACCATGCGCGGCGTGCAGTCGCTCATGATCGCCATCCCCGAGGGGTACGAGCAGCTCGTCTACCGCAACCTGGCCAACCTCCAGGGCGAGGAATACCTCAAGCGGATGGGCCTGATCGACCAGGCCAACGGGCTCCTGCGCTCGGGCGAGAGCTACATCGACCTGATCACCCGTACCGAGACGGCCGCGACCACGGCCGCTGCCGCGTTCGGAGTGATGGGGCTCCAACTCGAGACGCTCTCGGGCAGCACCGAGCGCCTGATCCAGGGCGACTGGGCCAGCCAGATCATCGAGTCCGTGGGCGGCGGCGATGCGTTTGTGGCCGTGCTGAACCGCTACAACAAATACGCCTACGACGCGGCCGAGCAGGCCGAACGCCAACTCGCCTATTACGGGGCCAAGGCCAGCGAGGCGCTCACCGGTATGGGCACCGGCGTGGGCCTGATTGATTTTTGGGAGCGCTATCGCGAGCGCATGGAGGCGGGGGCCCTGAGCGCCGATGAATTCAAGTCCTGGGCGGAAGCGGCCGTCTGGGTCGAGCAGGCCTACACGGCGGCCACGGCCGCAGCAGACCAGCAGGTCGCGGCCGAGCGCGAGCGCCTCACGGCCATGGAGGCCACCCGCCGGGAACTGGAGAGCCAGCGCGACGCCTGGGAGCAGGCGCGCGAGTCCATTCGGGATTTCGTGGCCTCGATGCGCACCGACCAGCTGTCCACCCTCTCGCCCACGGCGATCCTGGCCGAACGCCGCGCCGCGTATGAGGACGTGCTCGGGCGCGCCCGGGCTGG
>JARKQH010000146.1 GCA_029974925.1 Verrucomicrobiota bacterium
CGCGATGCCTGTTGACCTTAAATTCGTGGATGAAACCCTGGAGCGCATCGGGCGCAAACCCGAGGCGGTCATCCCGATTCTTCAGGCCCTCCAGGACCATTACGGTTTCCTGCCCGAAGAAGCCCTGCGCCGGGTGTGCGACCAAAGCGAAATCACCCCTGCCGCGGCGGCCGGCGTCTCCTCTTTTTACGACATGTTTCGCCATCAGCCCATGGGCAAGCATGTCATCCACATCTGCCGCGGGACCGCCTGTCACGTCAACGGCGCCGACCGGGTCGAGGAGGCCTTGCGGCGCTACCTGAAAATCCCCAAAGGGCAGGATACGGACCCCGCGGGCGAGTTCACAGTCGAGCAGGTGGCGTGCCTGGGCTGCTGCACCCTTGCCCCCGTGGTGCGCATTGACCACACCACCTTCGGCCATGTCGCCGCGGAAAAAGCCGATGGTGTCGTGCGGGAATTTCTATCGGCGCGCGAAGCCGGCCACGCCCCGCGCTCGACCGAGGAGCTGATGCGGGTCGAAGACCGCCAGCCCCAGATTCGCATCGGGCTGGGCTCCTGCTGCATGGCCAAGGGCAGTGACGACATTTTCCATGTGCTGCGCGAGGCCGTCGAGCGCAGCGGCGCCCCCGTTGCCGTCAAGCGCGTGGGCTGCGTCGGCATGTGCCATCGCACCCCGATGATCGAAATCGTCCGGCCCGGCCAACCCAGCGTTTTCTACGCCGGGCTGAGTCCGGAGGAGGCGCGGGAACTGGTCGCGCGCCATTTCACGGGCCGCTGGCGCTGGCGTCTCTCGCGCTGGTGGTCCCGTGCGATGGAAAGCCTGCTATTGGAGGAGGAGGACGGCACGCTCGAGCGCTCGGCCATGGACGAGCGCGAGCCGTCGGTCAGCTCCTTTCTGGGTCGCCAGGTCCACATCGCCACGGAGTCTTTTGGAAAAGTGGACCCGCTTGACCTGGACGAGTACGTTGCCCACGGCGGTTTTTCCGCCCTGGCCCGCTGCCTTGGCGTGCCAGCGCCGGCCGGCGACGGCGGCGCGGGTGCCCAAGCCCCGTTGGAAGCGCCTCAGCTCATTGAAACCATCGAAAAATCCGGTCTGCGTGGGCGGGGTGGCGCCGGCTTCCCCACCGCCGCCAAATGGCGCCTCGCCCGGCAGCAGCCCGGCGACGTCAAATACGTTATCTGCAATGGCGATGAGGGGGACCCCGGAGCATTCATGGACCGCATGTTGCTGGAGTCCTTCCCCTATCGCATCCTCGAGGGGTTGGCGATTGCTGCCGTGGCCATCGGGGCGCACGAGGGCATTTTCTACATCCGTCACGAGTACCCGCTGGCGGTCAAACGAGTCCGCGCTGCCATTAAAATCTGCCGGCAACGCGGCTGGCTGGGCGACCGCCTGCTGGGTGCCGACTATCCCTTTCACGTCAGCATCAAGGAAGGCGCCGGCGCGTTTGTCTGCGGCGAGGAAACCGCCCTCATCGCCTCTCTGGAAGGCCAGCGCGGCATGCCCCGCCTGCGCCCGCCCTTTCCCGCCCAACAGGGACTCTGGGGAAAACCCACGGTCATCAACAACGTCGAGACGCTGGCCTTGGTGCCGTGGATCATCCGGAACGGCCCCGCCGCCTTCGCCGCCCATGGGACTGCCACCAGCAAAGGGACCAAGGTGTTCGCCCTGGCCGGCAACGTGCTCCGCGGCGGTCTCATCGAAATCCCCATGGGGACCACCATCCGCGAGATTGTTGAAGAGATTGGCGGGGGCGTGAGGCCCGGTCGAAAGTTCAAGGCGGTTCAAATTGGCGGCCCCTCGGGCGGTTGCGTGCCGGCCCGGCTGGCGGACACGCCGGTGGATTTCGAATCACTTCGCGCGGTGGGCGCGATCATGGGGTCGGGCGGGCTGGTGGTGCTGGATGATTCGGCTTGCATGGTGGACATCGCCCGGTACTTCCTCCAGTTCACCCAGAACCAATCCTGCGGCAAATGCACCTTCTGCCGCATCGGCACCCGCCGCATGCTTGACATTCTGGACCGGCTCTGCACCGGCAAGGGCCAGCCGCGCGACCTGGGCGAACTGGAGCGCCTGGCGCGGCAGGTGGGCGCCGGCAGCCTTTGCGGGCTGGGCAGGACAGCGCCCAACCCCGTGCTCACCACGCTCGAACACTTCCGCGGCGAATACGAGGCCCACCTGCGGGGACGCTGCCCCGCGGGCAAATGCACCGCCCTCATCCAATACCACATCAACGAGCGCTGTACCGGCTGCACCCTCTGCGCCCAGCATTGCCCCGTGGACGCCATCCCGCTGACCCCCTATGCGCGGCATGTGATTGATCCGGCCAAATGCACCCGTTGCGACTCCTGCCGGCAGGTTTGTCCCCACAGCGCGGTGGAGGTGCGGTGATGAGCGCCTCAATCACCATTGACAACGTGCGGGTGCCGATCACGCCCGGTCAAACCGTGCTGCAGGCGGCGCGCTCGATCGGTTTGGACATCCCCACGCTCTGCTACCTCGAGAAGTGCGGCCCGCTCAACTCCTGCCTGGTCTGCCTGGTCAAAATCAACGGGAAGCTGGTGCCCTCCTGCGGCCTTGTGGCCGAGCCGGGGATGGTGATCGAAAGTGAAACCGAGGAGGTGCATGAAGCGCGGCGGACCGCCCTCGAGCTGCTGTTCAGCGACCACGTGGGCGATTGCCTCTCGCCGTGCAACCGCCTCTGCCCGCTCGGCCTGAACATCCCGCTGATGCTCCGGCAAATCCAGGCGGGGCAACTGCCCGACGCCAGCGCAACCCTGCGCGCCTCGCTCCCCCTGGCGGGGGTCCTGGGCCGGCTGTGCCACCATCCCTGCGAACAAGGCTGCCGGCGCGGGCATTGGGATGAGCCGGCTGCGATCCGCGACCTCGAACGCCACGTGGCCGATTGGGAAATGGGACTGGCCACGACCCCGGCGGCGACCGGCACAACTCAGACCCAACCGCTCAAGCACCGCGAGCCCGCCCCCGGTCCCCAGCCCGTTCCGCCCTTCTGTCCCTCACCCACCGGGAAGTCCGTAACCGTTGTCGGCGCGGGGCCGGCGGGTCTGACCGCCGCCTATTCTCTTGCGCGCCAAGGGCACCGCGTCATGGTCGTGGACCGCCAGCCGCGCGCCGGGGGCAGCTTGCTGAAACTGCCCGAGGCGGAACTGCCGGCGAAGGTCCTGGAGGCTGAAACGGCTCTGCTGGCCCGCCTGGGCATCCAGTTCCGGCTTGGGCTCGAACTGGGCACGACGGTCACGATGGACACCCTCCTGGGCGAATGCGACGCGGTCTTGCTCGCCGTGGGTGAACTCCCTTCCGTCGAGGCTGCCCGCTTGGGGCTTGCGATGTCCGGACCCCATCTGCGCTGTGACCCAAACACGGCGCGGACCTCCCTGGCCAACGTGTTCGCCGCCGGCGCGGCGGTCAAATCGGTGCCCCAACTGGTTCGGGCCATGGCGGACGGGCGGAGCGCGGCCGAGTGCGTTCACCGCTTCCTCACTGGTCAGCGCGTGCGCCGCCCCGAAAAACCGTTTTCGAGTGTCATGGGCCGGCTCAGCCCGGGGGAACTCAAACAATTCCTCGCCACGGCCAGCGCCGCCCGCGGGGTGAGTCCCTGCGACCGTTGCGCGGGTCTGAACCGGGTTGAGGCTGTCCACGAAGCCGCGCGCTGCCTCCATTGCGATTGCCGCTCGTCAGGCAACTGCGTGCTCCAGCATTACGCCCAGGTTTACGGAGCCGATGCCGGCCGATTCCGCGCCGAGCGCCGGCCCTTCGAGCAGCAGGCCCAGCCCGGCGGTGTCATCTTCGAGCCCGGTAAATGCATTCTCTGCGGCATTTGCGTTCGCCTGACCGAGCTGGCCCGCGAACCGCTCGGCCTGACCTTCATCGGCCGCGGTTTCGAGGTCCGCGTGGCCGCTCCCTTCAATGCCGCCATCGAGGAAGGTCTCCGCCGCACCGCTGAAGAGTGCGTCCGCCACTGCCCCACCGGCGCGCTGGCCTTCTCCGACAAAGCCCAACCTTCCAGTCCCTAGCCCCCGACCGGGCCGGTCGTTCCCTCCGTCCGGCTGACCCCGGCTCAGTCCCGCGCCCGCGGCAGGAAACAGGCGGCCGCCGCCGCGGGAAGAAAAAGGAATCCTGCGTAGAACAGGGCCGCCCGGTGGTCGCCCACTTTCGAGAACAAGCCGAAAAACACGGTTCCGAACGCGGCGATGACGCGCCCGATGTTGTAGCAGAAGCCCGCTCCCGTGGTGCGCAGCAGCGTCGGAAACAGCGGGGGCAGATACATCGTGAACAAGGCAAACGCTCCCTGGCAAAAGCCGATGGATGGCAGCCACCAAAGGATTGCGGCATGTTCCCGGGGCGCATGATAGGCCCCGCACAGGACGAGGAAATAGGCCAGGAACATCCAGATAATGGTGGCACGGTACCCAATGAAGCGAGCCACCCAGGCGGCAAAGAAGTTGCCCAGAATGGAGGAACCAATCACCAGGTACATGGCGGCGCTGGCCAGCTTGTTCTTTTCCGTGTGGGTCCATTCCAACACCTCGGGCAGGTTGCGGAGGTGCTGCTGATGCCAGAACATGAAGGCCCAGTGGGCGGTGAGGGACACGCCGCACACGACGATCACCCAAAACGTCACCCGCTTCACCTCGCCCTTGAAAAGGTCCCGCACCCGCGGTTCATTCTGCCGCGCCGCCGCCTTGGCCTCGCGCCATTCCGCCGGCTCCGGCACGGCTCGCCGAATCCAAAACACCAGCAGCGCCGGCAGCACTCCCACTAAAAACAGGTAACGGGGCGGCGCCGCGGCCAAAACAAAGTTTGCCAAACCGGCTCCCAGGATTCCCACGTTCACCCCCGTTTGCAGCACGGCGGCAATCCAGGGCCGCCACCGGCGCGGCCAGGTCTCCGAAAGCAACGAGGCTCCAACGGCCCATTCTCCGCCAATCCCAAGGGCAGCCAGAAACCGAAAGATCAACAAGTGCCACCATGCCTGGGCAAAGAACGACAGCCCGGTAAACGCCGCGTAAGTCAGAATCGTCAGGCTCAACGCCCGCGCCCGCCCAAGCCGGTCCCCGATCCGGCCGAAAAATCCGCCCCCCAGCGCCCAGCCCAGAAGAAACGCCCCCTGGATGAGGGACCCGTAGTGCCCCACGCGCGGATCGGTGGTGGAGCTGGCGCCCAGCAGTTGCATGACAAAGGGCGCGGCCACCAAGGTATAAAGGTGCATGTCCAGCCCGTCGAACGTCCACCCCAGCCACGCCGCCGCCCCCGACCGCCATTGTTGTGGCGTCAGTGCGCGCAGGCCGGCCGGCGCCTCCTTCGCGCCCGCCGCTCTGTCGGGAACCCAAGCCGCCGGATCATTGCTCATATCAAGGGCGAGAGGAATTCTTGGCGAACCGGTCGCCCCAGGCGAGGCAAAACCACTCGGGCTGCCGGCTCCCTCCGCACCAAAACCCCGCGCCCAATCTTGCGGCGACAGGGAAAATCGGCCAGAGTCGGTTGTCAGCCTGTGGTGCCGGAGCGCCAAGGTGTCGGTGCGCCTGATTTGACCAAACCATGCTAACGATTCGAGTCATCACCCACAGTCTGCTGCTGGTATTGGCGGACCTGGCGGGAATTGGCGGCGCGGCACTGGCAGCGTTTTGGATTCTGAGGATGCCCAACCAGGTTTGGCTGCAAGTGCCCATCGCGGTGCTTTTGTCGGTCGGCTTTTTCCTGGTTTGGCTGATCGCGGTGCGAACGCTCAGAATAAAAGCGCTTTGGCCCGTCGGCACAGGCGAGTCTTGGACCTGGCTGGCGGCATCGCTCCTCTGGGCCCCCTTGGTTTTCGTTCCGCTCCACTATTTCACTCAGGGCTACCTGACCAGCCTCGGCAATGTCGTGGCGCTGGCGTTCTATCAATTGCCCGTCAACGCCCTGGCCTTGGCGGCCGGGCGGCTGGTCTGGAAGTCGCTCGCTCCGGGTGCGAATCAGCCCCGGCAATGACCATCCGGGATTCGGCCGGAGGCGGTATCAAATTCTCAGGTTTCAGGTTGCGCAGGCCGTCCCTCTTCAGCGTTGGCCCCCTGCCGGCGCAACCGATTCCAGCCCCATCGAACCCCAGCCGGGACCCTACACCCGGGGCAACTCATCGGGAGCGATTACGCAAAGCCCAAGGTCCCGGAGCAGACCGTCGTTGATGGAATAAATCCAGCCGTGAACGGCCAGGGGTTGTCCTCGAGCCCACGCTTCCCGCACGGTGGGGGCTTGACACACATTGACCACCTGTTCGATGACGTTCAATTCACAAAGCCGGTCCAGTTGCGCCTGTTCATTTCCCAGCGCCAGCAATTGGGCCTCATGCTTGCGGCGAACCTCCTCCACCGGTTTGAGCCAGTGGTCCACCAAACCCAACCCGAGCCCCTGCAACACGGCACGCACGCCGCCGCAGCCATAGTGGCCGCAGACGATGATGTGGCGCACCTTGAGCACTTCCACGGCAAATTGCAACGCCGCGGAACTGTTGAGATCGCCCGGCGGAACCACATTGGCCACATTGCGGTGGACGAACATCTCGCCCGGAAGCAGGCCGGTGATCTGCGTGGCCGGCACCCGGCTGTCGCTGCAGCCAATCCAAAAGTACTCCGGGGCCTGCTGCCGGGACAATTTGCTGAAAAAACCGGGGTCTTCACTCTGAAGCCGGCTCGCCCACGCCCGATTATTCGCGAATAAATGGCTCAGTTGCCGCATAAGGTCAGGGGTGGAGAAAAGGGGGTCACAATTGGTACTGCGGAATTTTCAGCAACTCGCCCTCTTTGAGGGCGGACTGGTGGGCGACAATGCCGGCGACGGTCATATTGAGAGCCCAGGCGATATTGACCAGAGGCTGGCGGTTCTGAAGCACCGCCGTTACAAACTCGTCGGTCAGGTACCCGTGGGACCCGCCGTGCCCGCCCGCGCTCACGCGGGGCGGCAGGGGCGGGCGCTGAAGGGGCGGCAGCTTCTTCTCCAGCCCCTCGTATTTGCCGTAAAAGGAGCCTTTTTGACCGCGGATTCGCCCCATTTCGCCGGATACTCCGGGCGTGTCCCAACTCACGGCCATGCGTGCCGTGCCGCCCTCGCTGGTGCGAAACAGCGCGATTTCGGTGCCAAAAGCATTCCGATAGCGGTTGTTCGCAGGCCGCAAATGCGGAATTACACTCGGCATCCCCATGCATGAAACTTCCGTGAAACTGCCTCCGGTCACCCCGATGTAATAGGCGTTCGAGTGCGTGGGATACCATTGCGGCGGAAGGCCCACCCGCCAATCCTTATAAGAGGGAATGGGCTCCGGCATGTAATGGTAGTATTCGCCCTCGGAATAGACCAGTTTGCCCAGTCCTCCCCGCGAGTAAATCTGGCGCATGGCGTGGAGGTCCTCGTGAAAACACGAAGTCTCGAACATCATGTAGGCCTGGCCGCTCTTTTTAACCGCTTGAAAGAGTTGCTCGGCCTCCTCCAGCGACCCAAACACCGCCGGTACTGCCGAAGCGACATGCTTGCCATGCTTGAGCGCTTCAATGCAATGCCGCGCATGACTCGGAGCGTCGGTAGCCACAAACACCGCCTCGATCCGCTCATCTTTCACCAGTTCCTCCAGTGAGGGATACGTCTTGGAGCAACGGCAGGCTTGGGCCAGTTGCACGCACCGTTCCTCAATCAGGTCGCTCACCGCCACTACCTCGACGTTGGGATGGTCCTGAAAACCGAACGCCGCCCCAAACTTGCAGACTCCGTAGCCCACAATGCCAACCCGCAGCTTGCGGTCCGACACCGGCTTCCACCCCGCCGAGGCCTGCGGGTTCTCCGGTGCCTGCTCAAAGCCTTGGATGGTCGTCTCCGCCGCGGTCGCAACGGCCGGCAGGCCCAGCAAGCCCGCGCCAACACTCAAGCTTCCCAGAAAAGCGCGCCTTGTTTGCTTAAAGCCTGCGATGCGTTCCACCTCGGTTGCTTCTGCGCTTTGACGGGATTTTGCCTTGTTTTTCATGGCCTGTAATTGCTTTCCAGCCATGATGCCCCGAGCCCGCCAGGATGCCCAGTCTTATTCGCCACGCCGCGCCCGCTCGCAGCGGGAAAATAGGTTGTTCCAGCGTGCCATTATCCTACATTGAGCGCGACGATGGCGTTTCGCGATTTTCCGAAAGACGAACCGGGCATTCAGTTGCTGCAGCGCTCCCTGAGCCGGGGCCGGCTCGGTCACGCCTACCTGTTCACCGGCCATTCCCTCGACGGGCTCGAAGCCGTCGCCCGGACCCTGGCCAAGGTGCTGAATTGCCGGCAGCCGGTGAAGGACAACGGCACGGCCGTGGACTGTTGTGACCAGTGCGTTGCCTGCCGCAAAATTGACCACGACAACCATGCCGATGTGTTCTGGGTCCGGCCCGAGTCGCGCTCACGCCAAATCCAAATCGGCCAACTGGTCCCTCGCGAAAACAGCCCCCCGCGCGTCCTGCTCGACTTCGTCAACCTCAAGCCCACCGAAAGCCAGTTCAAGGTCGGAATCATAGTAGCGGCCGACCGAATGAACGAGCAGGCGGCCAACGCCTTTCTCAAGACGCTCGAGGAGCCGCCAGCGCAATCGGTGCTGATTCTGCTCACGACAGACCCCACGCGGCTGCTGGAAACCATCCTTTCCCGTTGCCTGCGTCTGAGCTTTGGCGAAACCGGGCCTGCCCAACTGGCGGCCGCGGACCTCGAATGGCTCAACGCCTTTGCCTCGCTGGCTGCGGGCAGTCAGAAAACCTTGTTTGGACGCTACCGCCTGCTGGATTTGCTGCTCCGACGCCTGGCCGGGGCCCGGCAGCAAATCGAGTCTTTGCTTAAGAGCCGTTCACTCTTGGAGAAGTATCCTGATGCGGACCAGGAGCTTCGGGACCAATGGGAGGAGGAGCTCAAGGCGGCCATCGAAGCCGAATACCGCCGCCAGCGCGCGGACACGCTGGCCTTGGTCCAGCGATGGTTGCGCGAGGTTTGGCTTCATACTCTGTTCGCCCAATCCGCCCTCCCCGACGGCAGCGCCGCCCCCGGACGCCAGGAACTCTTGGGGCTGCCACAGGTCGCCGGCACCGCGCAGGTGGCCCGGCGTCTTACCCCGCCAGAGGCAGCCGAGAATCTCGAGCTCATCGAGGAGCTGCAGCGATGGCTGCACAGCAACGTTCAGGAAGCCCTGGCTCTGGAGGTCACTCTCCTCAAACTCCACCTTTAATCCCGACCGGAATGAAACACCCTTCGGCATCGGTTGCGCCTCCGTCGAGGAATTTCTCCCACCGGCTGCTTTCCATTCTCTTGGGCCTGTTCCTTGCCCTCTGCCTGCTGAAGTTTGGGAATCCGCCCATCATGGAGAAATACGTGACTCCCCCCGGCAACATTTACGAGCTGTTGCTGGGTTTCCCATGGCCCATTACGTGGGCGTACCTCGGGCTGGCGGGGTTATTGGTTGTTGGGTGGCGCACCGCCCGATGGGAGCTCCCGGCTCCACCATGGCTCGCCCTGCTGCCTTTTTTCTGGCTGGCCTGGCAGGTGCTGGCGGAATGGGATTCCGTCTCGCCGACCCTCTCGATCCCGACCGTCCGGCACTTCATTGCCTGCGTCGCTTGCTACGCCCTCGGTCTTTTCTGTTTGGGGCCGCGCGGCCCGCTGAGCGCCGGCTTCCTCGCCGCTCTGACCGCCGGCATTCTCCTGGTGGTCATCGCCGGTTGGGAACAACATTTCGGGGGGCTCGAAGCATCCCGAAAATACTTCTTCCAGTACCTCTATCCCGAACTCAAAGAGGTGCCGCCCGAGTATTTGAAGAAAATCTCCAGCGACCGGATTTTTGCCACGCTTTTCTATCCAAACACTCTGGCAGGGGCGTTGTTGCTCATTTATCCCCCCGTGTTGTGGTTTGTCTGGAGTGTGGGCGGAGAGGGCAGAATGACCCTGCCCGCGCGCGCCACGCTTCTCGCGATGGTTGCCCTTGGAGGGGCGGGCTGTTTGTACTGGTCGGGTTCCAAAGGGGGGTGGCTCATCGCCTTGGTGCTTGGCTTGATCGCCCTCCAGCGATCCGGCTTCAGCCGCCAGCTCAGACTAGCACTCGTTTTGGGCATTCTCGTGGCCGGCTTGGCTGGCTTTTTCTGGAAATACTCAGGTTTCTTCCAAAAGGGCGCCACCAGCGTCGGAGCCCGTTTCGATTACTGGCGTGCGGCGGTGGAGACCGCCCGCAACCACCCCTTTCTGGGCACCGGTCCGGGCACGTTCGCTTTGGCTTACGAGAAGATCAAACGCCCGGAGTCGGAAATGGCTCGCCTGGCGCATAACGACTATCTGGAACAAGCGTCGGACTCGGGCTTGCTTGGAGCGTTATTGTATTCGGTTTTCGTTGTCGGCAGTCTGGCTGTCGGATGGCGGCGAATACATCGCGCCGGCCCATCTGCGATGGATTCCATTGCGGGCCAACGCTTTGCAGTCTGGCTGGGGGTCTTTGCCTGGGCTATCCACAGCCTGATTGAGTTCGGACTTTATATTCCAGCGCTTGCCTGGCCAGCCTTCACGCTGCTTGGCTGGCTTTTGGGCCAACCAGAAAAGGGCGGCAATCCGCAGGGAAAACCCTCACAAAACCAATAGACAAGCGGACTCGGGATGACTAGTCTCCGCCCCGGCGATGAGAATCCTGTTCCTGAATGGCCCAAACCTGAACCTGCTCGGCCAGCGCGAGCCCGAGGTCTATGGCCATGCCACCCTGGCAGATATCGAAGCGATGGTCCGGCAGCGAGCTCGGGAGTTGGGAGTCGAGATTGATTTCCGACAGACCAATCTCGAGGGCGAGCTGGTCACTTGGATTCAAAAAGCGCGTGGCCAGTTTGAGGTCGTCGTTCTCAACGCCGCTGCTTATACCCACACCAGCGTTGCAATCCGCGATGCGATTGCGGCGGCTGGTTTGCCCGTGATTGAAATTCACCTGTCAAATATCCACGCCCGGGAAGAGTTCAGACACAAGTCATTAATCGCACCCGTTTGCGTGGGGCAGATCAGCGGATTTGGGCCATTCTCGTATGTTCTGGCGGTTGAAGCCGCTGTTAACGTTAAAGGTGTCAAGAGACGCCCCAAATGATGCTCATTTCACGAATTATTCGATAAAAAAATCAGGCTTGACCTCCCAAATGTCTTTATCTAGCCTCCCGTCAGTCTGATTTAGTGGTCTGAGCAGTGTTCGAGAAGCGGTCACTGCTTTTTTGCTAATTTCGAGCGAAAAGTAAGTTGAAAAGACGTGTCGGAAAACACTCTAACGATATAAATCTCGTGGACCTCAAAGATATCAAAGCCATCATTGACCTGATGAAGAAGAACTCCGTCTCGGAATTCGAGCTGGAGAAACAAGACTTCAAGATCAGGCTTAAGCGGGGTATCAACGGTGGGGTGCCCGTCATGCCATCCTATGAGGAACAGCCCCAAATGGCAGCCTTTCCGGCTGCTCCAGTGGCTCCGGCTCCGCTGCCCCCTCCCTCCGTTCCTCCCCCTCCAGCCACCAACGAGACGGAGATCAAATCTCCCATGATTGGCACCTTCTATCGCGCTCCATCGCCGGAATCGGCTCCTTATGTCGAGGTTGGGTCCGAGGTGAACCCAGAGACCGTTGTTTGCATCATCGAAGCCATGAAAGTGATGAACGAGATCAAAGCCGAGGCCAAAGGAGTCATTACGCAGGTGCTGGTCGAAAACGCCAAGCCGGTCGAGTTCGGCCAGCCGCTGTTCCGAATTCGTCCGGCGTGAGAGGCGCCGGCCTGGCTTGGCTCTTTAGTGGCCCAGAAACAACCGGCTCGAATCACTCATGTTCGAAAAAATCCTGGTCGCCAATCGCGGCGAAATCGCAGTGCGCATCATTCGCGCCTGCAAGGAACTCAACATCCGCACGGTTGCCGTGTATTCCGAGGCAGACGCCAACTCGATGCACGTCCAGTTGGCGGACGAAGCGATCTGTATCGGCAAGGCTCCCGCCAGCGACAGCTACCTCCGCATTGACCGCATCGTCAGCGCCGCTGAAATCGCCGATGTGGATGCGATCCATCCGGGCTACGGTTTCCTTTCGGAAAATGCGCATTTTGCGGACGTCTGCGAGAGCTGCAACATCCGGTTCATCGGGCCCAGTTCGCGCGCCATGAACGCCTTGGAGGACAAGGCGGTCAGCCGCGCCCTGGCCCGCAAAGCAGGCGTCCCCACGCCCCCCGGCTCGGATGGGGTGGTGGATACCGAGCAGGATGCGCTCGCAGTGGCCAAGCGAATTGGCTACCCGGTCATGATCAAGGCGGTGGCGGGGGGCGGAGGCCGCGGCATGCGGGTGGCCCACAACGACATCTCCCTGGTCAAGGGTTACCACACGGCCCGCTCCGAGGCCGAAAAGGCCTTTGGCAATTCCGGGGTTTACATCGAGAAATTCATCGAAAACCCGCACCATATCGAGTTCCAGATTCTCGCCGATAACAAAGGGCACATCATTCACCTTGGCGAACGGGATTGTTCCATCCAGCGGCGGAATCAAAAGGTGGTCGAGGAAAGCCCGTCGCCGCTCATCGAAAACAAGTTCAAGAAGCTCCGTGAAAAAATGGGCAAGGCGGCCGTGCGCATCGCCGAGGAGGCCAACTACACCAACGCCGGAACCGTCGAGTTCATCGTGGACAACCACGGCAACTTTTACTTCCTCGAAGTCAACAAGCGCATCCAGGTCGAGCACCCGGTCACCGAGGAGGTCACCGGCCTGGATTTGGTTCGGTACCAAATCCTGCTGGCCATGGGCGAGCCGCTCCGCTTGTCCCAAAGCGATGTCCAGTTTAAAGGCCACGCCATCGAATGCCGCATCAACGCCGAGGACCCCTTCGACGATTTCCGTCCCAGTCCCGGGCGCGTGGAAATGTATTATCAACCAGGGGGACGGGGCGTTCGCGTGGACACACACGCCTATGCCGGTTACATCATTCCGTCGGCCTACGATTCCATGATTGGCAAGCTCATTACCTACGGCAAAGACCGTCGGGAGGCCATGGACCGCATGAGCCGGGCCCTCGGCGAATATATGATTACGGGCATCAAGACCACCATTGCGTTCCAGCAGGCCATTCTTCAGGATCCCAATTTTCGCCGGGGGGTTTACTCCACCAGTTTCATCGAGCAGTTGCTCAGCGGCGCCCGGCGCGAATTGATCGAGGAAAAAGCCTGAAGCGCCCGCGGGATCGGACTGTCCGTTTTTTTCCGCGAATCCCCTGTTGACGCCGGTGGCCGTTTTGCTATGAATTCGTCGTTCGTTCAATGAACGCGCGTGTCGGTGTCAGAAGACAGATTGTCCGTGAATTCGTTAGTGACATTCAGTGATCCTGCCGGTGCAGTCCTCCCCACTTGTCTTTCTTGAGCGAACGTACATAGCGTATGAACCCAAACAGGCTCTTCGTGGGCAACCTGTCGTACCAGACCATGGAAAACGACCTTCAGGACTATTTCTCCCAAGCCGGAGTTGTCACGTCCGTTCACCTGATGCTGGACAAAATGACCGGACGGTCCCGGGGCTTTGCTTTCGTTGAGTTCGCCACCGCTGAAGAGGCTGCCAAGGCCGTCGAGAAGTTCCACAACCAGCCGTTCCAAGGCCGCAACCTGACCGTGAACGTCGCCCGGCCGCGCGAGGAGCGCGCCCCGCGCAGTTAAGCGGTTTGCGCGTCAGTTTGCCTCCCTCCTTCAAAGGTTCAGTGGCCGGGAAGGAGACGATGGCGTTTTGGCGGCTGGCGAAGGGGGGCCGGGCTGCGGGAAAGGAAGCCTCTGGCTCAGGCAGCGGCGCCTGTGAGTCAGGCCGGCGGAGCCGAAGCTTCCAAGGAGCGCCCGCTCGCACCGTCCTGCGCCTCCGGAATTGTCCGCGCAAGACTTGGAGGGAGCTGCGGCGCGAAGAAGGCCGTTTGCCCTGCCATGGCGGAGTGCCGGCTTCCCTCGAATCGCCGGTCCGCGAGTGGGGAGCGTCTCACGCGGACGGCGGCAGAGGGGACCCGGTGGGCAACGGCTTGGGGCGCTTGGAGGTCTTCCGAAAGGCCTAAAATGAAGTTGCACCCCCAATCCCCGCGGCATTAGCCTTCCTCCGCACGGTTCGGCGCTGCAAGCCAGCGCTGGATTCGGCAGCCATCGTATCCTATGAGCAAGAAAACCCGACCCACTCCGGGAGGTTCCTCCCCACGTGCCACTTCGCCTCGTTCCGCCGCGCGCCGGGCCAGAATTCATCCCGTCGTTATTTACCCTTTCGTGCAGCCTCGCGATTTCACGGACGTCGAGGCGCTCTTCGACCTGGTGGGCCGGCTGGACGGCGATCGGGCCCGGTATGCCCGCCCCATCACGGTCATGGACAAAAAGACCTGCCGGGCGCCCGCATGCGCCCGGGCGCTGGCGAAGTTTCGCGCGCAGGTGGTCGAACGGCACTCGGACGTCCTGGATGCCTGGTGTGTGGACACCTGCCAGATGTGGTATGCGGGGTTGGGCCTGGCCCACGAACGGGGCCGGCCGGGGGATGTCTATTGGCTCATCCCAGGGGATTTCAACTACGGCAGCGCGGTGGGACGCGAGGTGCTCGACCGCCTGCACGACCTGCCCGAGATTGTGTTGGAGCTCAAACAGGACCTGTGCATCGGCGAAATCGCCACCGACCACCGCAATTCCAAACAATTGATAGACACTTACGGCACGTTCGCCCTCCTGTACAACTGGTTCCCGGTCGAGGCGCGGGAAATCCGCGAGTACACCGAGCGGCCCCGTTCCGAGTTTTTCGCCGTGGAGCACCGGTTCCTCGACCGTTGCCTTCTGCAGCGCTGGTATCCTTATGAGCAGACCGTTGTCATGCTGCTGCAAGCGGTTTTCAACCAGAGAAAAATCAGCCGGTTTTTTGTCGGGGACATCACCGACCTGCCCGAAGGGGGAGAGTCGCTCACTTCCGCCATGCAGCAGGTGGAACGCACCGAGCGGGTGCTTAAGAATGTCTGGCGCGACCGCCATCAGGGGCGAAAGGATTGGATTCAGGCTTATCGAAGCCTGGAAACCCAGTCGGATCGGGTCCGCCGGACGGCACTAATGATTCTGGAAAACCTGTTGCACTAATCCTTCCCGCAACAGGCCCTGTGCCGGGTATGATATTTTGAGTTTATGTCGTGGTCCGATTATCGTAAGCCGCTTCGCGCGATCAATTTCATTTGTCACGCGCCCCAGGCCAAGAGTGTGAGCTTGGTGGGCGATTTCAACCAGTGGAATCCTTCGTCCCATCCGATGAAGCAGATGCCCGACCGTTCCTGGCTGCTGACGGTCGAACTCAAGCACGGGCATCACCGGTACGCGTTTCTGGTTGATAACGTTCTGACGCTTGACCCCAAGGCCCAGGGGGTAACCCGCACTGACAAGGGTGAACGCGTTTCGCTGGTGCCGGTCAGTTAACGGACCCTCCCCCCGCGCTGTTTGTCCCGTCCTCTGCGGCGGTCCGCCGGCCCCGCGGGCGTCAGGGCTTTTTCTTTGGTGGAGCATGGATCGCTTCGCCGTGCACGGCGTGGGCGGCCTCGAGCCAGGCCTCGCTGAACGTGGGATGGGCGTGAATGGTGCGGCCGAGCTCCTGCGCGGTTAGTTCCGCGCGAATGGCCGTCGCCGCCTCGGCGATGAGTTCCGTGGCGTGCGGGCCGACGGCGGCCGCGCCGAGCAGTTGGTCGGTGGTCGCGTCCGCAACCCACTTGACAAAACCGGTCGTGTGGCCGGCGGCCAGCGCCTTGCCGAGCGCGGCGAACCGGAATTTCCCGGTCTTGACGGGCCGTTGAGCCTTTTTCGCCTCTTCCTCGCTCAAGCCGACCGTTCCGATTTCAGGGGAGGTGAAAATGACGTTGGGGACGAGGGTTTCATGGGCTCGGGGCCTTTTGCCGAAGGCGTTTTCTGCAGCCGCCAGACCTTGGGCGGTGGCATAATGAGCCAGTTGGGCTTTGCCGGTCACATCGCCGATGGCGAAGATCGAAGGCACGCGGGTGCGGCAACAGGCATCGGCGGGAATAAACCCCTGCTCGTTGGTTTCCAGTCCGGCCTTTTGAAGTTCAAGACCGGCTGTCACAGGTTTGCGCCCCACGGCGCTCAACAGGAGGTCCGCCCGCAAGGTTTCCTCGCCGAACCGGCCCTGCACCGACTGCTCGTCCGCTTCGATGTTTTCCAAAGCCTTGCCCGTGAGAATGCGAATGCCCAGGTTCCGCTCCATGGCCGCGCGAACTTCGCGGCGGACGTCGGGGTCGAGCAGCAGCAGAATGTCCGAGAGCAGCTCAACCAGGGTCACTTTCACGCCCAAAAGGGCGGCCATGCAGGCCAGTTCGCAGCCGATGAATCCGCCCCCCAGCACCAGCAGGCTTCCCGGCAATTGGTCGCGATCGAGAAACCCTCGGCTTTCGACTACTCGCGGGTGTCTCGGCAGGAAAGCGGGCATGGCTGAGGTCGAACCGGTGGCGATGACAACCTTTTTTGCCCCCAGCAACGTGCCGTCCTCCAACGCGAGGGTCTGGCGGTCCCTGAATGCCGCTGTGTCGGTAAACAGTTTGACGCCGTTTCCGGCCAGGAGTTGCCTGACGCCGGTTTGAAGCTGGCGAACGACCTGGTTCTTGTGCGCGATCAGGGCGGCGTAATCCAGCGATGCGTTTTGGACGCGAATGCCCAGGCGCGCCCCGTGCTGGATTTGGGCGAAAGCCTCGGCGGCCGCGATGAGGGCTTTCGTCGGAATACAGCCCCAATTGAGGCACGTGCCTCCCAGTTGCTCTTTTTCCACCAAGGCAACCGACGCCCCGAGTTGCGCGCCGCGGATGGCGGCAGGATAACCGCCGGGACCGGCGCCGATAACCACCAGATCGAAGTGTTCCATATTCAAGCGATTTGTTTTTGTGTCTGCCCCCGCCAGGCGAACCGCGACCCCCGCGCTCGCCGCGGAGGATTAGCTGAATTCCAACTGCAATTTGCGCCGCCCCTCGGCGACCAGGCCGCACAGCTCGGCCTTTCGTCCGGGCGGCTCGTCCGGCCCTCGCCACAGTTGCGCCAGGGTCGCGCGGGCATCCGCGCCGCCGGGAATCGTGTCCAGCGCGGCCGCCACGCCCAGCGCGAAACGCCAGGGCCGTATGCCGTGGTCCAAGGCCAGGCGCATCGTGCCCACCAGCCGGTCGTCCCAACCTAGTTTTCGTTGCGGGTCGCGAATAACGCGGTCCACACGATCCCGCAAGTAGGGACTGGTCATGCGCTCCAGGAGGTCCTCGGCGTAGGCCCGGTAACCGGCTGGCGTAAACAGCGGGTCGAATCCGCCGTAACGCGCAATCAGCGGCGCCCCCGATTCCTCCAGAAAAGCCTCCAAGGCAAGCTTCATGAGCTGCGCGTCCCCGCCGACCTGCGACATTAACTCATAGCGTTTGCGTTTGGCCAGAAAGCCCAGGAGCGCGTGAACGGCATTGTGGCCGTACAGCTTGGCCTCCTCGAACGGCAGCAGGTCCGGCTTTTCAACGAAGACGGGGATGCCGCGTTGGAAGTCCGGCAGGGTGATGCGTGAAATGAGAATCCGGTTGAATTCCTCGACCAGAAACGCCCGGGGCAACGTCGGCGTCAGCGGAGCAAGGTCCGCGCCGGCGACCACCCCGCTCATTTTGCCAATGACCGTGTTGAGAAATTGCACTCGTCCCCACCATCGGCCGCCAACCTCCCCGCCGGACCTCAAATTCTTCAACTGCTGGCGGCAGAGGCCCTCCAGAATTTCAGCGGCATGATTGTGGTTTTCCGCTGTATAGACGACGCAAGGCGGCAGGTCGGGCCGCCGAATTTTCTCCTCGAGGGCGACTGCCAGCAGCCGGGCCACCGACGGTTCGCCGCGGTCGTAAAACTCGACACTGGGCAGCGCCGTGGCGATTTCCGATGCCTGAGCCAGGGCGGCGGCCAGCTCCCGGGCGTCTTCCGGAACACTCGGGTTGAAAACCTCCACCCCCTGAACCTCGACGGTCTCGATACCGGTGCGGGTGGCGATATTGACCCGGTAGGCGCCCTCCGCGCGGCGCACGGCTTCGACGGTCTCCGGCGCGATTTCAGCCACAACCAGGCGCTGGAAGTTGCCCGAGCGAAAGGCCTCATACAGAAACAAACCGCTCTGGATGGCGCCAAAGCCGAAACCGACGAAGATATGGGGGAGGGCACCCATGCTTCCGGGCTCAGGCGGCCAGCATTCTCCAAAGCTCAAGGTCTTCCAACTTCCGTTTCACGGCATTACTGAAACGGGCGGCCATCGCGCCGTCAATCAGACGGTGGTCCGACGAGAGGGTCATCTTCATGATCGAGCGAATCACCACTTTCTCCTCCCGCACCACGGGCTTCCGAACCGTGCTCGAGACGGCGAGGATGGCGGCCTCGCCCGGATTGATAATGGCGGTGAAGTTCTCCACCTCGAGCATCCCCATGTTCGAGATGGTAAAGGTGCTGCCGGTCATTTCGTCTGGGCCGAGCCTGCCCGCGCGGGCTTTCTCAGCCAGCTCTTTGGACCGCGCGCTGATCTCACCCAGCGTCAACAGGTCCGCATCGCGAATCACCGGCACCACCAGCCCTTGCTCGAGCGACACCGCCAAACCGAGGTGAATCCGGCTGTTCCAGCGCACCGTCCTGCCATCGGTCGAGCTGTTGACCTCGGGAAACTCTTTGAGCGTCAATACCACCGCCTGGGAGATGAAGTCCGTGACCGTGTACGGGGCCCCGGCTTCCTTCAGCCGTGCCCGAAACTGGATCAGATCGGTCATGTCCACCTCCACGGTGACGAAGAAGTGGGGGGCGGTCACCACACTCTGGCTGAGCCGTTGTGCAATGATTTGGCGCATGCGGCTCATCGGCTTTGGCCGCTCTGCCAGGGCGCGCTCCACATCCCCCACCGTGATGCGTCCGCCGTCGCCCGTACCGCGGATGGTGAGGAGGTCCAGTTGGTTCGCGGCCGCCAATTGTTTGGCGGCGGCCGAAATCCGCAACCGGTCGTATCCCCGCGCCTGCAGGTAGGCGCGCACGTCTCTTTCGACGATGCGTCCGCCTGGGCCTGTGCCTTGGATCTGACCGGGGTCAATCACCGAGTTGCGCGCGAGCGCCGCGGCGCGCGGGCTGATCCGAAGCCGGGTGGGCGCGGCCGGAGCGGGCGGAGGCGCAGCCAGCTTCGTGACTTGAACCTCGGGTCGTGAACCCTGAGTCAGACCCGGCACGGGCGCGCCCGCCGAAGGCGCCCTCTGTGCTGGCGGTTGAACCTCGGCGGCTTTGGCTGGAGACTGGGAACCCGCAACCGGCGGCGGGGCAGGGGGGGGCGCCACCTCCGGCACCGGCTCGCCGGGCTGGCCCAGAAAACCGACCGTGGTCTGGACCGGTACACTCACGCCGGGCTTGACCAGAATCTTGAGCAGCGTTCCGGCCTCAAAACTTTCGACCTCCATGACCGACTTGTCGGTTTCGACGGTGAACAGAATATCCCCCTTGGCCACAGTGTCCCCCTCCTTCTTGCACCATTCGACGATGGCGCTTTCTTCGGTCATTTGCCCGAACTTGGGCATGATGATGGGAGTAGCCATAACAAGCCTCAGAGGATGGCGTTGGCGGCCGCCAGGATGTCGTTTGCGTTGGGCAGGAAGGCCGCCTCGAGAATGTGGGATTGGGGCGCGATGCCGTTCTTGGCGCCCACCCGCTTGACGGGCGCATCGAGGTAGTCGAAGGCTTCGTCCTGGATCGTGGACGCAATTTCGGCGGTGTAACTGCCGATATGCACGGCCTGGCTGGCCACCACACAACGCCCTGTTTTCCGCACCGAGTGGAGCACCGTCTCGAGGTCCAGCGGCACCAAACTCCGCAGGTCAATCACCTCGGCGCTGACTCCCCGGTCGGCCTTGAGCTTTTCCGCAGCCTTGAGACAGTCATGAACCACCGGCCCCCAGGCCACCAGGGTGATGTCACTGCCTTCCCGTTTCACATCGGCCACTCCCAGCGGCACCAGGTAATCGCCCTCCGGCACCGGCCCCTTCATGCCATAGAGCGCCTGGGACTCCACGAACAGCACGGGATTGTTGTCCCGAATGGCGGCTTTCAACATGCCTTTGGCGTCATAGGGAGTGGCGGGATAAACAACATACAGTCCAGGGATGTGGCAGAAAACGGATTCAAGCGTTTGGGAATGCTGTCCGCCGTAGCCCTTGCCGGCGCCGGCCGAGGCCCGAATGACCAGCGGCACCTCGGTTTGGGCGCCGCTCATGTAATGCCACTTCGCCGCCTGGTTGCTGATCTGGTCCGACGACATCAGGGCAAAATCGAAATACATGAGCTCCACCACCGGCCGCAGACCGTTCATCGCGGCCCCGCAGCCAGTCCCGCAAATGCACGCCTCGCTGATCGGCGTGTTAAACACCCGGCTGCGTCCAAATGCCTCCAGCAGTCCCTTGGTCACTTTGAACGCCCCGCCGTAGTCCGCCACGTCCTCCCCGTAGAAGATGACCCGGCGGTCCCGCGCCATTTCCTGCGCCAGCGCCTCCTTCAGCGCGTCCTTGTAGGTGATTTCGCCGTTCACACGCTTGATCTCCGGCAGCGGCCCCACCAGCGGCGGATTCGCAAATTCCTCAGGCACCGTTTCGCACTTCGTGTCGGTGTACATGAACGTCAGCACTTCCGCCGCGGCCGGGTCTGCCGCTGCCGCGGCGCGTTTGGCGGCGCGAGCATTGCGCTCGGCCACCCGCTTTTCAATCGCGGCGAGACCCGCGGCATCAAGCACGTTGGCCGCCAGCAACTCCTTCTTGTAGGATTCTATCGCGTCGATCGCTTTCCAGGCGGCCTCCTCCTCCTTGGTGCGATACTCGTTGCGCGGATCGCTCAATGAGTGGCCCCAGTAACGGTAGCAATCCACATCCAGCAACACGGGACCCCGGCCCTCGCGGCACAGCTTCGCCGCCCGTCCCACCGCGTCCCGCACCGCCAGAACGTTCATGCCGTTGACCACCTCGGCGTGCATATTGTTGTTGGCAAAACCGGCCGCCCGGCGCGCCAGCCGGTCCACGCCCATCACCTCGTCGTCGCTGCGGTGGGTCATGCCGTAATGGTTGTTGCACACCAGGAAAATGATGGGCAGGCCGCCCTTCAGATGGTCCGCCAGGTGATTCGTAAACTGGGCCTGGGCGGCAAAGTTCAAGGACTCCAGCACCACGCCGTTGGCGTACGCACCGTCGCCGGCGAAGCAGCAGACAACGTTGCCCCGCTGCAAATAGCGGTTGGCCAGCGCCGCTCCCGTCGCGATCGGCACGCCGCCCCCGACGATGGCATTGGCTCCAAGGTGACCCACCGTGAAGTCGGCAATGTGCATCGAACCGCCCCGGCCACGGCAATAACCGTCGTCCTTGCCGAACAACTCGCAGATGGTGCGATAGACATGCTCCTCCAGCGCGGCCTCGACCAGTTCCGCCCGGGTTTGGGCGCCGCACCGCGGCACCCGTTTGCGGAGCTGTTCCTCGGTCATTTGGCGGATGGCAACCGTGCCCTTGGCCAGGCTTTCGCCGTGGCCCCGATGCGTGCTGGTGATGTTGTCGGCCAGCCGCAGCGCGGCGCACGCGCCCGCCGCCGTGCCTTCCTGGCCCACCGACACATGGGTGGGACCGCGATAATTGAAGTCGCGAATCGGCTCATAAGCGCCAGACCGGAGCTTGACGATCATCTCCTCCAACTCCCGGATAACCAGCATATCTTCGAGGATCGCCACGGCTTCCTCCGCGGTGATCGTCCCCGCCGCCAGCTCGGTCCGGAGGTTGCCCTTGTAAGTGTAGGCCGGAATCCGGCCGCAATCTATTTCATACGGCTCAAATCGCGGCCGCGAATCGCTCAAATAAACAGGTGATTTTTTCATGTGCATTAAAATCTGTCAGTCAGGCGCGAACCAGCCTCGGCCCTTTTTTTGCCAGTTCGCGCGCAAACGCGCCATCCACCTGGCGGTCGGTGACGACCACGTGAACTTCGTCCCAGCTCCCGGCCCGCGCAAAGGATACCTTGCCGGCTTTCGAACTGTCCGCCAAAAGAATAACCTGCCGGGCCTGCCGCATGACCAGTTGCTTGGTGAACGCCTCGCTGGGGTCGGTCGTCGTCAGCCCCTCCTCCAGCGCAAAGCCAATCGTTCCCATAAACGCCTTGTCGAGGTGCAGTTCCCCCAGTACCAACCGCGTGAGCGGCCCCACCAGCGTCTGCGACAGCCGCCGCAGCTCTCCACCGATGACGATGAGCCGCGGTCCCCGCCCGGACAGCTCCAGCGCCGCTTGTAGCGAATTGGTCACCACCGTCAGGTTCGTCCGGTCCCGCAGCAGCCGGGCCAGCTCCAACACGGTGCTTCCGCCGTCCAGATAAATCGTGTCTCCCGCCGCAACCATGGCTGCGGCAACTTCGGCAATCCTCCGCTTTTCCCGTGCTGCCAGGGACCGTTTGTCGGCAAACAACGGCTCGTCCAGGCGGCTCTCCACACTCATCGCGCCCCCGTGCACGCGCCGAATCCCGCCCCGCCGCTCCAATTCATCCAGGTCCCGGCGGATGGTGGCCGCGGAAACCCGCAGCTCCCGCCGCAAATCCTCGACGCGAATCACCCCGCGGTCGCGAATCAGCGCGCGGAGGGCTTCCCAGCGTTGCGGCGCCAGGGTCTTGTTGTCAGTCGCAGGCATGAGCACCGTTTGATCGAATATGATTGAATCTAGATTATTTCTGTCCCAAATCAATCACAATCTTTCACCGCGTGTCAAGCGCCGGAACCTCCGGCGCCACCGCCTGCCGCCCCGGGCGGTGGCGCCCCGCTTCGGACGGCGCCCCCTGGTGCCCGGTGCACGCCGGCGGAAGGCCTGTCCAGGCGGCCGGCCTGTCCGGCGCCTGCATTGGAGCGGCGGCTGAGGCCCTGCCCGGCGTGCGGTCGGAATCTGTATGGAAGTTGTTCTTGCTGGCGGCCTCCAGGTGGGCAATGCTGGCCAGGAAACCGTTGGATGCGTCGGGTCCCCGTCGGCGAAATTCGATCGGCAGGAGGTGCCGGCTTGCGATGGGGAACCGCGGATGCATCCGTAACACAGGACAGCTATGAAGAAAGCAATGACCATTCTTGCACACTTGTGCCTCGCGGGAGCGTTGGCTGGTGTCCTCACCGGCTGTGGCAAGAGCGATTCAGGGGGCACTGCCTCACCGGCCACGCCGTCGGAATCCTCCGGTTCCGGCACTACGCAGGACTTGGGTGCGGCTGCGAAAGCAACCATGGATAAGGCCGCAAAGGTTGCGGCGGAACATCAGGCCGAGGTTCAGCAGGTCGTCAGTAATGTCGCCGCGTCAGCGCAAACCGCAGTCGGCGAGGCTTCCACCCAGGCCCAGGCTCTGATCAGCCAGGCCACGAATCTGATCTCGGAAAAGAAGTTCCAGGATGCCTCCCAAATCCTCCAACAACTGGCCAGTCTGAAGCTCACCCCCGAGCAACAAAAGCTTGTCGAGGACCTCAAGGCCAAAATTCAGGCGGGCTTGGCGGGCTCGGGATTGCAGAATGTGCTGGGCGGCAAGAAGTAAGGCATCCATCAAAGGATTCTCGTCCCAAACGAAATCCAGCCACGCAAGCACCAAGAATCTCGATCAAACACCAAATCACTAACCAACCGTACTAACGCAAAGTCTATGAAAATCCAAAGTTGCATGATTGGAATGATGGTCCTCGGGCTCGGCGCCTCCGCGTTCGGGCAGGGAGCCCCTGAGGAACAGAAGAAGTCCACTTGGGAGAGCAGCGCTGCCTTGGGGCTGACCCTGACGGAGGGCAACAGCCGCACCTTGCAGATCAACGGCCAGGTTCAAAGCATGAAGAAATGGGATCAGAACGAGCTCAACCTGGGAGCGTCCGGCACTTATGGCAAGGACCGGGGCGAAAAGAGCGCGGAATCCCTGCGCGGTTACGCCCAATACAACCGGCTGTTCAGCGAACGGGTCTTTGGCTACCTCCGCGTGGACGCGTTGCATGACGCCATCGCGGATATCGAGTATCGCGTCGGCATCAGCCCGGGCGCCGGCTATTATTTCATCAAGAACCAAACCACCGGCCTTCGCGGCGAGGTCGGTCCGGGCGTCATCTTCGAAAAGCAAGGCGACGACACGGATACTTACATGACGCTGCGTTTCGCCGAGCGCTTCGATCATAAATTGAACGAGCGGGCGACGCTCTGGCAGACCCTCGAGTTTCTGCCGCAGGTGGACCGATGGGGAAACTTCATCATCAACGCCGAAATCGGCATCGAAACCGCGATTACCAAGAGTCTCAGCCAGCGCACGTTCGTCCAGGACACCTATGACAACGAGCCGGCGGCGGGGCGTCGGAAGAACGACGTGAAACTGGTTGCCGCCATCGCCTATAAATTCTGAGCTCTGCGGCTCAACCTGTTCCTCCACGACCCCGGTCACCCGCTGGCCGGGGTTTGTCTTTTTGCTCCGCGCCGAAGTGCCGGGCAGAACCGCCTCGACAATGCGGCGAATTGGACTAGCTTGGCGCTAACTGTATGACCGATCCGCGTTATCAAAAGCTGGCTCGTTTACTGGTGGATTACTCCACCCGCCTGAAGCGAGGCGACCGGGTGCTGCTCGACATGATTGATGTGCCCGATGAGTTTACCGTGCAACTCGTGCGTGAGGCGCGACGAGTGGGAGCCATCCCCATCGTCGAGGTGCGCCACACCCGCGTCAACCGCGAGTTGCTGCGGGAGACCAACCAGACCCACGCCAGCCTGATCCGCGACCTCGAGCTGGCGCGCATGAAGAAAATGCAGGCTTACATCGCGGTGCGGGGCAGCGCCAATGCGAACGAGAACGCCGATGTGCCCGGCGACCGAATGGCGCTGTACTCGCGCGTGACCCGTCCGGTTCTGAATTACCGGGTGGGCAAAACTCGCTGGTGCGTTTTGCGCTGGCCGACGCCCAGCATGGCCCAGGGCGCCGGCATGAGCACCGAGGCGTTCGAAAACCTCTATTTTGACGTTTGCACGATGAATTATCGGAAGATGGCCCGGGCCATGATTCCCCTCCAACGCCGGATGCAGCACGCCGACCAGGTCCATTTGAAGGGGCCGGGCACCGACTTGCGCTTCAGCATCAAAGGCATCGGCGCCCAAATGTGCAAGGGCGACCGGAACATCCCCGATGGCGAGGTCTTTTCCTGCCCCGTCCGCACCTCCATCAATGGCGTGATTCAGTTCAACACGCCGACGCTTTACTCGGGCACCCGCTTCGAAAATGTCCGCCTTGAATTCAAAGACGGCAAAATTGTCAACGCCACCTGCAACGACACCCGGCGGCTGAACGAAATCCTTGATACCGACGCCGGCGCGCGGTACACGGGCGAGTTCTCCCTCGGGTTCAACCCCTACATCCTCAATCCGATGTGCGACATTCTCTTCGACGAGAAGATCGCGGGCTCCCTCCACCTCACCCCCGGCCAGGCCTACAAGGAATGCGACAACGGCAATCGCTCCGCCGTGCACTGGGACATGGTCTTGATTCAGCGCCCGGAATGGGGCGGGGGGGAAATCTGGTTCGACGGCGAACTGATTCGCAAGAACGGGAAGTTCATTCCCCGGGACCTCCGCCCCCTGAACCCGGAGAATTTGCGGGGTTGAGTTCTCCCGGGTTGGCGTCATGTCCAGCCGCGTCCTGTTGATCAGCCCGAACCGTTGCTCGGTTCCCGACCCGGTTTTCCCCCTGGGTCTGGCGCATCTGGGCGCGGCTTTGCGGCGGGCGGGACACCAGGTCCGCTGGCATGATGCGCTGGTGGAATCCGAGCGCTTGGAAACGCTTCTGGCTGAGTTTCAACCAAACCTGGTGGGCATCTCCCTCCGCAACGTGGATAACGTTTTGTTGCGCACTCAGGAAGTTTACTTCGAAGAATTAAACTCCCTCTGCTCGCGAATCCGGCAAGTGGTCCGCTGCCCGATTGTGCTCGGCGGCAGTGGATTCAGCATTTTTCCCGAGCCGCTCTTGCGCTGGTCCGGAGCCGAGTACGGCATTTTCGGGGCAGGGGAGGCGCCGCTGGTTTCGCTGGTGGAAGCCCTCGAATCAGGCGCGGAGCCCCGCGGCATTCCCGGCCTGGTTTACCCCTCGAATGGCGCTGTGCGCCGCAATCCGCCCCGGTGGCTGCAACCCTCGCTGCCACTGAGTGAGGCCGACCTGCCGGCCGAGGTGGTTTCCTATTACGTGAACAGCACCGGCACGCTAAACCTCCAAACCCAGCGAGGCTGTTCCTTCCGTTGCTGTTACTGCACCTATCCCCTGATCGAGGGCCGGGCGCACCTCCGCCGGGCCCCCGAGGAAATTGCCGAGGACTTCGCGTTGGCCGCGCGTTTGGGCGCGCGCTGCCTCTTTGTGGTGGATTCCGTTTTTAATTCCTCGCCCCGGCACGTGCAGGAAACCTGCGAGGCCATCCTCCGCCGGAATGTCCGTCTTCCGTGGGCTTGCTTCCTGCGCCCGCAGGCGCTGAATGCGGACCTCATGAACCTGATGGTCCGCGCCGGACTCACCTACGTCGAGTTCGGTTCCGACAGCCTTTCGGACGAAGTCCTGGCAGCCTACCAGAAGGGCTTGGGCTTCGACGACATCCGCCACGCCCACCAACTGGCCCGCGCGGCCGGTATTGATTGCTGCCACTTCCTGATTTGCGGCGGACCGGGCGAGACAGCACAAACCCTCCGGGAGAGCTTTGATCGTTCAGCACAGCTTGAGGGCGCCGTGTTCATGACGGTCGTCGGCATGCGGGTTTATCCCGGCACCCCGTTGTTCGAGCGGGCGCTGGCCGAAGGCCGATTCGGTCCGGAAACCTCCCTTCTCGAGCCTGTTTACTATATTTCGCCCGCTCTCACCCCCGGCGAAATCACCCGGCATCTCAGCGACTTCGCCAGCCGGTCTCCCAACTGGATTGTGGGCGATCCCTCGCCAGCCTTTGCCAAAATGGTTCGGCGCCTCCGCGAGCGGGGCGTTGTTGGCCCCTTGTGGAGTTATGTTTCGCTCATTCAGCGCCTTTGGCCGCAGGGTTTCAACTGGCCCGCCAGCCATCCCGTTTCCTGAGTGGCTCCGATGCTCTTTCCTCGACCAACTCCGCCCAGCACCAGCCCGCGGGTTGTGGTCACCGGGGCAGGCATTGTCACCGCCCTGGGATGCGGCTGGTGCCCGAATGCGGACGGCTTCCGCGAGGGCCGAACGGGGTTTCGTCCCGTGCGCCATTTCGACGTGAGCCGCCAGCGGGTCAAAACCGCGGCCGAGGTGGACCTGCCGGGGGTCCCGCCCGCCTGCCGGCTGAGTGCCCGCCGCCTGGCGCGCCAGTCACGAGCGGATCATCTGTTGCTGCTGGCGGCACACGAGGCCTGGCAGCAGTGCGGTTGGGATACCGTGGCCCCCCTGCCTCTGGTCCTTGGTACCACCGCCGCGGGCATGGCTTTGGGGGAGGCGTATTATCAGCACGCCTTGGCACATCCGCAGCGGCACAGGCGTCAGCCCACTCGCGCCCTGCATTACCAAGCTCAGGTTCAGGCGCTCGACTTGGCCGAGGCCTTGGGATTTTCAGGTCCCTTTACCGTGATTTCCAACGCCTGCGCCACAGGCGCCAATGCCATTGGCCACGCGTGGGAATTAATCCGTGCCGGCGTCTGCTCCCGCGCCTTGACGGGGGGATACGACGCCCTGAGTCCCATGCTCTTTGCCGGATTCGACGCGCTTCAATCCCTCTCTTCCACCACCTGCCGTCCCTTTGACGCGCGGCGTGACGGCCTCGCCTTGGGCGAAGGCGCCGCAGTCCTTGCGCTCGAGACGCTCGAGTCTGCCCGGCGCCGTGGCGCCACAATCCTCGGCGAGCTGCTGGGCTATGGCACCACCCTTGACCTGCACCACCTGACCCAGCCCCACCCGGAGGGGGAGGCCGCGCTCCGGTCCATGACTCTCGCCTGTGCCAATGCCGGCATCGGGCCCGAGGAGGTGGACTATGTAAACGCCCATGGCACGGGGACCCCTCTCAACGACGCGGCCGAAGCCCTCGCCATCAACCGCTGGGCCGGGCCCCGGGCGGCCACCCTCCCGGTCAGCTCCACCAAAGCCAGTGTCGGGCACTTGCTGGGCGCCGCCGGCGCGGTGGAAGCCGTGATTTGTCTCATGGCGCTTCGGGAGGGGTTTCTTCCCCCGGAACGGGCGCTGGAAACGGTTGACCCGCTGTGCCGGTTTCCGGTCGTTCGCGAGCCTCGGGAAAGCCCGATCCAGATCGCCTTGTCCAATTCGTTCGGTTTCGGCGGGGTGAACGCCACCTTGATATTCAAGCGATGGAATTGAACGGGCCAAAGCTTTACATCTCCGGTTTGGGGGCGGTTTCGCCCGCGGGTTGGACCGTGCCGGCGCTCCTGCAGGCGCTCGGCCTTCAACAACCTCTCCCCGCCCAGCCCCTGAACCGCCCCGGCTGGGGTCAGTCCTTGAAAGTTTGCGCGGTTCCGCCTCCGCCGGAGCGTCCCGCTTTTCTGAGTCACCCGCGCTTGCGTCGAGCCAGCCCGCTCACTCACTACGCAGCGGCTGCCACGCTCGAGGCGGTGGCCGGCCTCTCGAGCGAAGTCCGCCAATGCGGCCTTGGGTTGATCTTTTGTCTCCAGACTGGCCCGGTTCAGTACGCCGCGCGTTTTCTTCACGAAGTCATTCAGGACCCGGCCACCGCCAGCCCGTTGCTTTTTCCGGAAACTGTGTTCTCCGCTCCGGCCAGCCACGTCGCTGCCCTCCTGGGGCAGCCGCCGTTGGTGCATACATTGCTGGGCGACCCGGGCGTGCTCCTCAAAGGGGTGGCAATGGCAGCCGGATGGCTGGCGGCGGGGCGGGTTTCAGCCTGCGTTGTGGTAGGGGCGGAAGAATTGAACTGGGTGCAAGCCGACGCGATCCGGCATTTCAATCGGGCGGCGGTTTTCAGCGCGGGAGCCGCCGCGGTTTGCCTCAGTTTGAACCCCGCCTGCAGCATCGGCGCTGCCTTTGCCGCCATCACCGACCCTGAACGCGTAACGGCGAAGCGCCGGCAGCGGGACGCTGCGGTTGCCATGCGGCGCCAGCTTGGACAGGCAGCTCCCGGCGAGTTGTTGTGCGACGGGCTGGGCGCTGCCCCCCGCCTTTGCAAGGCGGAGGCGGATGCCTGGCAGGATTGGGCGGGGCCGCGTTTGAGCCCGAAAGGCGTCCTGGGTGAGGGTCTGGTGGCGGCGGGGGGCTGGCAAATTGTCGCCGCGGCGGCCAAGGTCGCGGCTGGCGAATATGAAAGCGCAATCATCAGCCTTGTGACCTGCGCGCAGGAAGCGATCGGGGCGCGGTTGGTTCGATCGGTTGCCGGCCGTCAGGCTTCCGCGAAATGATTTAGCGTGAGCCAGTAGTGGCAGGTACTCCCAAGCACTTCAACCAATCCTTCGAAATGGATCGGCTTGACCAAGTAGGAGTTGGCGCCCATATCGTATGCTCGCTTCACGTCGGTGGCATGATTCGAGGAGGAGAGCACGATGACCGGCGTCCGCCGGAACTGCTCTTGCTGGCGGATCCATTGGAGAACTTCAAACCCGTTGACCCGCGGCATTTTCAGATCCAGCAGCACCAGTTGGGGCAGGGGATGGCGCTCCCGGTTGCTGAAGGGGTCCTCGCCTTTGAGATAGGCAATGGCTTCCTCGCCATTGGCCACCGTCTCCACCCTCGGTTTGACGGCGAGCCTGCGGCAGGCGTATTGCACCAACAGCACGTCATTGGGGTCATCCTCAACGTGGAGAATGGTTCCGCAGTCGTTCATGGTGGCAAACATTTCCAGGACGCAAGATAAGTCACTTGGGTCCTCGAGACAAGCAGGGTGCGAGCCCCGAGGACGCCGCCTCTGGCACTCCGGTTTTCAGGACCCGCCGGTTTCAAGTTTGCATCCAGTTGGATTGGGTTACACTGCCGGCGAATGAAGCGACATGCGCATTGGCTGGGCCTGACCTGGGCGGTTGCATTCCTGGGCGCCGGACCGGCTTCACCGGCGGCCGATCAACCGCAGTGGGGCCAGGCCTGGTCGCGCAACCAGGTTTCCTTGGAGCGTGGCCTGCCCACCCGCTTCGATCCTGTCTCAGGCAGCAACCTGGTCTGGTTCGCGGAACTCGGCACGGAAACCCACAGTTCGCCCATCATTGCCGGCGGCCGCGTTTACATCGGCACCAACAACGGGCATCCCCGAGACCCCCGCCACCAAGGCGACCGTGGCGTGCTCTTCTGCCTCGATGAAAAGGACGGGCGCCTGCTTTGGCAGTTGGTGGTGCCGAAACGGACGGGCGACATTTACCTGGACTGGCCCAACAGCGGTATTTGCTCGCCGGCCACGGTCGAAGGCGACCGGGTTTACCTGGTCAACAACCGGGGCGAAGTCCTTTGTTTGGACGCGCGAGGAATGAGCAATGGCAATCAGGGGCCATTCTTGGACGAGGCTTCGCACGCCTCGCCTCGGACGGAGACAAACACCTCCGGTGTGGTTCCCGAATGCGGCCCGCTGGATGCGGATATTCTGTGGCTTTTTGATCTGACTGGCGGCGCCGGCATCTACTCCCACGATGCCGCGCACAGTTCCATCCTGGTCCGCGGGGACCACCTGTATCTTAACACCGGCACCGGCGTGGATAACACGCATCGGAAAATCCGGACGCCGGACGCGCCCAGCCTCGTCGTTCTGGACAAGCATACCGGCCGTTTGTTGGCCCGGGAACAGGAGGCCATCGCGCCCAACATTTTCCATTCCACCTGGTCCGCGCCCTCGCTGGGCGAAGTCCAGGGGCGGCCGTTGATCTTCTTTGCCGCGGGCAACGGCTTGCTTTACGCCTTCGAGCCCCTGGCCGCCCATCCCGCCCAGGTCCCGACGGCGCTGGCCAGAGCTTGGATGTTCGACTTCGACCCGGACAGTCCCAAAACCGACGTGCATAAGTATGTCGGGAATCGGCGTGAAAGCCCGAGCAACTTCTATGGCATGCCCGTGTTCCATGACGGCAGGATTTACCTTGCCGGTGGTGGGGATATTTGGTGGGGCAAAAGGGAGGCGTGGTTGAAGTGCGTGCGGGCGGACGTTTCCGCCCCTGACGAGCGCAAGCGGCTGGCTTGGGCGTATCCGCTCCAGAAGCATGTGCTTTCAACCCCCGCCGTTTGGAACGGCCTGGTGTTCATCGCCGACTGCGGTCCCACGCTTCATTGCGTGGATGCCGAAACCGGTCAGGCCGTGTGGACTCACAGCTTGCAAGGGGAGGTGTGGGCGTCGCCGCTGGTCGCGGACGACAAGGTGTATCTCGGCACGCGGCGCGGCCACTTTTACGTATTTGCCGCCAGCCGGGAGAAGCGGTTGCTCAACACGGTGTCACTTGGCAGCCCCATCAGCGCCACCGCGACTGCCGCCAACGGTGTGCTTTTCGTCGCCACCATGAACCGCCTCTACGCGGCCAAAGAAGGCGCCCGGACCACCCCCGACCCCGGAAGTTGAAAATTTCCCGAATGGCGGACCGGGAAGGAACGATTGCGGTGGCGAGTCGCCGCAGGCCGCCCCGTGGTTTTTCACCGCTCGATTTGGCCGCCCGGCCGGTCAGGGGCTGTCGGCGGTCTCGACCTCAAAATCGTCGAATAAAGTCACCGCGTCGGCTTTGGTCCATAGCCCGACTTGGCCTGCGCCGGAGAGGGTGCCGTCCTGGGCTTGAAACAACGGTCGCCCGTCGAGCCATACGGTGAACACGCTGCCGCGGGCCTCGAGACGAAGCGTATGCCAGTCCTTTCCCAGGGGGCCCACCTTGACGCCGTAGGTGCGCCCTTGGCCGGTCACCGGCAGGTCGGTGCGGGTGCCCTGAACCATCTTGTAGGCCACCACGTTATCCTCGAGGGGATTGGCCCGAACAATGTAGTGATTCTTTTCGTCCTGATATCGCCAGACCAAGCCGCCGCCCTGGTCATGGGCGCCGCGGACGGCTTTCCAACGCGCTTGCAGCGTCACGTTGGTGCACCGAATCGAGTCCACGACCGCCAGGTTGAAGTGTTTGTTTGGATTGGTGGCCTCCACCTGGGCGAGCACCCTGCCTTCCCCGGTCTCAACTACCTCCCACCGCGCTTGGCCTTCCCCAAGATGGTGTTGGGACCAGCCCGCCGGGAGCGCTCCCGGGCGGTCGCCCTCGAAGTCGAAGCGCCACGAGCGCGGCGGGCTTGGGGCTGGGGGGGCGGCGCCGGCTTCCGGCGCTTTTGTGAGGAGCCCGCGGCTGCGCAGCCAGTCCGCCGCCCGCTCGGGCCAGGTGGTGACGGGCGCCGCGGTCCGGCGCAAACCGTAACCGTGGCCTCCATGATCATAGACGTGCAGCTCCCAAGGCACGCCGGCGCGGCGCAGTGCCAGACTGTAATACAGCACATTTTCCACGCGCACGGGGTCATCCTGCGCCATGACCATGAAGGTGGGGGGAATATTTGAACTGAGGATCAGCTCCGGGGCGATTGCGTCGGATTTCTCCTTCACCGTCAGGTAGGCGGGGTAAATCAGCAGGGCGAAATCCGGCCGGCAACTGGCCGCGTCCGCGCCATCCACCTCCGGATAACTCCGTTCCGAAAACCGCGTGCTCAGCGTGGCGGCCAGGTGGCCGCCGGCCGAAAAGCCCAGCACACCGATCCGGTCCGACGCGATGCCCCAGCCGGCAGCGCGGTGGCGGAGGAGACTCAACGCCCGCTGAGCATCCTGCAGCGGCGGCTCGTGTTTCTCCAACCCGGGGCGCTTCGGGACGCGATATTTCAACAGCGCGGCGGTCACGCCAATCGAATTGAGCCAGTCGCAGACCTCCTCGCCCTCGAGGTCCCAGGCCAGGATGTTGTACCCTCCGCCCGGGCAGACCAGCACGGCGGTGCCGGTGGCGCGGTCTGCCGGAGGAGAGTAGAGGGAGAGGGTTGGCAGTGAAATGTTCCCCAGCCGGACAACGGGCCGGCCGGCCACTGCCCGGTCCGACGGCTTGGTTGCGTTGGTTTCCACCCCGACGCTTTCGGTCTCGCCGGGCGCCGGCCCCGGCCAGAGGGGTTCCACGACTCGCGGGGTTCCACCGAGGGCGGCCAAGGCGGCTGCCACAACGCCAACACCGCCCAACCGCAGGGCAAATCGTCGCATGGCAAGCATGACCCTGGGTTCAAATGACCGTGCCGTCAGGAATGACGCCGTTCTTGGGAATGATCACGATCCCATCCCGGATGTAGTAAAGAGGATGGTCCACCGTATCGGCCTTGCCGGCCGGGGAAATGACCACGTTGTCGCCGATGCGTGCGTTCTTATCCACGATGGTGTTTTCGATGCGGGTGTTGGTTCCAACACCAATCCGGGGCTTGCCCGCCTGCTTATGGGCCTCAATGGATTCCTGCGACTCGTAGTAATCGCTGCCCAGCATGATGGTCCGGTGCAGCACCGAGCCGGCCCCCACAATGCAACGCAGGCCGATGATGCTCTGTGAAATGGTCGCGTAGTTCAAAATGCAGCCGTCTGAAATCACCGCGTGATCAATCCTGGCCCCGTTGATTTTGGACCCCGGTAGAAAGCGCGGCCGGCTGAAAATCGGCGCGCTCATATCGAAGAAATTGAAGCGCGGCAGCTCGCTGGTGAGGTCGAGGTTGGCCTCGAAAAAGGCGCGGATGGTCCCGATGTCTTCCCAGTAGTCCTGAAAGACAAAGGCAAACACGCGGTAATTGGGAATCGCATCCGGAATGATGTGCTTGCCAAAATCGGTGAGGTTGTTGTCCAGCAGCTTGAAAATGACATCGCGCTTGAACACATAAATCCCCATGGAGGCCAGAAAGAACTCCCCCTCGCCCTGGATGCCCAGCCGGTCGTACCACGACGGGTCCAGCCGCAGCGAATCCTGCACGGCGGGATCGCTGGGCTTCTCCACAAAGCGGGTAATCCGGCTGTCCGCCTCCATCTGCATGATGCCCAGCGCCGGCACCTCCGAACGCCGCACCGGGATCGTCGAAATGGTCACGTCCGCGTTGTGCTCGATGTGGTGATTGATGATGTGGCGGAAGTCCATGCGATACAACTGGTCGCCGCTCAGAATCAGCAGGTGTTCCCAGTCGTGGTTGCGGAAATGGATCACGTTTTTTCGCACCGCATCGGCGGTTCCCTGATACCACGACGTGTCCTGGTACGTTTGCTCGGCCGCCAGGATCTCGACAAAGCCACCCGTGAAATGGTCGAACTTGTACGATTGCGAAATATGCCGGTGCAGCGAAGCCGAATTGAATTGGGTTAGAAGGTAAATTCGGCGCAGCCCGGAGTTGATGCAGTTCGAGATCGGCACGTCCACCAGCCGGTACTTCCCGGCCAGCGGCACGGCAGGCTTCGAGCGCTCTTTGGTGAGGGGGAACAGGCGGGTGCCCTGGCCTCCTCCCATGATGACTGAAAGCACGTTGCTGGTGTTGAGTGACTGGCGGCCGGTTCTTGACATATCGTTGTCCTTCGTTGGTTCTGGACCTGACCTTCTTTTAACGCCAGAAGTGCCCGGAGGCAAGCGGCTTCGGATTGTCCCGGCATTCCCGAATGGCCCCCGTGGTCTCATGGGAACCAAGGGGGGTGGGCAAACAAGGGGCTGACTTGTTAAGCAAGAGAGGCAAGAGGGCCGGCCGTGCAGAGTCTGCCGGACGGCCGACCCGCCTCTTCGATCAGTTCAGTCTCCGTCGGCCACGCGCGGCGCCCATCCGGCGCAATGCGACCTCAACTGCACCCCTGGCTTTCGCCGCAATTGAGGCATTTGTAGCAGGCGCCATTGCGGACGGTTACGGCGCCGCAATTGGCGCACGTCGGGGCGTCCTGCTGGAAGTGCGCAACGGAATCACTGATGTTGGTGATTTTGCGTCCGGGTTGGTGGCCATTGCTGCCCGCCGCGGCGCCTTCGACTTCGACAACGTCGGTGTCTTCGGCGATGGGCAGCTCGGGGACAGGCCGGTTGACCTTCTTCTTGATTTCCTCCTGCAGGCCCGGGATGGCGAGCTCGGGCTGGTTGCGGTTGGGAGCGTTCTCCTCGCGGTAACCCGGCACGAACTGGCAGGCGAGCCAGCGGAAGACGTAGTCGGTGATGGAGGCGGCGTTGGGAATGTCGCGGTTCTTGGTGAAACCCGAGGGCTCGAACCGGACATGGGCGAACTTGCGGGCGAGGGCTTCGAGCGGAACCCCGTATTGGAGGGCAAGGCTGGTGAGGGTGCCGATGCCATCCATCAGTCCGCCGATAGTGGAGCCTTCCTTGGCCATGGTGATGAACAGCTCGCCAGGCTGGCCGTCTTCAAACAGGCCGACGGTCAGATAGCCTTCATGACCGGCGATGTCGAATTTATGCGTAATGGCGGTGCGGGTCTCCGGCAGGCGGCGTCGCGGCGGCTTGGCCGTCTGGGGGGCGAGCCGGCGAACCTCGGCTTCGAGTTCACGGATGCGGGCTTCGAGTGCGGATTCAGTGGAGCCATCCGCGGCGGAGGACTCGCTGGTGCGGCGGGTGTTGAGTGGCTGGGACCGTTTTGAACCGTCGCGATAAATGGCCACGCATTTGAGGCCCATTTTCCACGCCTGAATGTAGGCGTCGCGGATGTCCTCGACAGTGCTCTCCCTGGGCATATTGACCGTCTTGGAGATGGCGCCGCTGATGAAAGGCTGGGCGGCGGCCATCATGCGGAGGTGCGCCAGGTAGTGAATGCTGCGTTTGCCTTGGTAGGGCTTGAAAGCGCAATCGAAGACGGGCAAATGCTCGGGCTTGAGGCCGCTGCGGATCGTCTGGCCGCCGGCCTCGATGTCTTCAATGGTGTCGTATTTCTCGATGTGGGCCACGATGCCCTCAATTTCCTTCGGCGAGTAGTTGAGCCGGCGCAGCGCGTCGGGCACGGTGCGGTTGACAATCTTGAGCACGCCGCCGCCCGCCAGAACCTTGTATTTGACCAGCGCAATATCGGGCTCGATGCCGGTGGTGTCACAGTCCATCAGGAAGGCAATGGTGCCGGTCGGGGCGAGAACCGTGACCTGGGCGTTGCGGAAGCCGGCCTGCCGGCCGCGGCTGAGGGCGTTATCCCACACTTTGCGCGCTTCCTGTTTGAGGTAGTCGAACTCCGCGCTGGGTTGAATCGCCTCGACCGCGTCCCGATGCTGTTTGATGACCTGGAGCATGGATTCCACGTTGTTCGGCGCGAGCGGCTTGGGGACGTGCGCGCACGCGGCGTTGTGGTAGCCTTGGAAGGGCCCAAGCACGGCGGCCAGCTCGGCCGACTGCTCGTAGGCATGGCCGGTCATGATGGCCGTGATGGCGCCGGCCAGGGCGCGGCCCTCGTCCGAGTCGTAGGGCAGGCCGTAATCCATGATCAACGAGCCAAGATTGGCGTAGCCCAGCCCCAGGGTCCGGAAAATGTGCGAATTTTCCGCAATTTCCGGCGTCGGGTAGCTGGCGTTATCCACGAGGATTTCCTGAGCGGTGATGAAAAGACGCACGGCGGCTTTGAAGCGCTCAACGTCAAACCGGCCATCCTCGCGCTTGAACTTCATCAGGTTGAGGGAAGCCAGGTTGCAGGCGGTGTTATTCAGGAAGACGTATTCCGAGCAGGGGTTGGTCGAATGAATGGGTTCGGTGCCCTTGCAGGTGTGCCATTTTTGGATGGCGCCATCGTACTGGAGGCCGGGATCGCCGCAAATCCAGGTGCCTTCGGCAATCTTGTTCAGCAGCGTGGCCGCGTCCTTCTTCTCGAGCGGCTGGCCGGTGGTCACCGCCCGGGTCCACCATTCCCTCCCTTCGAGGGCCGCCTGCATGAACTCATCACTGACCCGGACCGACAGGTTTTCGTTCTGGTACATCACGCTGCCGTAGGCTTCACCGTTGTACGAGCCGTCGTAGCCCTGCTCGATGAGCGCCCAGGCTTTCTTCTCTTCCTTCTGCTTGGCATCAATGAATTCCTCGATGTCGCCGTGCCAGTCGCGCAGGGTGTTCATCTTGGCCGCGCGGCGGGTTTTGCCACCGGATTTGACCACATTGGCCACCTGGTCATAGACGCGCAGGAAGGACAAGGGGCCGCTGGGGCGCCCGCCGCCGCTGAGTTTTTCCTTGCTGGAGCGGATGGGCGACAGGTCGGTGCCGGTGCCGGAGCCGAACTTGAAGAGCATGGCCTCGCTGTAGGCCAGGTGCATGATGGACTCCATGTTGTCTTCCACCGACTGGATGAAACAGGCGCTGCACTGCGGATATTCGTATTGCGTCCGGCCGCGTTCGGGCTTGCCGGTTTTGCGGTTGTAGTACCAGTTGCCGCGGCTGGACGAATTGCCTACGTGGTACTGATGGTAGAGCCCTACATTGAACCAGACCGGAGAATTGAACGCCCCATACTGGTTCAAGCACAGCCAGGCCAGCTCATCGTAGAACACTTCGCCGCCAGCCCGGGTGAAGTAGCCGTCCTTGACTCCCCAATCCGCGATGGTCCGGCAGATGCGGTGAATGAGCTGGCGGACGGAGGTTTCACGTTCCGGGGTGCCTTGCTCGCCGTAGAAATACTTGGAGACGACGACCTTGGTTGCCAGGTGCGACCAGAACTTGGGCACCTCGACGTTCTCCTGCCGGAAAATCACCTTGTTGTTGTCGTCGGTGATTTCCGCCGTGCGCTTTTCCCATTCCACCTGGTCGAAGGGGTTGACGTTCGGATCGCTGAACACCCGCCGGATGGTCAACCGTTTGCGGCCGGCCGGGTCGGCGGCCTTGGGGTTTCGGGACGACGCGCCCGGGGTGGAGCGCCGACGGCTCCGGGGAGCAGCAACGGGCAAAACTTCTTCGCTAAATTCAATCATGGTTTTCCTCTTAACGACTCGGTCTGGCAGGGGCTTTATGGGCTGTCGGGCCTAAACCTTAGCCCCACTCCAGATCTGGTTCAAATTCTCGACTTTCAAGACAACCGGGCCTCTGGTGGGAGGCCCGTCGCACACCCCATTAGTTGGGGAACATTTTGAACTTATCCACCATATATGGGGTGGCAAGGTTTTTTTGAAAAAATTTACGCAAACGTTATTGCCTTGGAAAAATGGCCGAAAAAGTCCCTGCCAAACCGGTCTTGGGCACCGGTTTTTTACCGCTTGGGTTCGACGAAACGGACTTCGGCTTCCAGCCCCAGCCGGGCCAGTAATTCGAGCTCAATTTGGCGCCTCGGATTCTCAGCGGAAGTCAAGGTGTTTGCGAAGAGGTCCTGGGAGATTTCGATGGCAATGGTGAGCTGTGTTTCAGTGAGTTGGACCTCGAACCGATGGCCTGCGGCGGGGGTTTGGGCCAGCACGTGGGCAATCTGGGCTTCGTAGAAGGTGATTTCACGGAATCGAAACTGCCGGTCGAGCCGCTGGCCAGGCTCCACCAGGGCGCCGGTGCGTCCGCAGATACATTTTTCGCGGCGCAAGCTGGCGGCGAGGCGGGTTCGGTAACGCAGGAGCGGCAGGGCTTCGCGGGCGAGCGTGGTAATGACCAGCTCACCATCGCAAATCTCGGGCAGAAACTGATCTTCATTGATGTGGAACTGGCCGGCTTCGCATTCCACGCACAGTCCGGGGTCGAGGATTTCGCCCAACCCAAAGGTGCAGCGAACGGACGCGAAGAGCCCGCTGGCGACCTGCTCCCGGATTTGCGGATTGACATTGCGGGAAAGCAGCACGCTGCGGAGGTGGAGGGACTGGGGGTCAATGCGGCGCTGTTCGAGGCACCGGGCAAAATCCAGGGCGTGGGTGGGGGTGGTGATCAGGACCGTGGGCCGGTAGTTCTGCAGCATGGCCAACTGGTAATCCAGGTGGAGGGGGTCCTCGGCGATGACCGAAGCTTCGATGAGCTCGGCTCCGAGGAGATAACCCGAGGCGGCGGCGGCCGCGGCGCGGCCGCGGGCAATTTGAATGACGTCGTTGGCGGTCATGCCCGCTGCGGCCAGCTGCCGGGCTGCCAGGCGGCTCCATTGCGTCAGGTCGTTGCGCGTGTGACCGATGACCATCGGGCGCCCCTCGGGGCCGACGGCGGAGTGAAGGCGGATGATTTCACGCAACGGAAAAGCAAACAGGCCGTAGGGGAAGGCGTCGGCCAGCGTTTCGGGCGTGGTGAAGGGCAGCCGGGCCAGGTCATCGAGGGATTCGACCCGCAGGTCGGCGAGGCTCTCGCGGTAACGGCGGACCTTGCGGCGCAGACGCGCCAGGAGGGCCTGAAGGCGTTCGAGTTGCAGTTGCTCGAGCTCCGGCCGGGGCATGGTTTCGTAACGGCGGTCAAAGATATTCATGGGTCAAAAAATCGGGCGACATGGCCGGTTCAGCCTTCCCAGCCCTCGCGGCCGGCGGCGCCCAGATAAGCGCGCTTGACTTCCGGATTGTGGAGCAGGTCGGCGGCCTGGCCCTCCAGGGTGATTTCGCCGGTCTCCATCACGTAGGCGCGGTCGGCGATGCGGAGGGTGGCCATGGCGTTTTGTTCAACGAGCAGCACGGTGACGCCCAGGTCCTTCATCTTGAGGATTTCAGCGAACATTTCTTCAACCAGCCGTGGCGCCAGCCCCATGGAGGGTTCGTCCAGCAGCAGGATTTTAGGCCGGGCCATCAGCGCCCGCGCGAGCGCGAGCATTTGCTGTTCGCCGCCCGACAGGGTGCCACCGAGCTGATGAAGCCGTTCGGCCAGGCGCGGATAACGCTGCAGGACCAGCTCAAGCTGCAGGTTGCGGTCCGGGTTGTGGTAGCCGCCCATCAGGAGGTTTTCCCTGACCGTCATGTCCGCGAAGATCATCTTGCCTTCGGGCACCAGCACCAGGGAATTGCTGATGCAACGCCAGGCCGGCTGGCCGCGGGTTTGACGCCCCTCCAAACAGATTGACCCCGCCCAGGCCGGCAGCAGCCCCACCATCGCCTTGAGCAGCGAGGATTTCCCCGCGCCGTTGGCGCCCAGCAAGCCGACAATCTCGCCCGCGGCGACGTGGAGGCTGACGCCGTGGACGACCTCGAGGCTGCCATAGCCGCATCTAAGATTCCTGACTTGAAGTAGCATGGTCCAGATTACCGCCCAAATAAACGTTGATCACGGTCGGGTCATTCTGAATGACTTGAGGCGGGCCTTCCGCGATGCGCGCGCCGTGGTGAAGCACGACGATCTCGTCCGCCAGGCGCATGACCAGCGACATATCGTGCTCGACCAGCAGGAGGGTGATGCCACGGTCCCGGATTTGCCGGATCAGGTCGGCGAGGTCCTCTTTTTCCTTCGTGTTGAGACCACTGGCTGGCTCGTCCAGCAGCAGCATCCGTGGTTCGGTGGCCAGCGCGCGGGCCAGCTCGACGAGCCGTCGCTGGCCAAACGGCAGGGAACCGGCGGGAAACATGGCCAGGTGCGCCAGGCCGACGACCTCAAGCTGCTGCATCGCCGCCTGCCGGATGGCGCGTTCCTCAGCCGCCTGGCCCGGCAGGCGCAAGGCGCAGCCAAGAAACCCGCGGCGCGCCCGGCGGTGGCGTCCCACCATCACGTTTTCCAGGACATTCATCTGCAAGAAGAGGCTCGGGTTCTGGAACGTTCGGGAAATGCCCGCCCGGGCGATTCGATAGGGCTTCCAACCCTCGATCGGCCGGCCTTGAAACGCAATGCGGCCGGCGTCGGGCCGCAGCAGGCCGCACACCAGGTTGAACAAGGTGGTCTTGCCTGCTCCGTTGGGGCCGATCAGCCCCTTGATCTGACCCGGAAGGACTCGGAAACTCACTCCGTCCACGGCGACGAGGCCCCCGAAGCTGCGCCGCACATTCTCAACCTCAAGCAGCGGCTGGACGGCTGTCGAGGCGGTGGAGGGGCCGTCCGAGGCGAAGGGGGTGGAAGAGAGGGCCGGGTTCATGAGCGCTCCAATCGCTCTTCAGAGAGGTTGCGCAACCCCAGGATTCGGCGGAGCCACGCGCCGAGCGGTTTCAGCGGCCCCTGGGGCGCCAGAGTGATGATCACAATCAGGAGGATGCCGAACACCGCGTTATCCAGGCTGCCAAACCAGCCGCGCAGCGACGCGTAATTCAAGGCGGTGCTGACGACCGTGACACCCCACAAGTTGGCCATGCCGCCGGCGGCGGCCAGCGCCACATAGCGGACGGACTTGAAGGCGCCGGCTTCCGAGGGCCCGATGCCGCCGGTAAAATGAGTGAAGAACACGCCCGCCAGCGCCGCCAGCCAGGCGCTCAGAAGAAACACCTTGAGTTTGTAGGCGGCGGTGTTGATGCCCATGGCGTTGGCGGCCGTCTCGCGGTCGTGGATGGCCTGGAGGGCGCGGCCAATCCGCGACCGCAGCAGGTTGCGCAGCAACAGGAGCAACAGCAGCACCAGCGCGCAGGCAATGTAGTAATTCTGAACCCGGGCGGCGGTTTTGCCCGTGACCGTGAGGCTGCCCGCCAGGGGCCAGGGCGGCACGCCGTTGATGCCGTCGGCCGCGCCGGTCAGCGTGCTGCCCACCAGCAGCTTGCTCACAATCAGCCCAAAACCGAGCGTCGCCATGGCCAGGTAATGCCCCCGGAGGCGGAGGGCCGGATAGCCGATCAGTAAAGCCACGAGGGTGGTCAGCAGCATGGCCGCCAGGAACGCGGCCCAAGGCGAAACGGTCAGGATCGCATTGCCGAACACGTCCTCCTTGGCAATGAGCACCCGGCCCTGCTGCAGCCACCCCCCCAGCGATGAATGGCCCCACGCCGAGAAATTGTGGGTCGTGAGCACCGCCGAGGTGTAACCGCCGATGGCGAAAAACGCGCCGTGGCCAAGCGAGACCTGGCCGGCATGGCCCATGAGCAGGCACAGCCCCATCACCACGATGGCGTAATACAGGGACATGGTGAGCTGCGTCAGGCAATACTGCGTGCCGGTTGCGCGCATGAGCTGCTGCAACGACACCATCACTCCGGCGCACAGGAGGAAAGGAAGCAGGGGCGGAATCCGGCGCATCAGGTTCATCAGTGTTCCCTCACTTGGGCGCCTGCCGGAGCGCCGAACAACCCGTGCGGCCGCACAAACACGACCAGCAACAACATGGCAAACGCCGACACGTCGTTGTAGGCGGCGGGCAAATACCGGACGCTCGCAGCCTCCAACACCCCGACCAGCAACCCGCCAACCACCGCAGCCATGGGGTTGCCCAAGCCGCCCAGGATGGCGGCCGCAAAACCTTTGATCGCCAGCCCGCCGCCCATCTCGTAGTGCGTCATGGTGATGGGCGAAATGACGCATCCGGCCAGCGCCCCCAAACCCGCGCTCAGACCAAACGCCAGTGTCCGCATGTTTGAAATGTTTATCCCCGCCAGCATCGCCGCCTCGGGGTTCGACGAGCAGGCTCGCATCGCCCGCCCCTTCAAGGTGTATCGCAGGAAAACATGAAGGCCGGCCACGCTCACCCCCACCGCGCCCAGCACCCAGAGCACCTGCGGCGAAATGGCCGCGCCGAACACCCGGACAGACGAGATTTCATTTCCGGTAAAATAGGGCAGGGACCGGACCTTCTCATCCCACAGATGCAGCGCTGCCTCCTGAATGACGATCGAGAGCCCGATGGTAATGATGATCAGGTGGAGGATCGAATGATGCCGCAGTTTCCGAAAGAACAGCAGCTCCAGCAAGCAACCGACGACGGCCACGGCGAGAATGGCCCCCGCCACGGCAACCGGCAGCGGAACGAACTGAGCCAGGGTGACGGCCACCATCCCCCCCAGCATGACAAATTCGCCCTGGGCAAAATTCAGCACGCCGGTGGCGCTGTAGATGAGGTTGAAGCCGATCGCCACCACGGCATAAATGCTGCCTTTGGTGATCCCGGACAGGAAGTATTGAAGCGCTAAGTTACCAGGGTCCACGGCGAGCGAGGGCCAGCGAGCGGAAAATCACAGCGAATAACGGCCTTGGGCTTACTTGCGATAGACGGTGAATTTCCCGTTCTTGACCGTAATCATTTCAAAGGCGTCCAAGCTCAAGCCGGTGTGATCCGTGGCGGAGAAATTGAATACGCCGGCCGTCCCCACGAGGCCCTGGATGCCTTCAATCGCCTGGCGCACCTTCTCGCGGTCGGGCCCTCCCGCTTTCTTCAGCGCCTCGACAATGACCAGCAGGGCGTCGTAAGCATGGCCGCCGAAGGTGCTGACATCTTCGTTGAACAGCTTCTCGTATTCCTGTTTATAGGAGGTTACGACCCTTTTCTGGGGGTGGTCGTCGGCGAGTTCGTCGCCAACCACGATGCGGCTGGCGGGGAACAAGGTGCCTTCGGCCGCGACGCCCGCCTGCTCGGCGTACTTGCGGTTGGCGAAACCGTGGCTCTGGTAGAGCGGGACGTTCAGGCCGATCTGCCTCATGTTTTTGGCGACAATGGACTGGGCCGGAACGATGGACCAGTTGACGACCGCCTGAACGCCCGGCTGGCTTTTGACCTTGGTGAGAATATCCGTCAGGTCGGTGGCCTGTTTGTCATAGACCTCGTTGACGAGGATTTCCATGCCTTCGGCCTTGGCCAGGTCCTCGAGCTGTTTCTTGCCCGCCGCCCCGAAGCCGTCATTGCTGCTCAACACGGCGACTTTGCGGATGCCGTGGTCCTTCATCGTCCGATAAATCAGGACGGCGGCATGGCTGTCCTTGGGCGCGACCTTGAAGACATGTTTGGCCAGGGGATTGACGATGACCTCCGCGGCGGCGCAGGAAATGAGGATCATCTGGTTCTCCTCGCACAGGGCTTTGATTTGCATGGTCTCGCCGCTGGTCGAGGGGCCGATGATCGCCAGCACCTGTTCCTCTTCAATCAATTGCTTGGCGAAGGACACCGCTTTTTCCGGGCTGCCAGCGCTGTCCTTGAGAATCAACTGCAGTTTGCGGCCGTTGACGCCGCCCTCGTTGTTGATTTTGTCCACCAGCATTTTGGCCGTTTTGGCGGCCGGCGCCCCCAGAAAGGAGGCCGGGCCGGTTACCGAAAAAATGGCGCCGATCTTGATCGGTCCCGAGTTGGCGGCGGCGAGGGAGGACGCGGGAGCAAGCAGGCTCAGGCCGAGGCCGAGGGTGAGAATGGCGGTCAGGGGGTTCATGACAGGCAGGGGCTAAGGTTTGTAGATGGTAAATTTGCCATCCTTGACGGTTAGCATTTCAAAGGCGTCCAGCCCCAAACCGGTGTGATCGGTGGCTGAATAGTTGAACACGCCGGCGGTGCCCACGAAGCCTCGCAGGTTTTCAATGGCGTCACGGACTTTTTCGCGGTCGGGTTCCCCGGCCTTCCGGAGCCCCTCGACCACCACCATGAGCGCGTCGTACGCGTGCCCGCCAAAGGTGCTGACTTCTTCCTTGAACAGCGTCTCGTAATCCCGCTGGTACTTGGCCAGCACCGGCTTCTGGGGGTGGGTGTCGGGCAGCTCGGACACCACGAGCAGCCGGCTGGCGGGGAACAGGATGCCTTCGGCGGCCACCCCGGCCTGCTCGACATACTTGCGGTTGCCAAAGCCGTGGCTCTGGAACAGGGGAATGGTCATGCCCAGTTGCTTCATGTTCTTGGCCACGATGGACTGGGCCGGAACAATGGACCAGTTGACCACCGCCTGGACGCCGCTTTGGGCTTTGACTTTGGTCAGGATGTCGGTCAAATCCGTCGCCCCTTTGTCATAGACTTCGTTGACGACGATCTCGATGCCCTCTGCGGGGGCCATATCCTCCAGTTGTTTCTTCCCCGCCGCCCCGAAACCGTCGTTGCTGCTGACCACGGCGATTTTTCTAATGCCCTTCTGTTTCATCGTGCGGTAAATCCAGGTGACCGCCTGGCTGTCCTTTTGGGGGACTTTGAACACGTATCGGGCCACGGGATTGACGATGACCTCGGCCGCCGCGCAGGAGACCAGGATCATCCGGTTCTCTTCGCACAGAGCCTTGATTTGCATGGTCTCGCCGCTGGTCGAAGGGCCAATAATAGCCAGCACCTTGTCTTCCTCGATCAACTGTTTGGCGAAGGAAACCGCTTTTTCCGGGCTGCCGCCGCTGTCTTTGAGCACCAGTTCGAGCCTCCGCCCGTTGACCCCCCCGGCCGCATTGATTTGGTCTATCAGCATCCGGGCCGTTTTGGCCTCCGGCGCGCCCAGAAACGCCGCAGGCCCGGTCACCGAGAAAATCGCGCCGATTTTGACCGGCCCCGAATCCGCCGCGCCCCGAGCGGGGCTGGCGAGGAACGAAACGATTCCGACAACGAACGCGGAGATAAGGAGAGAAGGCTTCATGGTCTTGAAGTGATTCTGATGATTATACGTTGCAGTTTGGTCAATTGACGCTGCCACCAAAGCCGCCCCCGCCCGCCAGTTGTGCGGAAGGGGCAGACCCCGCCAGAATGCCAAGATTCCCCACAACTTGTCAATCCGCCCCGCGCTTTTCTCCGGGATTGCGTCCGGGGGGCGGACGGTGCAGACTGCGGCATTGACCTGGAGCCCCGGATTCCGCCGGAGCAGTGCAAACGGCTGACGGGAAGGGGCTTGGTCGAACGTGTATTAACCTGAACAACGATCATGGCGCAGGCCAAACCAAACCCGCCCAAGGATACCCGCACTCGCATCTTGCTCGTGGACGACCATGCAGTGGTCCGTTTCGGGATCGCCCAGCTCATCAACCGCCAGGGTGACATGCTCGTCTGCGGCGAGGAGGAGGACGCCTCCCACGCCCTCAGCGCGATTGAAAAACTCAAACCGGACCTGGTCATTGCCGACATTTCGCTCAAGGAGAGCAGCGGCCTGGAGCTGATGCGGAACATCAAAGCCCGGTTCTCCCGCCTGCCCGTCCTCGTGGTGAGTGCCCACGACGAGAATGTCTATGCCGAAATTGCCTTTCGTGCGGGCGCGCTCGGTTACCTCATGAAACAGGAAGCGCTCGACAAGATCATTGTCGCCATCCGGCGGGTGCTCAGCGGCAATGTTTACGTCAGCGACGCGCTGGCGGCCCGCATGCTGCAGCAACAGGTTCGCGGCCAGGCCAACCTGGTGGAATCCCCCGTCAAGGGATTGAGCGACCGCGAGCTGGAAGTCTTCCAGTTGATCGGTCAATGGAAGTCCACCGGCGAAATCGCCGCCGAACTGCATTTGAGTGTCAAGACCATCGAGTACTACCGCGAGCAGATCAAGCGAAAGCTCAACCTCAGGAGCGCCGCCGAACTGACCCAGCACGCCACCGAGTGGGTCAAGCGGGAGTCGGCGGGTTAACGGCCGGTTCGCCGCACTCCCCCGGATTCCGAGGCTGGCGCTTTGACTCGCCCCGCCGGCAGGATGCTGCTCACGCGGCGGCCAACGGGGGCGGGCAGCCACCTGAGCAGGCGGCGAGGTTGCGGACCTTGGGCATCAAAGGCCGGTGAGCGCCCCAAGGCCCACAGCGTGGACCACCTGACACTCGCATTGCGCCCGCGATGCCTTCTTTCCCGGGGGTTCCCCGGGGCGGGATTTGGGAAAACCACCGGGACTGCGCCGCTGCCCTCCCCCGATTGTTGCGGTCTCGCCCTGCCTCTACCTTGAGGCAGCGAATTATGAGCGGTCCGGTCCGAATTCTCTTGGTGGATGATCACCCGATTGTCCGAAAAGGCATTGCCTCCTGTTTGGCGCGTCATCCCCACCTGGCTGTCGTGGGGGAGGCGGCGGATGGTTTGGAAGCATTGGACAAGGCGCGCGAGCTGGCGCCCGAGATTGTGCTCATGGACATTGACATGCCGCGCATGACCGGCCTGGCCGCCACCGAGGCTTTGCGGCGCCAGTTGCCCGAAATCAAGGTGCTGATCCTCACCATCCACAACCACCCTGAATATGTGCTGCGCATCATCGAAGCCGGCGCCAGGGGCTACGTTCTGAAGGACGCCGCTCCCGACGAGTTGACCAGGGCCATTGAGGCCGTGCATGCCGGCCAGACCTTTTTCAGCCCGGAAATCGCACGCGTGGCGATCAACCGGCTGATGCACCAGGATGTCCCGCCCGCCGTCTCCACCGAGCTGACACCCCGCGAACGGGAAGTCCTCATCCAGATCGCCGAAGGGCTCAGCAACAAGGAAATTGCCGCCGCGCTCAATGTCGGAGTCCGAACCATCGAGACGCACCGCGAGCGCATCATGCGCAAGCTGAACATCCACACCATCGCGGGGCTGACCAAATACGCGATCAGCAAGAAACTGATTTCGTTGCGCGAGGTTTAAGCCAAACCGCTTGGGCCGCAGAAGGCCTGGGTCAAGGGCCGCTGCTGGAATGTCGCGCGGGCTGATGCCCGCCCTGCCGCACTGCCCAAGCTCGGCCCGGGCAAAGCCCGTTCACTGCGCGGCCAGGACCTCGACGAAATATTTCAGTTCGGCCTCCACCCCGGCGTCGTCTTCGACCGTCTGGGCCAGCTCACAACGCACCAGATCGCGGAATCGTTTGCGCAAGCGGTGTATGGCCACCTTCACCGCCCCCTCAGTCAGGCCCAGTTTGGCGGCGGCTTCCGCTTGCGGGAGCGCCGGCGCCTCGCCCACCAGCCAGGGCTTGAGTGCCGCGAACTCCTCCTCCCTCCCGTCAGCCGCGAATTCCTTGTGGAGCGCCTCAAGCGAACGCTGCATGACGGTTAGCGCCCACTCGCGGTCAAAGTAGCTGTCCGGCGGCCAGCCGGTGGGATCGGCCACTTGGATTTCGAGGCGGCTTTCTCCCGTTTCGGCAGACGGGGCATGCGGCGGCTCCGGTGTTGCAACCGGGGGACAACGCCGGCCCGCATGGATCGCGAGCGCCGATTGACAGGTCGGGTCCAGTACAATTTCCAGGCGTTCGACGAACTGCCAGAGTTCGGACTCAACGCAGCCAGCCTTTGACGACGAAGAAATAGAGACAAATTACCATGGCCAGGCACACCGAAAACGCCACCTGGGAGAGCGTCAGCGGCCAGGGATTGTCAACCAGGTTCATGCCGAGCAGCCCCCCGACGATCGCGGGGATCAACCCCAGCGCGCTCAGGACGGCCAGCACCCGCATCACC